>CAZZCL010000010.1:0-22398 GCA_964652295.1 uncultured Chthoniobacterales bacterium
GGATCTCGCGTGGTGCCACACCCGGTTCAAGCTCCAGCAACTCCAGTTGCGCGTCCCTCAGACGTTCGCTGCCCGGGCCATACTTTTCAATACGCTCCAGGCGCAACAGAATCCGCAGATGTTCAACTTCAGGTTCCGCACGCTTGGCGCGCTCTTCCTGCTGTCGGGCGCGCTCTTCCTGCTTTTTCGCACGCTTTTGTTCGTTGCGATACTCAAGCTTTACCATGCTGATGTAGCTGGCCACTTCCTTGGGAAGAGTGGCTCGCAACGCAGGATTCAGCATGCTTCTCGCATGTATACTAACATCGCAAGAGGATCCATGGATTTTCCTCGAACAATTCCACTTTCCATTAGCTTTTTAGCTCAAGCCCCCAACCGCGCTTCCACCCGATGCCAGGCCCGCTTGCGCGTGTCTTTGAGATCAATCCCCTCCAGCAGCAGCGTCAGTTCCGCCAGGCTCAGGCGCACCGCAGAACTCACACTCAGCATCGCCCCACCACCTCCATGACCTCGGCCAATGTCATCGACACCTTCACCCGCCAGCCGTTGGGCGCAAAGAGTTCAATGCCTGACTCGCAAGGATATTCCACTTCCACTGGCGCGAAACGGTGGCCGGATGTGGGCATTTCAGATTTGACCCACCGCCCGAACGTCCCATACCCCAGCCCCTGGCGCTGAGAGTAATCCATTCGGCTCCATCCACTCCGCCGCCACGCCTCAACGTGTTCCCACTTCTCTTGCCTCGTCCATGATCGCCGCACGCGACGGCCTGGCTTGGTCCCAGTTGTCGCTTTCATCACGATCATCTCTCGACAACCACACCTCAACTCTTCAAGATGGCCGTTATCGGACGCTTACGCTGCATTGGCGCTCCTGAGCGCAGGACGCTGGTCCACGATAGCGAAAATGAGGTGCGAGACTTGCTGGCGACTGAAATAGAAAGTAGGCGGCAATAAACGCCCCGATCAGGAAGCGATCTATCCCGGCGTTTTAGGCTTAATCCTGGAAAATCCCATTTCGCAGCGACATTCCCATCAAACCCTGAAGCTGTGGCTGAGATGACCTGTTGCAATAGATGAAAAGGGAAACGAACAAAAGGCAGCACAAAGATTGAAACCATTATCCACATCACTTGACGAAATCCATCGACGCGTTCTCAGTGTGGGGTACCACGTGGACCGTGGCTTGTTCTCCCGGGCGGAATGTCGAAAACTTCTTGGTGACATCCGCTCAGATGAACAGATTCCTCCGTTGGTTTGGCCGAAAGGGTGCGCAACCACCAGTCCCGCCTGGGCCAATCTGGCTCGCCAGGATCGTATTGTCGAAATCGTGGTACAACTGCTGGGACCAGACGTCATTCTCTGGGGAGCGAGCCTGGTTATTCGCTCTCCCGGTCAGATTCATCAATGGCATAACGATCTGGAATCCTCTACTGGAGAGGGTTTTATCTCGGTTTGGATGGGGCTAACAAACACCGACCGGGAGACATCCCTCAGATTGGTACCGAAATCGCACCTTTCAAACATACTCTTGTTTCAACTCGCAAAAAACCATGGCGTGCTCCGACACGCCATTGAGGATAAGAACGTTATCGAGTGGGCCAGGGCGCACGATCCGGATGCCGCAATTCAGACTTTGGATACCCGGGACGGAGATGCGCTTTTCTTCGATGGACGGCTCTGGCATGGCTCGCAAAATGGCAGTAGATTTAAAAAGCGCGTTGCTGTACTGCTGCAGTATGCTCGTGCAGATCAAAAGGTGCGAATTCCGAAATTCGGCCATCAACGTTGGCCGATGGTTTACCTGAAAACACCCAAGCCTCCCTGTCTTCTTATTCGTGGACATGGACAGGATGGGCAGAACGACCTAATCCCCGGACCTCATGCTGCTCCCCTGACCAGTCGACCTGCCATTACAACATTAATCGAGCCATTGGATATTCGCCCGGAAGATCCCGGGACCAGGGATCTGAAGATCTTTGACCTATTGGAAGGGCCAACAACGGATTTGCGGCTCATGGAATGTCACTATTCGGTGCTTGCTCCTGGCAAGATTCCGCATCCTCCGCATGTACATGACGAGGAAGAAATCCAAATCATCGTGACGGGACAAGCCGAGTTCATTGCGGAAAGCAAAAAAGGTTCGGGCCGCATGGAGCGTTTCCCAGCCGGGCCGGGCGACTTTATTTATCACCCGGCCAATTGGCGTCACACCCATGAAAACACCAGCGACACTGCAGTTGTGTATGTCGTTTTCAAGTGGGTGACGGACGAGTACCAGTCAGGAAGTACGCTGCCCAGCACCTTCGTCCAGGCTTCCAGCGTGCCAACGGGGACCGGCACACGCTCCCGTGACATGGATTTCAGGCGTCTCATGGAGGGCAGAACCGATTACCTCCGCACTTTGGAAGCACATATGACCACCCTATTGCCCGGGCAGGGTTATGAGCCTCATCGTGATGGGCATGACGTTGCTATCGTGCTTTTGCAAGGCCGCGTCGAAACCATGGGTGAAACCGTGGATGGCCCCGCCATTTTTTATTATGCTGCCGGCGAGAAGCACGGACTCAGGAATGTCGGCCCCATTCCCTCCAGACATGTGGCCTTTGAACTTCACGGCAAGCATGGCAACCTCTATGAAACGGCTTATGCGCGGCGCATCAAGCGGATCGTAAAAGCTATCAGGCATCCGTCCATCCTTGTTCCGGCCTTAAAACGAAGGCTTCGCCGCGTCATCAAGAGAACGGAGCACATTTGGCCGGTTTCACAGCGAGAGTAATCCCTCCTTCCCCACTCTTATTGTTGCGTGGTAATGTGTTATGCGACCCCAAGGCACGCATGATAAGGGTGCGGTAAGGAAGCGGCGCACAGTGCCTGCCGAGGCTTAAAGCTCTAACGAGCACCGAATCTTTCCCGCTTCAGCAGCCTGCGCGAGGCCCACACCGACCTTACGAGGAAAAAGTCGGCGTCACCAGTTCGGTTGACGCTTCCGTCCAGCCACCCGGCGTCCGAGCAGACGTAGACTTCCATGGCAGTACTGCAGCCACGAACGCGCCAAGTCTGGGCCAGTCTTCACCGGATGGTACAGCCGATGAGAGGCCGATGCGATGCGTGTATGAGCAGGGCGGTAACGCATCGTGCTTTTGCTCAGAAAGGTGAAATCTCCCCCGTGCGGCGTGCAGAATTGTCCACCGGCCACGGCCGGGAACTCACCGTTGGCAGCGAAATCCCTGAGCGAAAAGCTCATCCGCGCAATGAGCGATGGGAGAAGCGTTTCGGAGTGTCCTCTCCATCCCGTTTGAAGCTCGCGATCAAGGGATGCGATTGCGCGATGCGAAATACGGTAGAAGGGGTTGAAGCCTGCAATCCGATCGGAAGGCGCGATCAGCTCGTTAGGATGGTCGATTCCCCACCAATGCCAGTCCCATGTCGTCAAGCCATGGCGCCGAAGGTGGCACGTCACAAAATCTGCGGTCTCAGACTCCATCCTGGCAAAAAGGTCTGACCAACTCCCCGAGAACCGTACGTCGTACTCAACGATCCAGTAGTGGCTGTGCCGGGGGTGCTGGCGGAAAAAGTCAAAGAGTGGGAAATGGGTGTTTCCAGGCACAATTCCCGGCCTGATTGCGGCGAACCCCAGCGTTTTTTGGAGCTTTGCAGTCTCGAAGTGATGGATCTGAGTCTCCACAGTTTGAACATTTCCACCGCGGCCTTCCAATGGGGTCAACAGCCAACAGTCACCCACGCGCCAAGCAGCCTGGCACCACTCCTCGAGAGCCTGCACCACACCCCGATCAAGCCGATGACTTAAGAAAAGGAAAACCGGTGCTTCGAGATGCATGTAGCCGCAGGCGGCAGTCTCCGCTACATGCAAGAAGCCGCACCCGCAAGCGGGAAGCAAACTGTGTTTTCATAGTGCTCTGCGGTGAAAATACTGGAAGCCCATGCAGTCTCAATCGGCTGGAGACAGCCGCTTTTCCAACAGCGCGCTCAACAATGACGCAGTCGGCGCCAACGACATTTCACCCATGCCAAGCCCATCAAGAGTATAAGCTGTCTGAAAACTTGGAATGTCCCCATTCACTGAATGACGGGTACGGGAGGATCAATGACTTTGTGTTGGGCTTTAGGAGTGAAGCCTTCGGGCTGAAGCGCTGACCTACACAGGCTCTGTTGCCCTTCGGCCTCGGGCTAAGGGCCGGGACGCTCGTCGCTCAAGAATCTCGATCCACTCCTTCCTCGTCGTCTTGCCTGAGAACATCAGGACTCCGGCAAGAACAGTCCTACTTGTCGGACGGTTTCCAGGACAGACAGCGTCGATGGTCATTCGTGCACGAGTGCGACGTCTAAGTGCGCGATGAGGCCGTCGCGTTTCCTCCTTTTCGCCTGGAGAAACTGCAAGACCGGCGAAGAGGCCTTTTCTGAATGATCGGCTCATGGTCTGACTGCGTGAGAGTGAACCCTGAGCAAAACAACTTCAATCAGGGCAAGGATGCCGCTCTTGCGGCGGCGAGGATCTCGTACCATTCCAGCCGACTCAATTCCACAGTGTCCGCCGCGCATTGCGCGCGCACACGCTCTGGCCGCGTGGTGCCGATGACGGGTTGTAATTTGGCTGGATGGCGCAGCAACCAGGCAATTTGTATGGCGTCCGGACTCACGGCATGAGCATCCGCCAGCCGTTGCAGGACATCCGCCGCATCGCGCAGCTGGTGTTCGGGTGCGGAGCCAGATTCCGATGGCAGAAATTCTTTCGCGATGGGGCACCACGGCTGAACGGTGATCCTTTTGCGTCGGCAATAATCCAGTAGGCCCTGTTGCAAAGACGTTTGCGTCTGGCGCGAGTTAACCAGCACGCCCTCGGAAAAGAGCGCATGCTGGCGCATGTTCAATTGCAGTTGGTTGGCGATCAGTGGCCGGTTCAGGGATGCGGACAACAGTTCGATCTGCTGAATGCCATGGTTGCTGACGCCAAACCAGCGCACTTTCCCTGCCGTATGCAGCGCGTCGAACGCAGCGGCGACTTCCTCCGGCTCGATGAGACAATCCGGCCGGTGCAACAGCAGGACATCCAGCCAACCGCAACCCATACGTTCAATGCTGGCTTCGACGCTGTTGACGATGTGTTCCTTGGAGAAATCGAATTGCCGCGCCGGACCGCCCGAAGGACCGAACCGGATACCACACTTGCTTTGGATGACGAGACGCTCCCGCAATCCTGGCCGCTCTTTCAGGTATTGGCCGAATAACAGTTCGCAGCGGCCCGCAGCATAGATATCGGCATGATCGACGAGATTGATGCCGCATTCCCAGGCCGCGTCATACGCGGCAAAAAGACGTTGACGCAACGCTGTCTCGTCTGCGGCATTGGCCTGCGGCCAAACGGCGTAGCGCATGGCACCGATTGCGATGCGCGACACTTCAAGATCTGATACGCCGAGAAGAATCCGTTTCATTAACAGACCAATAAGCCCGTTTGGCAGTGGCAGGCAATCGCGTTGAAATCCCGGTAAGTAAGGCTTAAACGGGAGGGGTGTCGCCGCGTGCCTTCGTCATTCTCTTTTGCGTCGTGCTTGCGACCCCGGCCCTGTGGCAGGTGGCGGGCGACGTTGCTGCGGGTCGCCAGACGTTGATTGTGGAGTTCTGGTCAGGGTTTCGTCCCGACAACACGTGGTTTGCGCGATTCGAACGGCAATGCGAGGAGGATTGGCCACCGACGTCGGCGATCCGTGGCGCGGTTCAGAGTGCACTTTTGCATGTATTTCGAGAAGGCAACGACAAGGTTCTCGTGCCAAAAGATCATTGGCTGGTCTATCGTCCCGGACTGGAAGCCGTTCTGGGCCGGGGCCCGCTGGGTGGCGATGTGCGCAGCGTTGCGCGACCGCCACCCGCCATTCCATGGCAGATCCCGCTTGAGGCGATCCTCGATTTTCATACGCAGCTGGCTGCGCGGGGCATCGGACTAATGTTTGCGCCGGTGCCAGACAAAGTCTCGATTCATCCGGAAATTCTTGGGGTTGCGAAGACTGAAGGCGCGGTGCGCCATCCCGGCATGGTAGAATTTGAGAAGCGGTTGATGCGCGCCGGGGTCCGGGTGTTGCCGGTGGCAGATATTCTTCACGCAGCGGCGCGTGGAAGCGGTGAGGATGTTTTTCTCCGACAGGATACGCATTGGAATCGCGCAGGACTATTTGCCGTAGTGGACGCTGCGGCCCGCGAACTGGAGGATTTGCTTCCGCGGGGCGAGGTCCGCACAAACGGGCTGGAGGAACCGGTGCATGAAGTGGGCAAAATGCGGGCCAGCCGCGGAGATCTTGCGGCCATGTTGGCGAAACCCGTTGGGGACGGTTTCCCAGTGGAAACAGCGGGCACCTGGGCGATCCGGCCGTTGTCTTCCGGGAGTGATGAGCTTGTTCCACTGCTGGTTTTGGGGGACAGTTTCGTGAACATTTACCGTGAACCGGAGTTGGGGTTTGGAGCGGAGGGCGGCTTTGCGGAGCTGGTCGCGGCGCGTTTGGGCTGTCGTGCAGACGTCATTGCCATTAACGGCGGCGGAGCGACGCAGGTGCGGAACGAGGCGGCGCGGCGTCCGCAGTTGTGGATCGGAAAACGAGCCGTTATTTGGTTGATTGCGGAGCGTGAACTTTGTCCGGGGCCGCCGGAGGATCGGATCGAGAGTGCTGTCTGGCGAAAAACCGCGCTACCACCTGTATCGAGCAAGACGGACGGACAAGGCGCCCCCTCTTTGTCGGATGGGATAAATCGGGAAGAGCGCGGTGCGACATTGGTTGTTGAGGGTGTGTTGGAAGACGTCCCTGCATGGATCTCGCCGGGGCAGGCCCCCTATCGTGATTGTCTTGGGGTGATGCTCTACCGTGTGGAACGCGTCGTGAACGGCGAGTTCACCGAAAGCACAATCCCGGTCGTGCACTGGATTTTCGAAGAAGAAAACCTGTTGCCTCCCTCCGAATTCGAACCCGGCGCGCGCCATCGACTGGCGTTGGAGCCGTTCGAGCGCCAGCCTGCTCGCATCCAGAATCTGCAACGGGTGGATGACACCATGGATCTGCGGCCGCTTTGGTGGGTGGCTGCGTGGCAATCTGCGGAATGACCGGCTTGAAGAGCGGTCGCCGCTTCGCCATGATGCTTTCCATGAGCAGGCCCACAATTTTGACGACCACCCTTGCGGGGCTTTTTACAATGGCTATTGCACCGCTTTCCGGCGAGGACCTGCATGGAACCATCACGCGCTCGGTCACACCGGCGTTGCTCGTCCGCGAGATCCCGAATCCAACACGCGCCGCGCTGGATTGGGCGGCGTGGCAGAATAATCCGCTGCTTGCAATGCCGGACGGGGGTAAGTTGGAAGGTCAGAATGCATCACCCTCCCTGGATGAGGCGGGGCGGTTCGAAGACGCCATCGCGCCTGAGACGGCCACAGACGTTCTGCCTCACGATCTTCCGATGCCGGTGGTCTGGGACCCGTTTGTGGAATGGTTGCAACGACAGGATGCGGATGTCGCCGCCCCGTTTCTTGACGCGGCATACTTAGTTTCGCGCGAAAAATGGGGGCTGCGGACGGTTACCCAACGCATCGCACTGCTTTACTTCGACGGATCGGGGCTCGCATGGATCCGCGTGGATTTCGATCCGCGCCTTGAGACCGCGGCCGGATTGTCCGACTCCAACGGCGATGGAGCCGCGGAGTTTTACGCACAACTCGCGGCTGACACCGGCAGCGCGGCCCTGTTGTTTGAGCGGTACATGTCCGAAATTCTCGATGCGCGGGCATTGGACATTTATTTCAACGAACTCGCCGCAGCCTGGTACGACAACCATTACGTTTTTGCGCGTGATCCGGCGGGGTTCACCCCGTTCCCCGGCCCGACCGCCGGACTTGCACAGGGCGATGCGGAGGCGCTCAGCGCACTTTCCTGGAATGCACCCTCAGCCGTGATTGAGCGCCCGGCAGAAACGGATGAGGGGCGCGCCACAGCAGGACGTTATCTTGTCGTGTTCAGGGCGGGTACAACAACGGCTCGCAAAGGGGACGGCGCAGGTTTCTTTTCGCCCCCGCAACGGCTTCCCGCACAAAGTCGGATCTCGCACGTTCTCAGAGTGTCGGATCGAAAAGAGCCGGGTCTAACCGCCTTTTCGGAGGCGCTGGCCGCGGTTCTGCAATCCACCACGGAAGACGATCGAATCGTGCCGGGCCGCGAGCCGGGCGTTTTGTTCCTGCGGCGCGGCCTTGAGTATTTGGCTGCGCAGGATCTTGCAGTGCAGGAAACGCCACCTGTACCGGTGCTCGTCGATTTCGCCGCGCAACTCAAGGAGCGCAACATCCAATTCGTCTTCATGCCCATCCCGGTAAAAGCCGCAGTATACCCCGATTGGTTTGCTGAACCACCGACCGATCCTGCTCCAAACACAGCAGGCCGGATGGCATTCGAGGAATTGCGCGTAGCGGGGGTTGAAGTGCTGGATCCGGCCCCCGTTCTGCGTGCGGCGCGCAGCGCGAATTCGGAGCAGTTGCTCTACCTCAGAACGGACACGCACTGGACTCCTGCCGGAGCAATGCTTGCAGCGGATTGGCTGGCAAAAGAACTCGCCCGCCTTGGGCTGGAGCGCGGCTCTAACGAATACACAACTGCGGCACAGGAAATTGTGTTTAAAGGAAATCTTGCGCGGATGTTACCGGAGGACGAGCAGGCTCGGATGCCGCCCGAAAGGCATACGGCGGTGCAGGTCCTCGAGGAAAACGGTCAACCGTTTTCCGATCGCGATCCGGAAGCCCAGGTGATCGTTCTTGGCGACAGTTATCTGACAATTTATCAGCGTGAACAATGCGGCGCCGCCGGATTTGCAGCGCATCTTGCAAAAGCGCTTGGCCAGCCTGTGGATCTGATCGCAAACCAGGGTGGCGGCCCGCAGACACGCATCGATTTCGCACGGCGCATAGCCGCTTCATCGGATTATCTTGCGGGAAAACGCTTTGTTGTACTCGCCATGAGCGAGCGCGATTTATATCGTCCATTTGGCGGCTGGAAAATGGTCCAACTTCCCTGACCCCTGACTTGCGAGTCAATGCCGCGGTGTGAATCGTCGTGACCCGTGTTCAGGCAGCAGTACGGACGCACCGAAAACGGTTCATGCGCTGTGTTTGTCGGCGAGTTTCAACACCGCTTTACGAAATGGAGCGGGTAAAGGCAAGCGGGCCAGTTGCGCGGCATCCACCCACTCAATGGGGGAACTTCCGTTGAAAGCATGCGGGCGCGTGCCGGATGCCGGCTCGGCAGAAGCCTTGCGCTCACGGTGGATACGAAGGATTACCCGATGATGGGTCACGGTATACGCCGCCTCATAAACAAGGCTGGCTTCTGCAGAAGGCAGGCATTCCGGCAAGAGATACAATCCTTTCCATCGGGGTCCTTCACTGCGGCGCAACGCGATGCGCCCGCGCGAATCCCTCAGCCACAACCGATCATCGTGAATTTGCACAACGGGTTTGCGCGGCGCTTTGCGCGGCAAGTCCGCAGGGGAATCGGTGCGGCACCATGCGCGCACCGGACAAAGGGAGCATTCCGGTTGTCCGGCGCGGCAGATGAGCGCGCCGAGCTCCATCAATGCTCCATTGGCAGCCGCGCCGCCGCGTCGGGACGGCAACATGGCGAATGCGGCAGCTTCCAGAGCGCACCTGCCGCTCCGGGTATCGATCGGCTCGCGAATGTCATGCAACCGCGCAAGCACACGCGAAATGTTTGCGTCGAGCGCAGGAAAAGGCTTGTCGAACGCAAAGGAAAGCAAAGCCCCGACAGTGTACGGGCCCATACCTGGCAAGACCCGCAATTCCTCTTCCGAAGACGGCAAACGACCTCCATGCCTGCTCACAACCAATTTTGCCAGTGCATGAAGATTCCGCGCGCGAGCGTAGTAACCGAGACCTTCCCACTCACGGAGCACAACGGTTTCCGAGGTACGTGCGAGGGTCTGGAAATCGGGAAAACGCCACAGCCAGCGTTCGTAGCGTGGGATGACTGCGGCGACGGTGGTCTGTTGGAGCATGAACTCGGAAACGAGCACGGCGTAAGGATCGCGGACTCCGCGCCACGGTAAAACGCGAGCGGTGCGTCGGAACCAGCCGATGAGCGCGCGCCGACAACCACTCCACGATATCGCAGCGGAGGAGGAGTTGATTCGCGGCGCGGTCGGGGGCATTCTGGAATTTAACATGACCGGGGCGCCCCTCACCTCCCACACTGCGCCATTGGACGCAGCGCAGGCGGCAGTGCTCAAGCGCGAGCTTGAGCACCGGGGCTACCGTTTTGAAAGCAAACCGTACACTCTTTTTGCCGCATCCAAACCGGGGGTCAACGTGTCGGTGTATGAGAAGGGACCGAAGGTGCTCGTGCAAGGGAAGGGGACGCGCGAATTTGTCGAGTTTCTGCTCGAACCGATTGTTTTGGGCACAGCCGCACTCGGCTACGAAGAGGTGCTCGATCCGGCTGCGTACGAAGCGCATGCCGGAGTCGATGAAGGCGGCAAAGGCGATTTCTTCGGACCGCTGATTGTCGCGGCTGTTTACGTGCATCCCAAAACGGCTCGGAGCCTGCGCACGGCAGGCGTGCGCGACAGCAAACGCATTTCTTCGGACAAAATCATTCGCGAGCTGGCGGACGCAGTGCGCCGGACGACCGGTCCCGGCGCGTGGACGGTAATCGAACTCGGTCCATCGCGTTACAATGCGCTGTATAAAAAAATTGGCAATTTGAACAAGCTCCTCGCGTGGGGGCATGCGCGTGCCATCGAGAATATCCTTGAGAGAGTGCCGGATTGTCCACGCGCATTGAGTGACAAGTTCGGCGATGCGCGCCTGATCGAGAGGGCGCTAATGACCCGTGGGCGGGGTATTGTGCTTGAACAGCGTACAAAGGCGGAATCGGACGTGGCCGTGGCTGCGGCATCGATCATGGCGCGGGAACGATTTTTGGACTGGCACATCAAAGCTGCCAGAGAATACGGAGTGCGCCTGCCGCGCGGTGCGTCTGCTCAGGTTCGCGAAACGGCGCGCCAGTTGGTCGAGCAACACGGACCTGGCGAGCTCGACCGGGTTGCCAAGACCCACTTCCGTACAGCGTGGGAGGTCGCTCCCGAAGCGTTTCCCGAACCGCCGCCACGGCGCGAATGGACCGGACCAGGTCGCACAACTGCATCATGAAACTCGCTGGAGATCGTGGGCCGCTCACGCGGCAGGAGATTGCTGAAGCCGTCAGCGCACGCACCGGTCTACCCCAGGCGCTTGTGCATGACATTTTGCAGCATGCCATTGCCAGCATGACCGATTCACTGGCATCCGGACGCGGTGTGGCACTGCGCAATTTCGGCATGTTCGATGTCGTGATCACCAAGCCCCGCGTTGGACGCAATCCCGCGGTACCCGGCAGCCGGGTGCCGATCCCGGCGCGTGCAGGCGTACGGTTTAAAGCAGGAAAAGAACTGCGCGAACGCGTCCGGAAATTGAGCCCGCGATCGAAACGCGGCTAAACCGGGCGGGAAACGCCGCCGGTGCCTTCCGGTTTGCGGCGTCTGCCCGGAGCTTTGTCCGGGGGCGAAGGATTTGCGAAAAGACGCGCCATGAGATCTTCGGAGAAGACCACACCGGCGGGGGTTCCCGGGGGATCCTCCACCAGCGCCAGCTTAAGGCGTGCGGCGCGAAGCTGTCTGAGCACCTTGTGTGCAGGATCGCGGGCCTGAACGCTAACCAGCTGCCGCAGATAATCGCGGGCCCTCGCATTGTCCCGAGGATCCAACAACATATCCAACGTCAGGATGAGGCCAATGACACGGCCCGCGTCGTCGACTGCCGGCATGCGATCCAGATTGCGTTCCCGGGCGCGATCGAGCGCCTCGTTGAGCGGGGCATCCGCATCAACGGTGATGACGCGGTCCCAAGGTGTCATGACGTCTTTTGCTTCCAGACTGCGAAAATCGAGCACGCTGAGCAGAAAATCGCGTTCGGCAGAAGATAAATTGCCGGCCCGGGCGCTGGCCTCAGTGAAAAAACGGAGTTCCTCCCGGGAAGCGAACGGACTGCCACCGCGCGCTGCGCCCGCGCGCAGGAGCGGTCCTGCTGCGCGTTCAAACACCCGTGTCAACGGCGACAACAAACGCACCCACCATTCCAACGGCTTCACACATGCCGCAAGCAGCCGATAGGGCATCCTGCGAAACAATCCTTTTGGAAGAACACCGAGTACAAACAACCAGATGGGCAAAGCGGCAAGGGCAGCTGCGGCGTAGCCGGAAGCACCCAGATACTTTGTGGCCAGATTCACAAGGAGCGCCAGAGCGATCCCGTTGCACGCGTTTACCGTGAGCACAATTGTGATGAGCAACCGCCCCGGATTGTCGAGCAAACGTTCGAGTCGCACTGCGCTGGGTTCGTTTTGGCGGGAGTAATGCCGAATGCGCGAGGGAGAAAGAGAGAGAATCGCCGCTTCAACACCCGTGAAGAAAAAGGATACCGCAAGAACAATGCTTAAAAGCAGGAAAATCGTCATGACCGCAACCTGCGTTCATAGCTATTCGAAACTCCTGCACTGTGCGAGCCCAATGTGTCGGCGGATGCAATCCGTTGGGCGCCGATCGGTGCGGGGCCCGGGATTTCCCCCGGACCCCGCGTCTGGCGATCGGTTATAAGCCGGATTCTGTAGATACGCTCAGGCGCATCCGGCGGTCATTTCTCTCCCTGCGCATACTGCCGCAGGATCCCGCTTGCGCGGGATGCGACTATTACCCGAGGTTTTCCGCGGTCGGCCTTGCGGCGTGGCACGCGTTCGGGCGGACCGCCCATCCCTCTGTTCTGTCTTGCACCGCGCGGGGTTTGTCCTGCCCCCGTGGTTACCCACGGGGCGGTGAGCTCTTACCTCGCCATTTCACCCTTACCCGTCGACAAGCTCAGGGCGGTATATTTTCTGTGACACGATCCGTGACCGACCCCTTTCGGAGACGGCCCCCGCGCATTGTACGCGGCGCGCTGTCCTGTGGTGTCCGGACTTTCCTCCCGCAACGCAAACAACACGCTGCGAGCGACCGCCCGCCGACCGATATTTACAATGGGCCGACTACCCCGCGGCGTCAATGGCTGGCGATGCCCGGCTTCGGATTGGCGGCAGTAACCCCATAGCCGGTTATTAGTTCGCTGCCGCTCAAGGCCCTCCCGCAACACGGCGGCGACGCTCTTCAGCCCCTTGCACTCGTTCACGATATGCCATCAACAGAATCTCGAGTCCCGACAACATTTGCACGCGCTGATTGTCGCTGGCCTGCCGCATCGCGGCGACATAACCGTCTATTCTCTGGAACAGATCGTCCCGCTCCGGCGGTGCATTTTCGTCAACGGGCAGATCAAGTTGGTCGGGTTCCATTCCCATTTTCCGAAGCAACGGCGTTCTCAACGGACGTGGCGGCATCAATGGTGGCGGCACCCCAGGCAGCGTCTCGTCCTCGGCGACTGCCGATCCGGCAGCGGATAATTCTTCACCTGCGCCGATCACGGACGGTGGAGCCGAAAGCGGAGACGGATCGGCCTGCGCCACATTTTGTGCAGCCGTACCCTCCTCCGAGAACAGGTCGCCGCCCGAATCCCATGTGAGATTGACGTTGGCGTTTGGCAGCGGTGCTTCCCCACCGGGAATCGGGTTGCCTGTCTTCGGATCGGTGCGGATGCGGATCGTAGGCATGCGCGCCCGCTCGGGTTGCACCGGCTTTTTCCGCTGGGGTAATCCCGAGGCAGGTTTGAAAGCCGGGCCTGACGCGGCAACCGGCCCAGTCCGTCCCGAACTTTCGCCTCCGGGAACGCTGGGGATGGTGTCGGAAGACATCTCAGGAGCGGGCTCGGCACCGCGTGGGATGTTTTTGGGATTTAATCCCCGCGAAGGAGCGTTAATCGACAGATCCGGCAGCCGCGATTTGCGCGGGCGAAACTTCTGCCACGCAAAAAACGCCAGCAACGCACCGACGGCAAGCAGTGCTCCAAGCAGCAAATTGGCGGGTGGCGCCCCGCCTAACGCCGTTTCCTGGGTGGGATTGCCTTTGGCGAGCGTTTCATCCGGCTCAGGCGTCGCTGCATGAGGCAAAACGGTGTCCATAGGGCGGATGCCCGAGGCAGGCGGAGTTTCCCGTGGCGATTCGGGCGTTGGAACCGACGGTGCCTGGGCTCCGACATCCGATGTGGCCGACTGCGGGGCAGCTGCGCCGGATGGCTCCGGGGAACCGGGCACTGCCTCAACATCAGCGGGCGTGGGCCCAACAGCAGGCGCAGCGGGGGCGGCAGACACAGCAGGCGCCGGTCCGGCCTGCTTGATGACTTCCTGCAAAAGCGCTACTACCGTCGCAATGATCCGGGCGTCCGGCGCTCGCACATCATTGGCTTTCCCGAACGCGGTTTGGATAACAGTGCGCACGCCATCGATTTCCAGGCGCGATGCAAGACGGTCGTTCAGGACGAACAGATGTGTGTCCGGCGATTCTGTGAAAAAAAGAACCAGCACATCGCCGGATCGCCCCCGGACCAGATCCAACCCTGCCTGCTCCTGAGCGACAATATCCTGGCGACGCACCGTGCGAATAAACACTTCGAGTTTCCGATCGATCCAAACCCGCGACAGCTCGCGGGTAAGATCTTCTTCGACCCGTGGGCTGAGCAGGTCGCCTGCGTCAACCACGATCTCTGTGCTCACAGGTCCGGCAGCCGGAGGCGCTCCCTGCCTCAGCTGGCGCGCCTGGCCCAGTGCCAGCTCGGTTGCGGTGTCTGCCACCACCATTGCCGCATGGGCCGGCAACGTCATCAGGATCAGCAATCCCAGCGTTACTCCAAGCCCGCAGCGCAGCATCGCAACCCGATTGGACCGCCAAAAAGCAAGCCATGAAAGTGTGGATTCGCGGATCAAGACCATAGATTAATTAACTATTCCTGATAATTGAGCAAGTTTGAACCCACGTGTCACGGCTCGCTCGCCCCTTCCCAAATGTCTCTCTCCAAAGATACCGAAGCCTGGATCGCCCTTAATCTCATGCCGGGATTAGGCCCTGTCCGAACACGCAAACTCCTTGAAAAATTCGGGACTCCCCGCGCCATCCTCAATGCCGGCGTCTCGCAATTGGAAACTGTCGAAGGCGTGGGATCCGCGCTCGCACGCGAAATTGCCCGATGGCAGGATAGCATCGATCCAACCGAAGAACTCGAACTGGCAACGGATTTCGGCGCGTCCATCCTGCACTGGCAAAGCGAATCCTATCCGAAGGCGCTTCGGGAAATTCACGCCCCGCCTGTTGTGCTTTATGTCTGGGGCGAATTGATAGAGCGGGACAACCACGCAATCGGCGTAGTGGGCTCCCGGCGATCGACGAACTATGGCAATGAATGCGCCAAAAAACTTTCCTACCAGCTTGCTTATGCCGGATTGACAGTTGTAAGCGGTCTGGCTCGCGGCATCGACACAGCGGCACACCAGGGCGCACTGGCAGCACGCGGGCGCACGGTAGCATGTCTTGGCGGCGGGTTGATGGAGCTGTATCCGCCGGAAAACGCGGAACTTGCCCGGCGCATTGCGGGTTCGGGCGCGGTAGTCAGCGAGTTCCCAATGCGCTGCAAGCCTGATCGCCAGACGTTTCCCATGCGCAACCGGATTGTCAGCGGCTGGGGCTTCGGCGTCATGGTCGTGGAGGCACCGCTGAAAAGCGGGGCGATGATAACGGCCACACAAGCCGCAGAACAAGGTCGCTCCGTGTATGCTGTACCTGGTCCGATCGACCGACCCATGTCGCAGGGATGCAACCGCCTGATCCAACAGGGTGCGCGTCTTGTCATGGATGCGGGGGATGTCCTCGACGAACTTGGGATGTTGTTTCCCGATAAAGACGCTCCGCGGCTTCCGGCTGCGACCGAACGCCCGGCCCCGGTTGCGGAATTAAGCGACAACGAACGGCGGATCTACGCGGCGTTAGGAAGTGAAGAACGCCAGATCGATACCCTGATCCAGCTCACCGGACTCCCCAGTGGCGATGTGCTTTCGGCGCTCATGAATCTGGAACTCAAACATTGCGCCCGCCAACTGCCAGGCAAACGCTTTGTACGCATCGGTTAGGATGAACGGTCCTGTCCCATGGATGCCACCCGTCGATTCGCCATGGACATGGGTCGCGCTGGCAGTCGCCGCATTTTCGCTCGGGCTCGCAAAGGGCGGCATCGGCGGGATGGGCTACGTGGCGATTGTAATCATGGCGACGGTTTTTTCTGCGCGCATGTCCACAGGCGTGTTGCTGCTCCAGCTTATTGCCGCAGACATCGTCGCAGTGCGCATCTTTCATCGGCACGCAGAGTGGAGCGTGTTGTGGCGGGTTTTCCCACCGGCATTCGCCGGGATCGCGCTCGGTTGGCTCATCATGAGCCGTCTTTCGAATGAAGTCTTCCGGCCTTTGCTCGGAGGAATCACCCTCTTTCTGGCGGCGCTGCAGATCTGGTCGGGGCATCGCAATCGTGCGCTGCGCGGAGCCGCCGCCGCGACCGCACCACATCCCAGCATCGCGAACTCACTCGGGTTTCTCGCAGGCGCAACCACCATGCTCGCAAACGCTGCAGGTCCGGTCATGTCTTTGTATCTGCTCGCTGCGGGACTGCCGAAGATGGCGTTCATCGGCACGGCGGCATGGTTCTTTTTTGTGATTAACCTTGTCAAAACTCCGTTCAGCGCCGGACTCGGTCTCATGCCGCCATGGGCGTATACCTTATGCGCCCTGATGGCTCCAATTATCGTCGCCGGGGTATTGGCCGGGCGAAGCATCGTGCAACGGATTTCCCAGCAGCTTTTCGAATGGCTGGTGCTTGCCTTCGCGGTTGTCGGAGGTCTGCGCCTTGCGCTTGGTTAGCAAACGTCTTATCCCCGACCCTTGAATTGGGAGGTTGTTTCGCGCAAAGCCGCCGGGCTCGCCAAAGACCGTTGTTTGAAGGAATGTGGGTGGTTTAAGTTTGAGGAAAGCCGTATGACATGGTTCGAAAAGTTAGTAGGGGTTGTCGAGCGCTCGCCGGAGGAAGTGCGCCGACAGGTTGTCGTTGAGGGCAGCGTGCTGACTTCGCGCGCAAATGGGTGCCGCTATTTGTGTGGCGTGCTGGAAACGCCCTCGCTCGATGAGTTGCGCCAGCGCATCGCGGGTTTGTCTGCACCAACGGCGATAGGACCGATTTCGCTTGAGGAAATTGTCGGCGATGTGCGCGCGATGCACACCGATCCTGCGAATGCCGGTGCGCTATTTCAGGTCGCGTCGCAATTCAATCTTCTGGAGATGACCTCACCCAATGTGACGCCGGAGATGGGGATAACGCGCTACGAGAATGACCGGACACAAGGGCCAGCATGCGCCATCGCGTGCGGCGCGGGAACGATATACCGCAACTATTTCGTGCCACTCGGCGGATCGCAGATCGGCCAATCCGCAGCACTCCAGATCGATTGTTTGGCCGATCTCGGCGCGGAATTGGGCAATTCCAACGGCCGCTTTTGGACGATGAAAAACGGATATGCACTCGCTTCGTCCGATGGGCTGCGGGCAATTGCTCAGGTACTTGAATCCGCCTCGGAGCCTGAGCGGGATCGGTTACGCGGGCTGCTGCGTGTCGGAGCTCAGTCGCGGGTGGAGGTGACGCTTAACGATTGCGACCATCTGGTTACTCAGGTGTACTGTTCTGCGTTGCCCGTGGCGTACTGTCGTCATCCGACCGATGTCTGGGCGCCCTTTGCGCGGTTGGTTCTGGAAGCGGCTTATGAAGCCACGCTGGCTGCTGCGGTGTTGAACGCAGATGAGACGGGTCAAAAAGCCGTGTTCCTCACATTGCTCGGCGGTGGCGCGTTCGGGAACGAGACGCGTTGGATTATCGAAAGCCTTGCCCGGGCGTTGCGCCTTTACCGGGATCGTCCACTGAATGTGGGTATTGTAAGTTACAGCTCGTCACAGGCGTGCGTGCGGGAGATGATCCGGAGTTTCAACCGTTAAGGAAACTGGAGCGGGTGCCTGACTTTAGTGCGATGACAAAACTCTGAGCAGATCCAGCAAACGCGTTGACCGTTCGGTTGGCCGCGATTATCCATCCTGCGTTTCGGCTGCCCCCGCCCTGGCTGCGTCGAATTGTTTTCGAAGATAATCGAGCCGTTCGACGATGCGTTTTTCAAAACCGCGTCCGGTTGGCTCATAATAAACACGGCCTTCAGGCAGATAAGCCTGCGGAACGAAGCCGTCCTGGTAATCGTGGGAGTATTTGTAGCCAGCGCCGTGACCGAGTTTTTTCGAGCCGGAGTATCCCGCGAATCGCAGATCGCGCGGCACGGCGAGGGTGCGTCCCTCGGAGATATCCTTGCGGGCCGCGCCGATGGCCATTGTCGCCGAATTACTTTTCGGCGCTGTGGCAAGATAAATGGCGGCTTGAGCAAGAGGAAGCTGCGCCTCGGGCAATCCAACAAATTCCGCGGCTTGCTGCGCGGCAACGGCAACTACAAGCGCTTGCGGATCGGCAAGGCCGATGTCTTCCGCCGCGCAAATCACAATCCGGCGGGCGATAAACCGGAGGTCTTCACCACCATACAGCATTTTGGCCAACCAATAGATTGCGGCATCGGGATCGGACCCGCGCATGCTCTTAATGAATGCGCTGGCGGTATCGTAATGGGCGTCGCCGTCCCTATCGTACACCAGCGCTTTTTTCTGGATGCTTTCGGCCGCCGCTTCGAGTGTGATGCGGATGCGGGCACCGACGTCGGGCGGAGTGGTGAGCACGGCCAGTTCGAGGGCGTTAAGAAATTTGCGCGCGTCGCCGTCGCTCGCGTTTGCGAGATGGGTGAACGCGTCGTCGTCGACAAGGATGTCCAGGTTGCCAAGGCCGCGTTCAGAATCGGCGAGTGCGCAACGACCAAGCGCAATGAGATCTGCGCCGTCCAATGGCTCAAGTTGAAACACCAAGGACCGCGAGATCAGCGGCGGATTTACCGTGAAATACGGGTTCTGCGTGGTTGCCCCGATGAACCGCACGACACCCGACTCGACTTCGGGCAGAAGCACATCCTGTTGCGCTTTGCTGAAGCGATGAATTTCGTCGATGAAGAGGATTGTCCGACGATGCGGAAGACGCATCGCCGCTGCGGCGATGGCTTTGCGCAGATCTGCGACGGATGCTTCGACGGCATTGAGTTTTTCGACGCGGCTGGATGTCGCATTGGCGATGATCGCCGCAAGCGTGGTCTTCCCCGTGCCGGGCGGGCCATGCAGAATGATCGACTCGACGCGGTCAGACTCAATTGCGCGCCGTAACAGGTGCCCCTCTCCAACAATATGTCGTTGCCCTGCAAACTCCTCGAGTGTACGGGGCCGCATCCTTGCTGCAAGCGGCGTATGCGACTGCGCGCCGGTCTGACCCGCCGGATTGCTGGGCGGTTCCCCTTCCCCGCTTGTTGGATCGAAAAGATCACCGTCCACAACCCCGATCATACTGTCCGGGCGCGCTTTGCAACACAACGATGGGTTCAGCTCCGGAAATCGGAGCTGCATCGCACATCGGAAAAGCAGTCCGCAGTCGCAACAGGTCGTGACATCCGCACCCGCGGCGGCGGATGGCGCGGCGGAACGTTTCGGCGCGGGGCCTTCTTCCACTTGCGATGAATCCTGTTCAGATCCCGCTCCATCCGCGCAATCTGGAACTCAAGCCATTCTTCGGCGTATTGCTCGAATTCCGGAGTGGCGCCGGCTGAACTGAAGCGCCAGGCCGGATGGCGCCTCAGTTTGCGCAGTTTATAATGCGCCCTTGCGGCCCGCTGCGTCTGCTCCCGCGTTAACACAGCAAGCACAGACATCGAGACACCCGCTTCGCGCTCCTGAATCAACACGCGAGTGCGGTCGAGGATGGCCTCAAGCCTGTCGGGATCGCTCCGCCGATAAGCAGCCTGCGCCTCTCCCCAGAGCATGCCGCGCTCTGGCAGATCCCGATTTGGACCACCGCTGAGCGCGTCTGGGTGCAGAAGGCGGACCAACGCCCTGTACGCACATTTGAGACGAAGCCGACGGCAATGCGCAAGCCGTTCGTACTGGGCCACCAGCTCGGCCTTGCGACGGCGCTGGAGGCTGACCGCGCCGAGACAATCGTCGAACTCCCGCTCGACGCGGTCCAGGAACTCCAGAAACGATTCGTGATCGCCGCAGTCGTCGTCATCCGCCTCAGGCTGTGGCGGCGGTGCATCCGACGCGCGCGCGGTCATGACGCGCTCAAGCGCTTCCCGCAGTGGGATGCCGGAAATGCGGCTTTCCAACTCGGCAGCTTTGTGAAGCGCCACATCGCGCCTCTGCGTCTGCTCAAGCAATTGATAAACCCGGAATCGCTCGGGCCGCACGCTCCCCAACCATTCCATCAAACGCGGCAAGGCGTTGCATTGAAAATCGTCGAGATCGGCCTCCAGCTGGCGGGCCTTTCGGAGAGCGGCATGGAAACGTTTCCATGCCGCCTCCCGAAACGCCGAACTGTCTGCAAGAGCCAGAGCCACGCACGGACTGCAGCCTTCTGTGGGATTTCGGGATTCGATTTGTCCCATGACATGCGCAAGGCTAGAGAAACCCAGGTTGCTGGTGCAAGATTGTTTTTGTGAAAACTTCGTCGCGAAAAGCCGGACGCGCATCTTGCCACCCACCAGCGCCGCTGCCATCCTCAATGCCAATGAATCCCGGGCTCGCAGCGCGCGCGGCACAAATTGTCGCTCTTGAACGCGCCGAATTGGAACGGTTGGAGAAACGCATCGACGGCGAGTTCGACAAGGCTATCGATCTGTTGCGCGCCGCTCTGGATCGGGGACACAAGCTGATCGTTCTCGGTGTGGGGAAATCGGGTCATGTCGGCGCAAAAATTGCCGCCACGCTCACCAGCACCGGTTCGCGTGCAGTCGTTCTCAATTCGCTCGATGCCCTGCATGGCGACCTCGGGCTTGTGGAAGACGGCGACGCTGTCCTCGCCCTGAGCTATGGCGGCGAGACCGAGGAACTCCTTGCCGTGCTTCCCGCGCTTTCGCGGTTCGATGTAGCGATCGTGAGTATGACCGGACAACCCGACTCCACGCTGGCCCGGTTCAGCCGGGTTGTCCTCGACGTGCGCGTGGAACGCGAAGCCTGCCCCCTGGGCCTTGCGCCCACATCCAGCACAACAGCCATGCTCGCGCTGGGCGATGCCATTGCCATGGTACTCATGGAAGTGCGCGGATTTCGCCGCGAAGATTTCGCCCGATTCCATCCTGGAGGACGCCTGGGCCGACAGTTGCTGCTGAAGACCTCCGATATCATGCGTGCCGCAGAACGTCTCCCGCTCTGCACCGAGGACGCGACAGTGTGTCAGGCACTGGAAATTATGACCTCCCGCCGCTGCGGTGCGGTTGTTGTCGTTGGTGCAGACAAGCGGCTCGCAGGAATCTTCACGCAGGGCGATTTTGCCCGTCGTTACATCACCGACGGGGAAGTGGGGCGCAGGCGGGTTGCCGAGGTGATGACGCGCAATCCCGTTGTCATGCAGGACGACCAGCCAGCGGTGGAGGTGCTGGCCCTTCTTGAGGAACGGTCGATCGACGACATTATCGTGGTCGATACAAACAATATCCCGGTTGGTCTGATCGATTCGCAGGATCTGTCAAAACACAAGCTGGTGTGAGCGAATCCGGCGCCGTCCACGAATCGCAGGCAGCCGGTTCAATCGCGCACGGCAACGAACCGCACCTGTGCGGGGACAGGTCCGCCATCCGGCGCGCGGCATCCAAGAAAGGCTTGGCTTGGCAGCGCGCGTGCGGCATGAGGTTGGAATCCAAAATGAAAAGTGTCCGTTTTCCACGCAGTTCCTTGGGCTTAATCGCGGCGGGCGTGCTGATGGCCGCCTTACCCGGGGCCGGATGCGGTCCGAAAGCGCCCCCTCCAGAAACGCCCAACGCGATTGTGCTGCACACGGGACGTTTGCGCGGCAACGTTTATCCTCCGGGGGCGGCAGCTGTCGCGCCGCTTCAACATTACCAGCGGCTGGCAGGCTATATCGCCGCAGTGCGGGAGGAAGCCGCACGCAGCGGGACACGCGTGTTGCTCATCGATCTTGGTGACAGTCTCAGCGGTTCGTTCGCGGCACACGCGACGCGCGGGCGCAACATGGTCGAATTTTTCAATGCAACCGGGTACGACGCGATCTGTCTCGGAAACCTGGATGCAGGCCTCGACCCGGCCGTGCTGGATGGACTCGACGCTAAGGTGCTCACTCCGTTCATGGACGCAGAAGGCCGGGCGGTGCCACCGGGGGCAAGCGCGGGCGCGGTTCTGGATCTCGGTGCGGCGGGTGCCG
>CAZZCL010000010.1:22408-53241 GCA_964652295.1 uncultured Chthoniobacterales bacterium
GTTGTCCAACTTCTACGGCGACACCGATCCCGCAGAGGCGCCGCACCGTTTCCCCAGCTGGTTCATGAATGCCTCGGAAGGTGTGCAACCTGTGCGCGATTACACAGCTGCACCTGGCGCGGGCGCCGACGTCGAACCTGCGTTACGGCTGTTTGCATGGATGAAATTCGAAGCGCCGGACGATCCGCCTCGCGCATTCCTCGAAAAGCTCCGCGCCCTCAGGGTGGATGCCGTCCTCGCACACCGCATCTATGGCAGGGGCACACGCGATGTGTGGGTGTCCGATTCTCTTCTCCCATGGGATCCGCCCGTTTCGCAGAATATTCTGAGGGAGAACCGCGGGTTCACCATCGGCCGTTTAGACCTGAAGAAAACCGAAGGAGACGGGCCGGGCAATTGGCGCGTCATCGCTCATCGTCTCGTGCCGATGAATGATCCGGCGATCATTCCAGACGCCGGGCTGGAACGCCGGCTAGCGCCGCTTGCCGAAGAAATCCGGCGAGCCGATACCGTGCTCGCCACGCTGGAAAAGCCGCTGAGCCGCGAGCGCATCCTCGACCTGGCGGTCGCCTCGCTCGGCACGGTGGAAGGAACCGACACGGTTGCGTACTCTATGGAATCGGTTCGTGCAGACCTCCCCCAGGGGGAACTCCGCGCAAGCCAGCTGTTTGAAGCTCTGCCATGGACCGGCGAAGTGATGCAGCTGGAAATCCCGGAGCGCGCGCTTCCGACGCTTGAACAAATGGAAACCGTGCGCGTATTTCGGCGAACAGACGCTCAGAACGCGGAGTTCGGGACATTGAAACTGGCGACAAGCCGCTTTTTCGCCACTCTGATCGCCGCGCGACTTGGGTTGCCGCAGTCGGCGTTGAAAATCGCCGCAGCATCCGAGGCGGATTTTATGCGGGATAAATTCCGCGAAATGCTTTCTTCACCAGCCCCGCCAGATGCTTCGCTGTGGAAACCGACCGGGCCATGAAGACAAACCGGCGACATATATCAGGCGCGGGCTGGGGAGTATGGCTCGCGGTGCTCGCCGTGGTGGCCACACTGGGGTTTGTCGCAGCCGGATACCTCGGAAGCCGCAGCGACCGCGCGTTGCAGGCTTTAAGCCTGCGCAATCTCCTTCAATGGGGCATCGCGTTGAACCTGCATCTTGTAGATAACGAAGACCGCCTGCCCGAAGTGGGTGGGGGCGAAGCTTCTGCGGATTTGCCATTGGCATGGTATAACAGCCTGCCAGCCTACATCGGCCAGGAACCCGTGACAGCGATACCTGCAGACAAACGTCCGAAACCAGGCGATCCGTCCATCTGGATGGATCCCGGGGCGTCCCCGAAAGAATTGCAGGCGGGCTGGGGCGAACACTTTTTCACACTCGGCATGAACTACTGGCTGCAGCCGCTGGACACCGAACCGGCTTACAAGATCTATCTGCTGACCGATCCCGCACGGACAGTGTTTCTAACGCAAACCGCCGGGGCACGTCCCGGCATCGCTCCGGACACCGTGGCATTCCGTTACAGAGGACGCGGTGGCGACGCGGAGGCCACGGTGTTGTTTTGCGACGGCCATGCGGAAACAATGAGTCGGGCCGCATTGTCAGGCTATGGAACCATCGATCCGGAGTTTAGCAGGCATTGGCGGCCTTTTGCAGACGCGCCCGATCCGGATTACAACGATGTCGATATTATGAGTCTGCCAGTTGCCGGAGAGGAACGAACGAACGACTGACCCGTGGCGCATTTTCTCGAACGCGTGCGCTGGGCGCCCTACGCAGCGGTAGCCGCTTTGGGAGCGCTGTTATCGTGGCAGACGTGGCTCGGCACGTTCGACGGCATCGACGCTCCCGCGACGCTCTGGCTCGCGCAGTGGGCGCCTTCACAGACAGTTCCTGTTTCCAAGACAGACCCCGGCAACGGCGCGGCTGCCGACCCGAACCCGCCGGCCGTGACGCTGATCGAAATCGGGGATCCAACCCGCGAACAGACCTGGCCGCTGCAACCTCTCGATTACGCGGCCATCTTCCGGGCGTTGCAAGTGGCCAAACCCCCGCTCCTGGTCGTCGAAGAAGTGCTCTGGTGGCCGGACGGAACACCGTTTCTGGATTCTGTGGAGAACTACCTTCTACGTTTTCCCCAAGTGTTGCTGGCATGGGAACTGGGCACGCCGAAGGATCCCGGTTTTGCCTTCGAAGGGCGGCCCGTGTTGCGCCGTGTGAAAGGATCCTCGGCCCAGGTTCCCGAGTGCGAAGGCGCTCAGCTGGCCCCCTCAGAGAACCTTGCTCTGCTGGCAGCGCAGGGGTACGTCGCTTTGGATGCGGTTTTGGGGGCACCCGTCCGGCGCATCCCGCTGCTGGTGCGCGCTGGACGCGATCTGTTGCCGGCTGCAACCTTGCGCGCGGCGATGCTCTGGTGGCGTCTTTCGCCCGAGGACGTGGAGGTGGAGATCGGCAGACACGTACTTCTCGGGCGGCACAGGACGCTTCCTATTGATGAACGGGGGGCGATGCCACTGGCTCCGGCCGCTCTTCAAATGCTGCAACGCTTTGAGACAGGCGAACTGTTGCTCGCTGCAGAACGCCGCGAGACATCGCGACACCCTCAGATCCCGCTTGGAGCCATCGAAAACCGGGCGGTGTTCGTAGGACGCACAGACCGTGAAGCACGCGTCTACCGCGATCTACTCTCCACGCCCGTGTCGCGCGTGGAACTATTCGCAGCGGCTCTCGCAGCAATTCAGGCCGATGTGCATGTGCGACGGACACCAATCTGGGGATACACAATTCTGGTGGGCGTGGCGATGGGTTTACTGTGGTGGGCGAGGCGCGGGCGGCGACGGCGCGCATTTATGGGAGCAGCGATGGGGCTGGGCATGCTGGCGGTCGCGGCCGGCATGGCTTATGCCGGCCTCGGAATTCATGCGCCGTTGACCATGAGCATCGTGCTTGCCTCGGCAGTGGTGCTCTACCGTGTTTTGCTGCCGGGTCGGATTCAACGTGGGCACGGCGGGCGGTCCGTTCTGCGTCGCCGCGCAGCACGCCGCCGCACGAGGCAGACGCAAAAGCAGGATCGTGCAGCATCCGAAGACGCCGACACAAACCCGGGTGCGACCGGCGGCCCGGTGCCGGGCTCCGACCCCGGAAGCCATAAAAGCGTTCGAAGATGAGGATTGAACGCCGTCAGTCATGGCGGTATCTAAAAGATTGTTGCAGACATTCGGCAGAGATAGAACGCCGTAATGCTGCATCTCATCGCGCCCTGCGCCGTCCTCACACCTGACCCCATCGTTCTCACCACCTTCGTTACCCGTCGGCAGTCCCCAAATTTCGAGCCATGAACATTTCTCACTCACTTCAACGCGCGTCTTTTGAACGGGCGCTTCGCATTCATCCGCGGGGCGCTTACACGCTCATTGAGATCATGCTGGTCCTCTCCATCATCGTGGTCCTGATGGGACTGGGCGTCGGGTTGCTCTCGGGCAACCTCGATTTTGCCAAAGACACCCGTGTGCGCAGCGATCTGAAAACTCTCAAAATGCAGCTTCAACTCTACGAGACGATGAATCTGCGACTTCCCACCACGCAACAGGGCCTCAAAGCGCTCGTGGAAAAACCGTCCAGCCCCCCGGAACCCAGGCGCTGGCGCCAATTATTGGAGCGGGAAATGGTCGATCCATGGGATAACACTTATCAGTACGTTAATCCTGGCCGGAAAAATCCCAACGGTTACGATCTCTATTCGCTCGGCCCGGACCGCGAGGAAAGCGAAGACGACATGTATTTGGACGACGAAAAAAGTTGATGCCACGCCGTCCGGGTCGCAAGCGGGCGCGGGCGTGATGGCCTGCCGAAACAGGGCCTGCAAATTGCACCCTGCCAAAAACGGCGCTCACACGAGATCAAAACACGCGCCCACAACAGCAGGATGAAAGGCCATCTTCAAACGTGTCAAAAACACAGCGTCGGGGCGTTCACGCTGCTGGAAATGGCTTTGGCGCTCGGCATTCTGGTGTTGATCATCTCCATGGTTGCAGCATCGCGCGCCGGATTTCAGGAGGAAATCGCCTTTCGCAATACCGCAGCGGAGCTGTCGCGTACGATGCACGCCGCCCGCGCTGCAGCTCTGCAGGCCCAAAGCAGTGTGACCATGATGCTGGATGACAACGGTGCGGAATGGTTGCCGCCCGCAAACGATTCCGGACAAAGCAACTCCGACCCAGACGCCGGGGACGAGGGCGGCGCCGTGGCGCTTGAGGACGGCGTCCAATGGGCGGCTTGGGATCGCGACCGCAGGGAGTGGCGACCGGTGCGCGAGCTGGCATGGATCTTCGGCTCGGATGGCACGGTGCGTGCGCCCAGGATGCGGCTGTATCGCGGCAAATCTTACATGGATTTTTCCGTGGACCCTCTCACCGCAGAACTTTTGGAGGAGGGCTTTGAACTGCACTAACGATCAAGCGGATTGTGGCGGTTCGTTCCACAACGCATGGCACATGAAACGCGGTGCCGCGGCGCACCACGCAAGGCGCCGCGGGGTCGTCCTGGTGGAATTTGTGCTTGCCGTGGCCGTGTTCGCTCTCGCAGCACTGGCATTGCTCAGGCAGTTCGAAGCGCTGACAACGGCAGTGACGATTGCCCGCCAGGAAAGTTCGCTGCATCAGGCGCTGGCGTCGGCCATGGACGAAGCACGGGCTCGCGGCGCAAAGATTGAGCCTTCGAGAATCGAACGGCCTGATGGACTGACGATCCAGACGAGTTTGGACCCGGTGTCGTTGCGCAACGACAACCAAATCGAATTGCTCGGACTTCAGCGGCTTTCCATCGTCGTGAGGTACGAAGATGAACCGCCTTTAACAGCCGAACTCTATGTCGCCAAACCCTGATCAACCCTTCCGTCTGCCTATGTGTGGAGTGCGGTCCCGGCGGCCGTGGTGCGGATCCGCTGCCTTCACACTTGTGGAAGTAGTTATCGCGCTTTCCGTGCTCGCCGTGGCCCTGCCGGCATTCTTTCGCGTGGTCCAGAGCGCCGTGCAGGTGGGCGATGTCATCGACGATATCGGACGCGATTTCCGGCGGACGGAAGCCGCCGAACTTTATTTGCGCCGCTTCCTGGCCTCGTTGCCCGGCGCAACCAGCGTGACACAGCTCGAAACGGAGGATGGTCCGGCACTTGAATTTCTCGAAACCTATACCGCCCCAGGGGAAAGTGTCAGGGCAATCAGCGGATGGAGCGTGCGTCTCGAACCCCGCAAACAGCTCAACGGTTTGTATGCGCTCACGCTTGCCGCCCGGGGCACAGGATCGCAGGGCGAGCCGATCGAGCCCGAGCCGTTGGTGCTGGCCCGGGATTTGGAAACGGTCACATGGCGGTTTTTTATCGAGACGACCAATGTCTGGACCGACACCCTACCACTGGGCGTACGCCCGGCATTGATTCAAGCGGTGCTGGAGGCACCCGGCGCAAACGCGATCCAATGGGAAATGTGGGTGAGATCGCGGAGCGCCACAGGCTATGCGGAAGGTGAGTAAACAGAGCGCTCAACCGACATCGGCGCGCAACGCGGGGTTTGCGCTGCTTGTTGTGCTCTGGATTCTCGGCACGCTTGTCCTTGTGCTGCTGACCGTGATGCAGCCACTGGAAAACGCGCGGGATGACATTCTCCTGCGCGCCCGCCAATTGCAGGCGCGCGCGCGCGCGGAAAGCGGCTTCGCCATTGGCCTGCATCCGGAAGTCGGCCGGTTCGATGCGGTTCTCAACCAGCGGACAGAGACCGGCGATGGGTTCCGTGTGCGGATCTTCGGGGAGAACGGCCGGTTCGGGATTAATACCGCTGTGCAACAACGCCAAAAGGAAGCCTTGGCCCGGTTGCTGCGCCAGCTCGGGCTACCCTTCGAGGAATCCGAAGCGTTGACCGACGCGATTGTCGACTGGATCGACGCGGATGACAATCGGCAGCTCAACGGGGCTGAAGGCGCCGAGTATGAGGCGCTCGGAATCGTCGGCGCCCCGGCCAACCGCGCATTCGAGCGCGTGGAAGAGATGCGCGCTGTGCTGGGCATGGACGCGCTCGAAGCGATCCGACCGGATTGGGCTGAGTTCTTTTCCACAGCGGCGGATTTCCGCGTGGACATCAACAGCGCAGCCCCGGAAACGCTGCGCGCCGTCTTCGAACTGGCCGACAACCAAGCCGAGGCGGTCATCACTGCGCGCTCCGGGCCTGATGGCCAGCTGGATACAGTGGACGATGTTCGCATCGGCGATTTCAACAGTTTCGCAGCGCTTGCAGGCGGTTTCGATCCGGTGCGCCTTCGCATCGTGCGACGGTCGGCAATCTTCGAATCGCCCCTGCGCAGGGTGCTCTCCATCGGATTGTATAGCAAAACCGAATACCGCATGGAGGCGGTTGCAGTTCCGGGGATTCCACCGAGGATTTTGTTGTGGGAAAAACCGTGAAACCTGCCGCAGGCACACGCAGCAAATCCGCTCGCGACAATCAGGCCGGGAAACGGATGCGCACTGTCGTGCTGCCCGGCGCGGACCAATGGGAGCGGTGGGATCAGGACGGAGGAACGTCATGGCAACACACCGCGAGCGCTTCAACCCCCGCAGCGTTGGGTGTATCCCGCGCCTGGGTGTTCGGCGTGCCGGCCGCCGGCATCGCCACTCTCCCGCTGACTGTTACCGCGCCGGATTATGAAGCACTGGAAGGGGCGGCAAGTCTGCAATTGGAACGCCGCGGACTCGCCGAAGATGGCGTGCCCACCACTGTGGTCGAGGTGGCTGTGGATGGCGAACAACGACGTGGAATCGCCATCTCGCTGCTGAACGATGCACTCCAGCCGCGCGACGCCGTAGCCGCGGAACATTGCGTCGTGGCGGGACGGGTGCGGCATTTCCCTCCATGGAGCCTTGTTTTCTGGCAGGAACTTGGAAGCACAATCATGGGAATTACACAGGGCGACGGCCTGGCCTATTTCCACACTCTGGGCAACGGCAACGCCGGTTCCCTATTGCTGCGTGCGCGCTGCCAGGTGTTGTGGCTCACGGAGACCGGATGGCTCGAGGGTGTGCGTCAGATCGTGCGTATGCCGGGCGCTCCGGATGTGCAACCGCTTGCACACGCGCTGTCTCTGCCCTGCGCAGAAGACGCTGCGCCCGGACCGTCCGCAGCGCCACATCAGTCCTCCCGCTGGCAAATCGCGCCAGCGGCCGTCACGGAACGCGGCAGGCAGGTCAGCCGCGGACGCCGCATCCGCACCGGGCTGATGGCATCAGTCGCGGTTGTGGCCGTAGGCGCCGGGTTGCTTGCGGCGGATTATGTCCGCATCCGCATCGCCTTGGCGGCTGAACGCGCGTGGCTGGAAAAGAACGACGTCGATCTGTCGCAAATCCGTGCCGCCGCCGGGCGGTGGGATGAACTCGTCACAGCCATCTCGCCGGAGGCCTTCCCCCTCGAACTTCTTCAGCGCAGCGCTTCACTCCTGCCTGCGGAAGGGGCACGATTCACCAGCTTCGATTGGAGCGACGGCGTGCTGACGATTAACGGCGAATCCGTAAATCCCGACCTTGCCTACCGATATCTGACCGCCCTCAAGGAAAACCCCCAGACCGCGGAAACACTCTGGACCATGCCGCAGCCAAAGCTGCAAACCAACGACCTTGCGACCTTCGACATCAAGGGAGTGACTCCATATGCCCAGGTTGAAACCCAGTGAAGCGCGGCTCGCCGCCGCGTTGGGCTTCCTGCTTTTCGCCGGGGCGCTCGCATTATTAGTTCGCGCAGGGCTTGAAGCACGCGCCCGCGCAATCGCCGAACTCGATCTCGCCCGTGAGCAACGCGCCATCTCCGAAGAACTCCTCGCCCAAGCACCCATGTGGCGCGAGCGCTCGCAATGGCTCACAGACGCGCTCCCGCGTTTTCCGTCGCGCACCGAAGCTTCGCCGGCCACGCAGCGCACAGTCAAATCGGCAGCGGAACAACACGGCCTGCAAGTCACCGCCCAGTCCTTTCTCGATACCGGCGAGGCGCGGACAGCCGCCGCGGAAGAGGCCGGCGTGGCAATGACACTGCGCGGATCGGTGGAACAAACCGTCCGATTCCTCCATGAAATTCAGCAACCAGGCAGGTTCATCGACGTCCGACGCCTCTCCCTGAAGCCTGATGAGGCGGAAGGCGCCGATGGAATGGTCATTTGCATGCTTGAACTCGTGCAATATTTCCGCGAAGATTAACTTCCGGAATGAAGCAGTACTCTGCCCATCACCAATGCCAGCCTTCGGCAGCCAGCGGCTCCCTCACTCAGATCGGTGCTGTGAGCATACTGCGTGCGCTTCTTCCATTGCACGGGCTCCCCTCCGCGGCAGCTCTCGGAGTAACACTGTTTTTTGCAACGCCTTACAGGGCCAGCGCACAACAGCCGACCCCAATTGTGCCCGCCGAAGCGCAGGCACTCGATCTTCTACGTCAACTCCAGGCCGCACCAGCGGTACCCGGTGCCGAACAGGTTGATCATCCGACCACCGCTGCTTCTCAAGTTTCGCCGCAAAGTCAACCAGCCCAGTCGGCTCAACCCCCCTCCTTGCTTCCACCTGATTTAAGCAACCCCACGCAAACCATCCCGGGTCAACCACCTGTTTCCGCGGGTCCCGCAGCGATTCAACCCGGCATCAGCACCCCCCCCGACGTTGCAAAACCGCCGATGCGGCAGAAAGTCATCCAGCCTAAGGTCCGCGGCGCATTTGAGGATCCTCAAGGCGCCTATCCTGCGGGACAAACCGCATCTGTTCCCACCGCCCCGTCGGGGACAATCGATCCAACTTCTTCGACTCAAGCGCCTCCTAATCGCTCACTACCTGCCCAACTGCCCCCGCAAAAATCCCCTCAGCCTGGCGGGCAACCATCGCAATCTCCTCAACCTGCACCCACCGTGCCGGATTCCGCCTCTTCATCCGATCGTGCCGTCCCGGCGCCGGTCGCCTTCGCACGTTACAACGGGTTGCTGGAACGTTCGCCATTCGAAATGCGCAAACGCGAGGTGGAAGCTCCCCCGCCGGAAGCCGGATTCGGCGAGGATTACACGCTGGTAAGCCTTATGCGCATGGCCGATCGAGACACGGCGATTCTCCGTGAAAAAGCGGGGCAACAACGCACGATCGTCATCACGTCAACAGAACCGGAGGTCATTACTGGCCAGCACTTACGCATCGCCGAGGTGCTCAGCGACGGCAGCGCAACACAACGCGGAGTGGTGCTCCAGCGCGGTGAGGACCGCGCCACGCTCCGTCTCGAAACCTCCGGCGTCACCAGCGGTGCCCGGGTTCAAACATTCCAATCTCCGGACGCCGCAGATTCCCGAGCACGGATCCGGCGTGAAGTGGAAGAAAATTTTGTGCCGTTCGATCCGCAGGTTCTGCTGCTTGCGCCCCCGGCACGGTGGCCTCTCGATCCCGACGCCAATCTGCATCTTGCTCTTGCCTTCACCGCGCAGGGGCCGACGGCGCACCCTCAGGCTTGGCTGTGACTCCGCAGCCCGCCACACCCGGCCGGAAAGCACCCATGCCCCGCAGCGTAGTGGGACGCGTTGCGATGGCCTCCGTACTTGCCGCGCTTCTCATGCTGCCAGCTGCACCCGCGCTCGGCGATGAAATGGTGCGCGAGATCCTTCTGCCAAACAATCCCGTGGCCGATGCGCTTGCAATCTACGAACAGCTCTCTGGCAAGATTCTCGTGCGCGACCCACAACTCGCGGCGCAACCGGCAAATGTCAGCCTGCTTGTCACACGCCCGTTGCCGAAGCGCGACGCGTTGTTGCTTCTCGAATCCGCACTCCTGATGTCAGGCGTGGCGCTGGTGCCGTTTACCGACACCATGACAAAGGCGACCCTTTCCCAGGCGCGCTCCCCGCGTGGTGAAGGCATTCCGGTCATCTCCAGTGAAGAATCGCTGCCGTACGGCGATACGGTGGTGTGTTTCTATCTGCCGCTAGAATTTCTCACAGCCGAACAGGCCCTCCCTTTGATTCAGGCGCAGGTGACCATCAACCCACAGATCGGTTCGCTATCCTCCAGCCCGGGCGGACGTGCCCTGATTGTAACCGAAAAATCTTCGGTGATTCGGCAGGTACTCGCGTTGCGCGCGGTGGTTGATCAACCAGGAGAACGCATTGAACGAAAGTTTGTTCAGCTCGTCCGGGCGGATGCAGACAAGGTCGTGGAACTTGTAGCGGAAGCCTTGAAAGAAACTGGCACCCTCGGCTCGAGCGGATCGCCACAAACGGCGGGTGCAGCCATTCCGGCCGAGCTGCTGGTCGCGCAGGCACAACAACAGCAGCAAGGTCAGCCCGGCCAGGGCGACCAGGCTGTTAACAGTGTGATTGTGCCTTCAACCGGCACTCAGCCGGGAGGAGCGGCCGAAGGCGTCACGCCACCGGCACAACTCATCGCCGACATGCGCACCAATCGCATCATGATCGTGGCACCGGCCTCCTTATTGCCCGAGATCGAGCGTTTGATTGTCGAGTTTGATGAACCGGTCGATCTTGCCGATCCTTACGAACGCCCGCTGCAATACGCCAAAGCTTCCGAAGTCCTCGGGGTACTCGCTTCCGTACTCGCCGAAGGCCGCGAGGAAGCGGAGCAGGCGGCCGCCGACTCACCGGACTCCGGCACGCGCACCACCACCCGGCAGACGGAAACTTCAGCCACAACCGATGGAGGATCCACCGGCTCAACCATTACCCGCTCCAGCCTCGGCGCGCCTGTGGACGATACAGCTCCCGCGTCGGTCGTCGTCGGCGGAACGCGCATCATCGCTGATAAACGCGCCAACTCCATTATCATTGTGGGGACTCGCGAAGCGGTGTCCAAAGCCGAAAAAATTCTGGACCGCCTTGATCAACGCCCCCAGCAGGTCTATCTCTCGGTCATCGTTGGGGAACTCTCACTCGTCGACAACTACGAGTGGAGCGTCGATATCATCCAGAAAATCTCCGGCTCGGACGGATTTGCCGGGGCGTCCAGCCTGCGGACGCAAAACCCGATCTCAGTCCTTGTGGAACCGCGCGGTCTCACGCTCAACGACGCGTTTCCGCTCACGGGTGGCGCGTCGTTCTATGGCGATTGGTACAACACGGTTGCTGCCGCCGTAACCGCATTCCAGGGCACAGGACGTTTCCGCATCCTGAGCAAGCCGTCCTTGTGCGTCAGCAACAACAAAAAGGCAGTGTTTCAAATCGGGCGCGAAGTTCCCGTGCCCACGTCCACGTTGACCACCGTCGACCCCGGTGCTGTGGGCGACACGGCCGCTGTCTCCGCATCCATCGATTTCCGCGATGTCGTGCTCAAAGTGGAGGTCATCCCCCAAATCAACGCCAATCGCGAGGTCACCCTCCAAATCATCCAAACCAACGACACACTCGGCGAAGATCAGGTCATCTCAGGAAATGTTGTTCCCTCCATTAACACCCAGCAAATCGAGACGGAGGTCACCGTGCCAGACCGTTCCACCATCATCCTCGGTGGGCTCATTCAGGACACCGGCCGCATCAACGACCGCGGCGTGCCCTTCATCCAGCGCATTCCCCTTATCGGCTATTTGTTCAAAGGTCAGAGCCGGGACAAGGAACGCCGCGAACTCGTCGTTCTGGTACAGCCCGTTGTAATCGATGGGATGGATGAACTTATCGCCAACAGCATCCAGCAAACTGACGAGTTGCGAATCGGACCCACATCGATCGATTTTTCCGCAGATCCACACGGGTTCGAAAGCCTGACGCCCGAACGCATCCGCGAGAACAGGCAGAAACGCCGCTGAAGCCCCAAGGCCCGAAGCGTGCCGTGCCACTGGCGTACTGGCCGGGTGCCGAATTGTGACAATTTCGTCACAAACTTGTGCTTGCGCTTCACTCCCCACCCGCTCCTAGAGTGCATTCTTATGTCGAGGGTCCAATTCATGGGGAACCCAGCGCGCGGCAATGCCGAAAGCGCCTTCAGCCTGCTCGAAGTGCTCATTGTCATCGGCCTGATGACGCTGCTCCTGGGCATGACTGTGCCCGCCGTGAACAGCCTCGCCAACAGCGGTGGCAGGGCCGGCGCCTTAAACGTGGTCATGAACACGTTCGAACAGGCGCGTGCCGCGGCCCTCCAAGCTTCCGCCAATGTCTATATCGTGTTCGCCGACGCAAATCATCCCGATGAAAACAAGCGCTACAGAGCCTTCATCGTTATGCGCGATTCTGTGACCGCTCTCGACGGGCCAAACACAACCAACAAACGCTTCGTGGCACTTTCCAGATGGCAATTCCTTCCACGCGGCATCTCATTCCGTAATATCGGCGCTTCCATGCTCAACGCGGCAAACATGACGCCGCTCGGTCTCGAAGACTCGCGCGAACCGTTCCTTGCTAACTCGCCGGGTCTGCCCGCCTCACTCCCCTACGTGCAGTTCACGAGCACGGGAATTGTCCGTCAACCGGCTGATTCCGCCCATCTTCAACTTTTCATTTACGAAGGGTACTGGGACAGCGAAGCCAGCCGCGACACAGCCACTGCGCGCGGTGGCGATCTGCTCGATCAGATTTCTCTCGCCCGCTTCACCGGGCGTGCCCAGGTGGACGTGCGCTCGGAGACAACGCTATGATCTCGCTCCGGACTACAACGGCGCACCGCAAATCCGCTGGCGCTTTCTCTCTGATTGAAGTCGCGATCGCAATCGGCGTCTTCGCCTTCGCAATCGTGGGCATCCTCGCGCTGTTTCCCGTAGCCATGCAGAGCGCGCGCGAAAGCCGCGATGAAACCATCGTGGTCAACATCGCCCGCATGGTCATGAGCGAACTGCGTGCTTCCCCGTTTAACGCGGCGCGGGTTGTTGCGCTGCGCAACCCTGCCAACGACGACAACATGGTCTGGGAGGACAAGGAAGTCCGCACGATCAATCTTGGTGCCAACGCAAACGATATCGCCGTGGGATACAGACTTGTGGCGGTATCGAACGGAACCCAGCGCTGGAATCCTGTGGGTGTGGTCAGCGAGAATCTTCCGCCAACCGATCCGCCACCGGCCCCACTCACTCAGGCTGGTTCGTCCGACTACACCGTGCGCATCCAAACTGCACGCCTGAATACCAACCCGGCTGTCGCCCGGGTAACCGTTACTGTCCAATCGGCGGGCGCAGCCGGAAGTTATCCGTTTACCGTTCTGGTATCGGAGAACCAACCCTGACACAGCTGAAGGCCAACGTTCGAGAGTGTGTCTAAAATGCATTTACAAAGTCTTCGCAATGAAACAATTTACGCCCGGCCCGTCCTCATGGTCTTGTCATTGCGTTCCAACCCAATTAACCGGTGCCACAAGTCGTCGCGGGCTTTTACCCTTACGGAAATGCTCGTCTCGACAGCCGTGCTTTCCCTGCTTGTCCTGTTGATGTTCAACATTGTGGAAGGCGCAAGCCGGGGTTGGCGCACCACCGAGCAACGCGTCGATGCCTTTCGCGAAGCGCGCGCCGCCCTGTTCGTCATCGCCCGCGACCTCTCCGCCATCGTGAATCTAAATGCCAGGGACGCCGCGCTGCCCGCTTTTGTCCATAACAACGGGCACCCGCATGGCAACGAATCTATTGCGGATCTGCCGGACGATTCGACCGCGCCTGCTGATCATGGCGACAATATCTTTTTCATTGCCGCTCAACCCGCCGATGCCCAGCCGGCCGATAACAGGAGCGATCTTTGCGCCATTGGATATTTTCTCGCCTACACCACCTCCGGCGCCAACGCTGCGGGATCCTATCGGCTGTACAGACATTTCCTTGGCAGCGACGACACATTTCAACGGATCTCCGCAAAGATTCTTGGCAACACTCAGCCTCTGTTTCAGGCCTCTCTCACCGGGCAGAATGCGGCCGATATGCTTGCCCGCAACGTCATCGATTTTTTTATCGTACCCTATCGCGCTGACGGCACCACACCCCTGCCAGGCGCCGCGTGGCCTTCAAATGAAATGCCGGCTTTCGTCGAGATCTCCATCACGGCCTTCAACGCCGCGACGGCCGCACGATTCTCCCGCGAAGATTGGAAAGATCGCACCTCGCAGATTTTCAATGAGAACCGCCAAACATTCACTACGCGCGTGCGCATTTCGTCTCCCTAGCGCCCGCAACCAGCCCGTTCAGAAGTCTGCATGACCATCTCCTCTTCACGCGCGTTCGCCCTTGTGAGCACTCTCGGTGTGATTGTGCTTCTGACTGTCATCGTCACCGCCTTCATGCAAAGCATGAGCGTCGAACGCCGCACCTCCTCCAGCCTCGTCAACGTTTACCGCGCGGAACTGGCTGCAGAAAGCGCTCTTCAGGATGCGCTACGGGCATTAACGACCTACACCGACCCGGCCTCCGGAACCCCGAGCCGACTCGCGGACTTTCATTATTTCATAGGGCGCAAGATCGATTCATCCCATCCCAACGGCGAATACAACACGCTGGTCAAGTTGCAACAGGGCTCACCCGCTCTTCCAAAAGACAGCTCAGGCAACGTGATCCAGACCCCGCTCACGAGCTTCGGCAACGAAGGCACGGCGACACTCAGTCTCAACGCGGGCAGCAACTCCGCCCGCACAGACGACCGCACCATTCAGCTCTCTCCGGTGGAAGACCCCAACGGCAATGTTGTTGCCGCTTCCGGCTTCTATATTGACGACAACGCAGGGAAACAACACGCTCTGGCACTCCCCAAGCTGGGCGTCGCACGCGATCATGGTTTAAGCCTGCGCGAACTGCCATTCATCGACAATGTGAACCCAGCCGCGTCGACCATTTCCACAATAGCGGACGCCAGCGCAGATCCGTTTGCAGCGTTTATCAACTCCCACAGCACAGGTTGGGAATCGTTGCTTCTCACACCAGCCAGTTTGAACCAGTTTGCAGACGGTACTCTTCGCGAACCACTTCCTCCGGCGCTTTTCGCGGTGGACACCCGTTCCGCAGACCTCAACCCACTTGGAGAACCCAAAGTAGATCTTCGCCGGTTGAAATGGCATCTGGATAACACCCGTGCCGACGATCAGGCCCTCGGCAACATACGCGCTAAGACCGTCGAAGCCCTTCTTGGAACCGACCCGGATAATCTGAGCCCAAAATGGGGTGGCGGCGATCTCTCGTGGCTGACCAGCCCCCTGAACGCCGGAGCTTACTCGATCAGCGAGGCGCGTTCAATCGTCGCAAATCTGCTCGATTATCTGGATTACGACCTGCATCCAACCACCGACGACGCCAACGCCCCCTCTTTCTTAGGCGTCGAAGGTCGCCCTCTGCAAACCGGCCCCGATGCAGGAAAAATCCGGGGACACCCCACCATTGTGGCCGTGGTCACGGGCTGCGTCTTTAATAAAAGTTCATCCAGCTCGCAGCAGGGGTTTCTTAACTCAACCCGCGTGTTGGCATGTGTCGGCATAGCGAATCCGTGGTCGGTTGCCACATTGACATGGGGTGGCTCCTACTCAATCGAACTTGAGTTCAATACATCAGGCAAAGTGATCGGAGGGACCGCAAGTCCTGACCCATCAGACGCCCAGAGTTATTTCGAGGTTAGACTGGACGAACAACTCACGCAGGCTCCCGTGTCCTCGATCCCCGCCTACTCAGCCTACAACTTCCCAGAACCGCCCACAGGCAGCCGGAACTATGCGAACTTTTATTCCTTCTTCGAAGCCAACAACCGCCAGCCTGCGGGGCTGCGCTTCGAGGATCTTGCGTTTTCCATCAAACGCCTGCGAATTCGTTTCCGCTCCACCGACGGCACAAGTAGTTACGTACAAATCCTTGATAATTCCAGTTCCCTTTCGATGCCGAATGAACCCGCAAATTTCCCGCTTCCAATTTCAGGCGGATCGACCGTCTACAAATTGTCCGGCGGATACACCACCACAAGACAAAGCCTGTTTTTGTTAACAGATCCCCGGCTGAATCATCAGGCCGGATCCTGGAACGTGTCTCGCAGCACTGGTGGCTCAACCGCATCCCCTCCGTTCCCAGACCCCGCTGTCAACGTATTCCAAGGCATGAGTGCATCGGAAGGAGACGGAGCCCAGGGCGTCACCCAGGGTTTCAATTGGTACGAATCCACAGCGCTGCAAAATCACCTCGAAGTAGCGAGCTCCGTGCCGCTGTTAGCTGATCCAGCCAGCGTGAACTACACGGTGGATAACCCGGAGCCTGACGTTTCCATCGGCAATATCGGCTACTTGCATACGGGGCGACCATGGCAAACTCTCCGGCTTCATCCCTATGCAAATCCTGCCATTTCGCGGCAGGACTGGACGCTGCTCGACTTTCTCTCTCCGGGCACATACACAACCAGCATCGATCAAGGCACCCCCTTCACCCTCGGCCGCATCAATGTCAACACAACCAAACCGGAGACGTTCGCAGCGCTGTCATGGAACATACCCGGGATGACGAACGCACAGAGCTACGATCTGATGAAGGCGCACTCAGATATCCCCGCCAGGGAGTTCCCAGTCCAATTTTCCGGTGCCCTGGCAAAACTGCCCGACTTTAGCAATCCCGCTGCCACAACGGATTTCGCCAAAGAGGAGTGGATCCGTCGGATCGCTAATCCGCTTACGACGCGGTCTTCCAGCTTCACAATCCATTGTTATGGCGAGGGGCGTTCCAACGGCCGGACTGTCGGTCGGGCCGCGTTGACTGCCATCGTCGAGCTGCGGCCGCAGGCGGGCGGTGGCGTGGCTCCGGAGATTCTTTCCATCACCAAAAATTAACCATTCCAATGTACCGCACTATCCAACCGATTATCCTTTTTGCGGCGTTTGCCGTTACCACCCCTGTTCATGCACAGGAAACCGGTCCTCAGGAACCGGAGCCTGTCCCCGTCAGGATTCTCGGCGTTGAACTCGAGCGGGCAAGTCTGCCTGGTTCCCAGCTCGTCTGGACCAAAGTTGTCACAACCTTTTCATCCGAGGAACCGTGGGCTGACGGCCTGATGTTCAGCGTGCAGGCTCTCCTGGACGAAAGCGGGCGCAAACGCGTGGTGAATGGTGTCGTCCGTTACGCAAACATCCCCAAGGGCAATCATCGCGCCGTGATGTATCTCAGCCCCCGTGCCACGGCGCGTTATGGCCAACCAGAGGCAGTGCGCGTCGATATGTTCTACAAAGATGAAGAAGCCGGTGAGTTCACTTGGCTGAAGCAGGAGGGTGGCGCCCCAATCCCATGGCGCGATTTCAGCCTGTACTCAGGCGTTCTGATGAACGTCCTCAGCACCCCATGGTTGATTGCCGATTACGAGAAATCCCCCGATGTGATCGCCGGGAACTGACGAACCCGGAGAGGCGGAAGCGCAGGGCGCCCGCAACCGCGGAGCCCCCGGCGGACATTGAAAACTCGGCATTGCAAAACTTTGCCGGGTCGCCTAAAGATATTATCAATTAGCTGGCGGCGTCCGGTTCGGGCGGTGGCCGGTGGGCCGCGGAGGGTTGAAGGCGGGGCGCACCATGCCAAGGTCCGGTTTCCCCGATGCCCTCGGTTAATACGCGCAATGACCACGCCGCCAAAAATCCTCGTGGTGAATGACAGCCCGCTTATGGGGCGGTTTGTCCGCAGCATTCTGTTGCAGCAACATCCCCATGCAGTCGTTCTCACCGCGCGCAGAGGGCGGGAAGGTCAGCACACAGCAAAACTTGAGTTGCCGGAGTTGGTTCTTCTTGATCACGATCTTCCCGATACGCGCCCCGAGAAAGTGGCAGCAGCGCTTCTCGAAGATCCGGCGACAAGCGGTATCCCGATCATACTGACCCATCGCGGTTCGGTCGACGTCAACCTGAGCAGCGATCAGCTCGTCAACATCATCCAGCTGCTGCCCCGCCCGTTTACTCCCGAAGATCTGATGGAAGCCGTCCAGCCCGTGTTGGACAAACTCCACGAGATGCGTCGCCCACTTCAAAAGGCGAAGGCGCGAGCACGGATCGCTCCACCCAGGAATTATCGCAACGGAGCGAGTCCCAGCGTCCTGTTCCGCGGACGCACAGATACATTTCCGTTGGTGGCGGCCTTAAGCGCCGTCGAGGAAGATAAACTTAGTGGAGTTCTGCGTTTGTTTCTCGGAAGCGAACCGGTGGAAGTTTACGTCGAATCAGGCCATTTGATCCTCTCCACGACACGCGACGTGGCAGAGTACATCGAAGAAGGACTCGAAACCGTGTCGGGCGTGTTTCCTGCGAAGGTGGTTTCCCAGGCGAGCCAGTTGCAACAGGAAACGGCGTGCCCGTTTTATCTGACGCTCGCAGTTCACAAACTTATTCCGTGGCTGCAGGCCGTGCGCGAGACCCAACAGCGCGGCGTAAAACTTTTCTCGCGGGTCTGGACGATGGAACGCGCGGCGTTCGAATTCGAGATGCTGCAACGGCTGCCGGATTTCGTGCGAAAACTGCCTGCCTATTCGGAGTCAGCCTGCCAATGGGCTCTGCACACAATGCGCTGTCTGGACGACGGCAACATCCGTTTCCCACAGCGTATGGATTCGGATGGCGTGCCTGCCTACACGCCGGACGGATACGAACTTATCCGCGATCTCAAACTTACGGAAAGTGAGGCGGCTTTTGCTTCTGCAGTCGACAATACGCGCACGATCGCCCAGGCAGCCAACGAGTCCGGTCTTGCGCTCAGACAGGCGCAACGAGACTTCCAAAAATTTCTCCATCTGCAGGTGATGGACTACTGGCCGCCGGCTGTGATCGCCGCAGGTGGCTGACGCGACAGCACCCAGGGACCAACCCACCCCGGATCTGCGTTTATGTCACTGCGCATCGGGTGCGAGCGGGCGAAATGCGGCGTTCAACATGCGCTCTCCGTCGAAAAGAAACGCGGCAGCTAACGCCTCCCCGGCAAGCACACGCGGCAGCCAATGGCGGTCGTCCTCCCACATTTCGTCCCAGGGAATCGCATCGTCAGGCGTCCAGAGGGGCACAGCTTCGGGCGTTTCCACAACTTCGCCGCTCCATTTTGTGGCGAGGAACACGGCACAGCGCAGACTGTAACCGTCAGTAAACTGAAACCGTAACTCGGCGCGACGCACCGGATCCAGCGGTGTAAGACCGACTTCCTCGCGCGTTTCGCGGATTGCCGCGTCGCAGGAGGTTTCGCCCGGCTCGATGCGTCCACCAGGAGCGTTGATTTTGCCAGCACCAAGGCCGCGCTTTTTACGGATCAAAAGGATTTGCCCGCACCCACGCAGGAAGCACAAGGTTGCCTTTTCCCGCGGAATCCATTCAGGTTGAAAGAGTGCCGCTGCGTCCATTGTCAGGCTGGTGCTGCTGCCACGGGCGGCGGAGCTGGCCGGACTGGGGGACGCAGCATCTCGATGAAACGGCGCACGAAGTTTTCCGCCAGCCATGCAAGAAACACCATCAGTGGCAGAAGCACGACGACGGCCAACGCAAACACCCAGACCGGGCGGCCATGCAACGCGAGGCCCGCGGTGATCGTCCAGGGTTGATGCAGCAAAAATGTGCTCAGCGACACACTGCCTGCAAAGGCGAGCCAACGTGCAACGATCGGAATTTTGGCAAGAAGAATGGCAACGCGTGAAGCCAGAAGGAACAGTCCAAGCGTGGCCACAAGATCGACGAACACATAGGTAGCAAGATGGGAATAACACCAGAAGCCGAGCGCATAAATCGCAACGCCCGAAAATGTCACGATGTTGCGTCGGAAAAAGGAGAACACAGTCGCACTACGAGCGTGAGCAAACCTGGCCAGTGCCATGCCCATGGCGAATTCTCCAAGACGCGGCAGAAAAATTCCGCCAGTCAGCAAATAACCGACATCCCCGCTCTGGCAATGGAAAAGTAGCCAGTATCGCGAGAGCAGGGAGAGCCCCACAGTCACGGAGAGGAACACGGCAGGAGACGTACGGGTGAGAAGCAGCCAGAGAAGGGGAAAGACGGCGTACAACTGAATAATCAGCCAGAAGAACCACCAGGACGGATTTGCATAGAAGAAAAGGGTATCCATCGGCCATGCACGGACGCCTGTGAGGCTAATGAGAAAACGAAAATCGACCGGTTCTGGCCGCCATACAAAAGGCACTACGAGAAACAGGATATGGGCGAACCAAAGAAACGGATAGAGGCGGAAAAACCGCGCGCGATACCATCCAGACCATGAGGGAGCGTCATGACCCCTCCGCAGGAGGGATGCAGCCAGACCGAAACCGCTCAAGAGAATAAAAATTCCCACGGCGTGCAGACTCATGGTGGCAATAACATCGTGCTTGGCAGCGAGCACGGAGGACCAAAAACCATGACCAAACCCTTGATATCGCTCGACAAGGGCGTTCAGCCAGTTGGCATCCAGAGGGGGAAGCCTACCCCCTGTTCCTGTAGCAAAGGGCGTGTACAAGTGATAATAAACGATCCAGAGACTGCAGATCCCACGAAGAATCCCAAGCCATTCGATCCTTCCGGAAGAAACGGTCGGTTCTGCGACTGCGCTCACTGGTTTTGCCACAGACGGCGGCAGGATGCCTGGAGATTGAAAAACAGAGGGGCGTAAAGGCGATCCCATCCTGCTTCGACGTATGTCACCTCAATGGTATTCATGGCGTCTGTTGCGCAGCGGTTCCTCGCGCGGCGATCTCCGAAAGTGGAAAGGAGGTTTCCATGACCGATTCGCCATCCTCGGCCTTGTGAATCGTAAGGGTGACCAGCGGCGGAACGGCATCCCAATCGACACGCAAGCTCCCGAAATTGGGCCGACCATAACCCCGCTCCCCAAGGCGAAACCGATTGGGCTCGCCGGCGAGGCTGCCTGATTGATTCATGGCACTGGCCGTCACTTCATGCAGTGCATAGGGCACTGGCGTGTCCCCGGCGGGCAGTTTCGAAATATCGGAATAATGTCTGTCACCCGAAATTGCGACAACGCCACCAGCTTGTGTGGAGGCGATGAGTTCGTACAAGCGCCTTTGTTCGGCGGGAAAGTTTGCCCATTTTTCGAACCCATGTTCGTCGGGTACGATCTGGATACTGCTGGCAAGGATGCGCAGGTCTGCCGGTTCTGATAAGCGGGCCTCAAGCCATGCCCATTGTTCCGGGCCGAGAATCGTGGCGGACGGATCGCGATTGGGGCCATACTTGCCGATATCGAAACGTTCTTTCTCGGGAAGGATGGCAAGCGGCGATCGGAACCAGCGTGTGTCCAGAAGGATGACCTGGACGCGGGGACCATCCGGCGGTCCGAGGAACGCCGCATCGTAAAGGCCTTCACGCGAGTGGCGGGGCGAATCGCCGGGAACGCGAAAGAACTTAAGAAACGCATCTTTGGCCGCATGCCTGTTGGGATTATCGCTCCCGGCATCGTTCATTCCAAAATCGTGATCGTCCCAGATGGCAAGAAAATGCGGGATCCCGGAACGAAACTCTTCGAAACGCGGCTGGGCGCCGAGAAGCGCATAGTTTTTCGCGTACTCGGCGGGTTCTACGTTGCTGATATAAATGTTGTCCCCCAGAAAAACGAACGCGTCGGGTTCAAACGTTGCCATGGTGTTCCAGACAGGCTGGGGAGCGCTCTGGCGGGCGCAGGATCCAAACAGGATGACGTCCGGCGGGCGCTGTTCGGCAGCCGATGGGAGCGGGGCACTGAGGATAAAGCCGACAGTTGTCAGGATTCCCACGAGATGCAGGACCGGGGATCGGGATGGACGCGGGAAAGCGGAAGAGTTCTGGCGCATGGCGGAAGCAATTTCGAATGGACAGGTGGCGGATTGTCAAGCCGATGGCGCGGCTGCAGATTGACGCACGGTGAATGCCTTGCGTGACACTGCAGACGGGACACCGCTGTCCTCGGGTTTCGGAGGGATATCCGGTGTTTCCTCACGCACGCGCAATGTTGCAATAAGTCCGTCGAGTGTGTCCGCCACACGCATGGCCTTCTCCACAAGGGGCTCCTGTAGGCTGCGTGCGGCATATGCCGTTTCGTTGATCGACTTCAGTTTGCGCCCGATCTCTTCAAGGATTTCCTCGGCAAACCCTTCGAGACGTTCACGCAGGCGCACAAGCAACTCCTGCAGCTTAAACTCGCAGAGTTGGCGGTAATGTGAGCGCAGCAGCTTGCGAAGGTTGGCCCCGGCGAAAATGCTCCAGCCCGTCGCGACAAGGCCCACGGCGAAAATCATTCCACCGGCGATTTCACAGCCCCCCTGAAAGGCGGCCAGCGCTGCGGCAAGCACGCTCGCGAGAATGATGGCAAATGGCTGAAGATTCATGGCAGCCGCCTGTCCGAGCATGTCGCGGACCTGCGGGGGAACATCTTCCCCGGCGAACATATTGCGCAGGTCCAGTTCCACACGTGTCGAAAGCGCGCCATGAGCTTCGCGGAGGTGGGGAAAAGCGGTGGCGCTGCCTTTAAGTTCCTCGATGAACCGCGGCTGCAGCCGGGAGAAAAGAGCCTGCCACGATTCTTCAAGATGCATTTCGAATCGGGCTGCCGCATCGTCCATTTGCGGCACAAGTTCCGAGCGCAAGGTTTCGGTCAGATCTTCCTGAAGTTCGCGTGCGAGCGATTCGCGATCATGGGCAAGAAGATCGAGGCGGGTGGGGCCGATGCAGGCGGCGAAACGCAGGCCCGCGTCAAGGAGTTGGCGGCGGCCGGCGGCAGCGGCAGCGGCAAGCCGCTCGTGCAGCTCGCGGCGAAGCCAGCCGTATTGGGTTAACAGCGACCGTTCAAGAGCGAACGCTTCACGTTCGTCATGACGGAGATCTTCAAGTCCTTTGCGGGCGGCGGCGACAGCTTCGCGGCAGAGGGAAGCCCCTTCCGAGGCGGCGGCGACAAGCGCTTCATGACGCGGATGCGTCGAACCGATGGCGGTGTCGACCGCTGCGCTCAAGGCGCCCAGCCCAGTGTTATCCTCCGCAGGGTGCGACAGAGCCACGATGGAATGGAATGCGGCGCCGAGTTTTCGACGTGCCGTCTGTTGGAAATAGCGGACGACGCCCTCCTGCTCATCGTGCGCAAGCAGATCGCACTGAAGCAGGACGAGCACAGCGCCAGAGCGAAACCGATCCCGATTGCGCTGGAGCAACCCCCAGGCCTCCGCATTCCAGGGATCGCCTGCACTAAAGGCCACGATGAGAACATCCGATTCGAGAATGAGATCGTCCATGTGCGCGCTGAGCACCGAGTCGGGACCCCGAACGCCCGGCGCGTCAATCACGGTAAAATCGCGGAGGAATGCATGCGGCAGCCGGAATTCTTTCACGCCCGGTGGTGGCGACTCCGGGCTGGGGGCATCGGTCACATGGCGATAGACATGGATGGCACCCCCCCCTCCTGCGCCTGTGGTAAACGGAATACCAAACACAGCATCCAATAATGTGCTTTTGCCGCAGTCCGGGGCACCGATGACTGCGAAGCGCAGGGGTTCGCGGATGCGGTGTACGAGGGCGTTCACCCTTGCGGGGAGATCGCCCGGGACCCTGAGTTCTGCGGTGATCCCCGAAAGAACAAAAAGGGCGGTGCCCGCCTGCGCGCGCGCCTGAAGATATTTATCGGCCGGCATCCGGCACAGGAACAACAGGACCGCCGGCAAGACGGGGCGGCGCCCCATCGAACGCGATTAATTCGGAGACTGTCACAAGCCGGTAGCCGCGCTCAAGAAGCCCGTCGATCACCGTTGGCATGGCTGCGACCGTTGTTGCGTGTATGTCGTGCGCGAGAATGATGGCGCCCGGCTGCGTCTGCGAAAGGATCCGCGAGGAGACCACTCCCGCGTTGCGATTCTTCCAGTCCAACGGGTCGAGAGACCACATGATGGTTGGATACCCGAACTCGGAATGAATCCAAACTTTCTGCCGGGAGCTGATGGCACCGTAGGGCGGGCGCATGTTGCGAGGTTCGACGCCGGTCGTTTCCCTGATTATATCGTGCGTCCGCTGGAGCTGGGAGCGGACTGCGTTGTCCGACATCTTCGTGAACCAAGGATGCGACCAGGAATGGTTGGCGATCTCATGACCCTCGTCGACGATGCGCCGCGCAATGTCGGGATAGTTCGCCACGTTCTGACCCACCACATAAAAGGTTGCCCGGACATTGCGTTTCTTCAGGATGTCCAGCAGCCGCGGAGTGTTGGTGGTGTGCGGTCCGTCGTCGAACGTCAACGCGGCAATCGGAGCCGTGGTATCTATGGAGGTGTACGACAATGCCGGTTTCGCAGAGCGGCTCTGCGACGTGACCGTTGGCCCCTGTTCCGAACCGGATGGCTGGCGGAGCGCGGTCGCAGATTGTGGAGTGGCGCGTGCGTTGGGCATGGTGGACGCTGTGCCATCAGCCGCACAACCTGTTGCAGGGGCAAGGAGTGGCAAAAGCAGGGAGGCGACCACCAACTTCCATGGCCGGTGCAGAAAACGGGGCGAGCCTCCAGCAGGACTCCATCTGGCGGCGGAGCGAATGGGAGAAAACAAGGAACGAAACGCGTGGCGTGCCGAGTTCATGATTCGAGAGTAGCAGAATATCGCGGTCCGGTGTGCGCTTGACAAGCCCAATCGGCTGGATGACCACCCCACGTGCCTCTTGTGCCGCAGCCGCATTCCTTTACTGTCTGGCTTAGATCATGAGCCGGACCCGGCGCACAGAACATGGCAAAACGCAGCGGCCCGTTGTGGGAATCGTGATGGGCAGCGCCTCAGATTGGGCGACCATGGAGGCGGCAGCAAAAATCCTCACCAATGCAAGCGTCCCCCACGAGTGCAGAATCGTGAGCGCCCACCGCACACCGCAATGGTTGTATGAATATGCGTCATCAGCCGAGGAACGCGGTTTAAAATGTCTGATCGCGGGTGCTGGCGGTGCCGCGCATCTGCCGGGCATGGCGGCAGCCCTGACGACGTTGCCGGTGCTGGGTGTACCGGTGAAAAGCCGGGCTTTGAACGGGTTGGATTCCCTTCTATCGATTATGCAGATGCCTGCGGGTGTGCCGGTTGCCACCTTCTGTATCGGACGCCGCGGGGCCGCTCAGGCGGCTGAGTTTGCCCGGCGTATCGTCGCCGGGGTGAAAACCGGCAAAGAACGCCCCCGTGCGGCATGATGTCCGGCTGCTCAGCCCTCCAGCGCCCGCTTTGGAGTCTCCGACAGGATCCGCATGATATAAGGTAACAGCTGTTTTTTGCGGCTGACGATGTTTTCCAGCTCGAACAATCCCGGTTCGATCTGTGGATACCCTACGGCTTCCCGCAGGCGCGCATCGCCTTCCACAAGCAGCACGCTGTTTTGCGTGACGATATCGGTCACGAGAAGGCAGGCGAAATCCGTGCTCAGCTCCCTGTTGAGTTCCTCAAGCGCTTCGGCGAGCTGACTTTTCAGATTCCAGAATTGTTCAAGGCCCACTTCTTCGACCTGAGCCACGGCGATCCGCCATTCGTGTTCCTCATATTGTTTGAGGTCACCCCGAACGACATCGGCCGGCGTCGAAGCGCGGAGGACGGAACCTGTTTCGAAAAATCGGCGGGCAAAGACGTCGAGTGAGCGTTCAAGACAACTGGCGAGCCAATCGAGAAGCTCCCGATCAAGCGGCGTTGTGGTGGGCGACTTCAGATGCAGGGTGTCTGAGATCATCCCGGCAGCCATGCACAAGGCCATGGGTTCCGGCGGGCGCAGGCCCGCTTCGCGCCATGCGCGCGCAACGAGCGTGCAGGTGGAGCCGACGGGTTCATTCACAAACCGGATGGGCTCCCGGGACGTGAACCCAGCGCCGAGGCGATGGTGATCGAGAATTTCGACAATCTCAGCTTCAGCAGCCCCCGCGACGGCCTGGCCGGGTTCGTTGTGGTCAACGAGCACAAGCCGGGTTCGCGGTGGGTTGACAAGATCGGAGCGCGCCAAAACGCCGACCATGGCACGTGAATCGTCGAGCACCGGGAAGAGCGCCTGCCCCGTATTGCGCGCCATAACGGGAGCGGCTTCCCGCAGCGGGGTGCGCTCCCCAAAGCTCTCGAACTCGCGATGAAGCACATTTGTGACACGGCTTGCGCATTTGATAAGGAGCGTGGTGGTGGCGGTATCATGAGGGCTAAGCAGCACGGCAATCGCCGCCTTGCGCGCCCGGTGCAGAGTCGGTTCGGCAAGCCGATTGCCGCCCGTGACAATCAAGGCCGACACGCCATGCGCGATGGCTCTCTCCTGCACACTCGGCCGGTCGCCGGCCACAACCACCAGATCCTGAGGACAATATGTGGCGAGACGTTCCGTAAACTTCTCAACGCTCAACGCAGCCACAGTCACGACAAAATCGGCTTCGCGCTCCAGATCGCCCGCATGTTGAACGCCGGCACCAAGCACGGACGCCATGCGACCAAGGCAGGTGCGCACAATCCGCGCGCGTGACATATCGCCCTCACCCGGAAGCAGCAGCTCAAGGGCGTTCTGGATTGATACCAGACCTGCCAGCCGTCCGCTGCCATCGATTACCGGAAGGCTGCGGAAGCTGCGTCCGCGCATCCGATTAATGGCTTCAAAAACGGATTCATCATCGCGGGCAAAAACAATATCCCGCCGACAAACCTGGCCGGCTGTTGGGCGCGCATCGAGCAGCAGACGGGGCGCTGACAGACCGGCTTCTTCAAGAGCAAACCGGGTTCGCGCATTGGGCGCTCCGCAACATGCTGCAATGGCACCAGGCTCGTTCGTCCGCCTCAGAAACTCTGCGTAGGCTATCGCCGAGCAGATTGCATCTGTGTCGGGATTGCGATGCCCGATTACGTAGACCGGAGCCTGCGGTGCTGACGGCTCGGGTGCAGTCTGATGCAGGGTGGGAGCCAATCGGTGCGGCGAAGCGGAACGCTATTCTGGCACCCCCGCCGGCTCCGCAGCGGCAGGTTCGGGCTCGACAGCAAAAGGCGGCTCAACCGGCGTGTCGTCCATCTCGTCGTCCGCGGGCTCCTGAGACATGGCAGGTGCGCGCGCGGCTTCAGCTGCCGGAGCAGCCATCTGCATCGCCGAGTGGACATGCGCTGAACGAACGGAGATCTGGATTTCCGCGGAGCCGTTGAGCATCAACCCTGCGCCGATACCGTAATCGGGGGCTGCCGGTGCCGCGGAAAGATCCACGGGCATGACGCCTGCCTCGCCAAGACGTTTTATGATCGATGTGGCGGACGCCGCGAAAAATGCGGCTGGATTTTCGCCAAATCCGAATGAATCTGGCGATACAGGAGCAACGGGTGCGCTGCCGGCCCGGTCGATCATGCTTTTGACTTCCTCAACCGCACCGTCACCACCGGTGTAAAAAAGGACGTTGTCTTTCACAGCGTAAACGGTGGCCATGTTATTGGGAGAAAACCCAAGCGCCTCTTCCATCTTGCGGTTGACGGCGGCATCCCCGGCATCGCTGTCGGTATCCAAACCTTTTTGGGTGACACGCAAGTCGAACACGGTCGCCCCATTGTGTTCGAATTCTGCTTCGATCCGGGCACTCATCTCCAGGCCCGTGGCTGCGAAGATCTTTGCGTACGAATCCATGAACTCCGGAGTTCGTCGCATCAGGTCGATCGTTTTTGCCGAATCGGTTATGCCGTAAGTGCCCCGCATGAATGCGGTTCCTCCCGAAGGAAAGGCGCCGAATGTGCCGGTGCCATCCCAAAGACCAAACCATTCGGAAATATATTCCTGAGATCTGGCAACCGCCTCGGCAATGGCCGGGTCAGGCTCGGCCCCGGCTGCGGAAGGATCGGCACTCGCAGCTGCAGGGATGAGTTGAGCCATCATGTTCAAATACCCACCCATCCATTCGCTCCAGGATTTAATGGATTCTGGCGTGGGACGGATGGAAAACTGCCCGATCATACCGGCGTTTTCCTGGGCAAGACCGACCAATGCGGGTGCATTGGCAGGCTCGGAGGCAAACAGTTGGGCAAGATCCGTACCTTCCATGGCGGTCAGGCGAAGAGAGAGGTTGGCGAAAGCCGGTTCGATGGTCAGACGCAACGCCAGGCCATCGAGCTGATCAACGGTGGCAACGAGGTTCTTGATCTGACCCTGCATCATCTGAACGGCCGGATCCGCAGGACCACCCATGCCCCCCAGCAGCATGTTGACCATGGGCTTATAAGCCAGCCACAGCTTGCCGATCGACAGCCCAAGGGCTACCTGACCACCACCTTCTTTTAACGCGGACGTGATGGCACCCCCCGCGACAAGCGGTTTTACCAGCGCAAGATTCTCAACCAGCGGGGCGGCAACAAGTGTAGCCCCCTCGAAAGCCCCATACATTGTTTCGCTCATGCCCGGAAATTGGAACGAGTATGTCCCCGCTTCCTGTGCAATTTCTTCAAAACCCAACTGCGGATTCTGGATCACGGACGCGGCGTCGACGACAGGCAGGATGAGCGCAAACGGAGCACTCGAAACTCCCGGACTCAGCAACACGGCGGACACCTCCCGCGTGGTGTCCAAACCGAATGCGGCCGCCATTTGTGGAACCATTTCCGCCGCAGCACCCGAACCCGGCTGCACCACTTCGGCAAAACCCGCGATGGCGGTTCGCAATTCTTCGATGCTGCTGATGCGCAAGGCTCCAATCACCGGGTTTTCCTGGGCGGAAGCTTGTAACGGGGTGGAAACGATGGCGCCCAAGGCGATTGCAAGGACGGAGGCGGGATTCAAATAAGACAGGAAGCGGGATGGATTCATGAGCGTAGGATCGGTGGTTTTATGATTGCGATGCGGAAAATCGGTTGGGTGGAGGGGTTAAGAACGAGGAGTTTGCAGAGTTGAGTTCGAGGTAGAATATTTCGATGAGCGGCAGTAAAATGTCTGGAACCGGATTCTGCGGCATTGCACTGCCCGCCAACGGAGTCAGGCTCCATTGACACGCAGCAAGGACGCGACTTCGCGGTGGGATGAACGGTACAAAATCTGCTCGCCTTCGCGACGCGCCGCGTTTTCCATCCCCCAGGAGGAACCCGAAGGTGCGGGGCGATGGGTGTGCCGCGCCTGCGAACAGGACGACTCTCTAATGCACGAAGTTCTTACGACAATCAACTGGCAGTTCCCGAATTTTCGCCGGATTCATGACTAAACAGCCGACGCGCCTGCTTGCCACAATGCCCCTAAACACAGTAAGCTCCCCTTCCATGATCAAAAAGCTGCTTCATACGAGATATCGGGTGCAGGACCTTGAAAAAACGGTGGCATTTTATCGCGACGTGCTTGGGCTCGAGGAAGTCCGCCGCGCCACATCGGGCCGTGGTTCGCAGCTCGTCTTCTTTAAGGCACCGGAGAGCGAGGAACAGATCGAGATTTGTAAGTTTGATGAGAGCGGACCCGTGCTGGTCGGGCCGGACCTGACGCATCTGGCGTTTGAAGTCGACGACTTGGACGCGTTCGCGAAACACGCCGCCTCCAAAGGCTACCCGTTGAGCGACGGCCCGCATTCGACAGGAAGCGGCCGCATTGCATTTTTGGATGCTCCCGAAGGCTACGAAGTCGAATTGATCGAGCGCAATTGACCAGGTGGGACGCGCGCCAAAGCCTAATAAACGAGCATTGATCGCACCGTCTCTCCAGCCAGCGCTTTGCGTCCTTCGAGAAACCCCAGCTCGATGAGGAACACAGCGCCGGCAGACACGGCGCCGGCACTTCTGATAAGTTCGAGCGAGGCGCGCGAGGTGCCACCCGTGGCGAGAAGATCGTCGACGAGGACAATGCGTTCTCCGGGCGCAGCAGAATCGGTGTGAATCTCGATTTCAGCCTCCCCATACTCCAAAGCGTACGATGTCCGATACGTGCGCCAGGGAAGCTTGCCGACTTTGCGTGCAACGATCAAGCCTAATTGCAGCCGGTAGGCTACCGCAGCCCCAAATATGAATCCGCGGGCGTCCACTCCCAGAACTTTGTCGGGCTGGAGCACAGCCACCTCGTCTGCAATCAGATCGATGGATTGCCGAAACAGGGTCGGGTCGGCCAGGATCGGGGTGATATCCTTGAACAAAATGCCCTCTTTCGGAAAATCGGGCACGTCGCGGACCGCGCCCTTCAAAGTTTCGATTCGCGAATCGCACATGACAAGATCATGCATGATCCGCGCGCGGGATGCATGCGAGAAAAAAGCGCAGCTGCTGTGTCATCCGGCGCGCACACCGGCGTCGCCAAGCAACCCGGAGATTCGCCCGATAACCGGTGGAACCATCGCGCCAGACTGCCAGACCAGACCGAGGCGCGATTCCAGGGAGCGATCCTGGAGAGGGCGGGAGACCAGACCAAGTTTTCGTGCCCGGTCATCCAGAAATGCGGGAAGAAACGCCACGCCGAGTCCGGCGGCGCACATTTCAAGAACGGTGAGGGCGTGATCGCTCTGGAAGACAACCCGTTCTGAGGGCGCGGCTCCGGAGCGCGCCTCGGCAATGCGAGCAGCCAGATCGAGCGGGTCGTTGGATACCATGCATTGGTGGTCGGCCACGTCGCGGAGACGCAGCGGGCCACCGGCGGCGCGGTCATGCATCAGCGGATGATTTTCCGGGGCGAATGCTGCCACGGTCACACGGCGGAGAACCCGCGAATCCAGCCCCGCAGGCAGCCGTTCAGGCAGGGTCATGATCGCGGCATCGATATCTCGCGAGAGGATCAGCTCAGGCAGCACGGCATTGGAACGTTCCCGCAACGCGAGGGCGGGAAGTCCATCACGACTTTTGATCCTGCGCAACGCGGGCGGCACAAGCACGGCTGCCACGACGGGCTGGACTCCGAGCCGCTCGGGCTCGGCCAATTGGAACGCTCGCTGTGCGATATCGCTTCGTGCAACGGCAAGCTCCTGCTGCACGCGCTGGACGCTGCGCGCA
>CAZZCL010000011.1:0-7750 GCA_964652295.1 uncultured Chthoniobacterales bacterium
ACCACGTTAAAAATAAATGGCCTGTCCCTCACACTCAGATAAATGGCCTGTCCCTAATACTTCTCAGAGTAACAATGGCCCCTCGGTGTTGATCATTTCTTCGATTCCCGCGTTCAGGTCTTCCTTCCGGTGGACACAATGGGCGGGAATAGCGAAGCCTCCGGCCATCGTCACGTAGTTTGGGTAAATGGTGTCTGATCTGCGCCTCGAGACCACCGGCCACAAGGAACTCGTGCGATGGGTGCTCTCCTGGATGCTCGACGTGCGCGTGCTTGGCCCAAAAAGCCTGCGTGATAGCATCGTCCTGAAGCTGGATGAACGCCTGCGGCGGAACTCCGAGAACGAGAGAATGCCGAACCAAACGGTCCACACGAACCGCGAGCAAGCTCGCGGTCCGCGAGCTTCATGTTCGCCTTAAGGAATGGATTCCTGGCAATCGCCTGGAGCAATTCACGCCGGGATCTTGTTCGCTGGAGAGGTGAGCGAAAAGCGGATTTTCCTTCGTGAGGCTTTTGGTCTTTGCACTCGGGCTTATGCCCGGGGTGGCCTTGGAGCAGGTGGTGGGCCGGATGCAAGGTTATGCCGAGCGGAACGCGCTGCAGAGGGCGATGTAACCCTTGATCTCCTGCAGGCGTGTTTTATGCCGGACTCTGCGGATCAGACGACGCTGAAGTAGCGTTCGGCCCGACGGGCGATCTCCGGGTAATCGACCTGATACGCGCAGCGATCGCGCAGACGCGCAAGGGCGGCGGGATCGTAGCGACGAGACTCCGGCGGCAGAGCACGGTACAAGGCTCTGGCATCCGTATCTGCGTCCTGTTCATAATAGGCCACATACCGCGAGACGTCTTCAAACGCGTAAGTCATCTCATCAGCTGCGCACGCAGGGCAGCCCGGACACAGAGCCACACGCGAGCGCTGCATGGCATCGCGTAGTGCAGTTTGAGCCACTTGCGGCAAAGGGCCTGCAAAGCGGGCAGCGGCATCGGTGTTTTCCCGCACGATGTCTGCACTATCCATTGCCGAACAGACTGCGGCGATGCGCGGATCGCTCCAACATTTATGCAGGACGCCCTGATGAGCGGTAAGATTGAGCGATTCGAATTCGGGAATCATCCGGGGAACATCTTTGGCTGCGCGCATTTCCTTCATGGCGATGAGACCGATGCCCTTGTCGTGACACGCCTGCACGGCTGTGTCGAACTCGTCGCCTGGCGTGAAAAAGACGTTGTACTTCAGCATGATGACGTCGACGAAGCCGCCGATGGCCGCGGCGTTGAGGTAATCGAGTAGGCGCCGGTTGTGACACGAGAACCCTGTGAGCCGAGCTTTTCCGGAAGCTTTGACGGCGTCAAAGACACGTCGGAGTTCGTCGCTGCGCGGCCAGTCCAGTGAGCCCTCGCCATATTCCTCGGGCCCAATGCCATGAATGAAAAACAGATCGAGATAATCCGTTCCACACGCTTCCAGCCGTCGGTCGATCTGTTGCATGATCTCCTGCAATCCGTTTCGGGGATGATCTTTGGAAACCAGAAACATGTCTTTGCGACGCTCCGGATACTTGCGTACCCAATCGGCAAAGACGCGTTCTGAGCGGCCACCGAGATAACAGTCTGCGGTGTCGTAGGATCTGATCCCGCGTTCCCATGCGAGGTTCATGTAGGCGACGTCGAGCGCTTTCATTGTGCCGCCAAAGGTTAGGATGGTTACATCGGGACCGTTGAGACCGAGTTTGCGGCGCGGCAGTGCCAATGAGGCGAGGGATGACGCAGGAGTGGCCGGTTGCGCGTTGGCCTGTGTCAAAGCCCCGGCAAGAGCGGCGGGTGCTGCGGCGGCCAGTGTGCCGAGAAAACGGCGGCGTGAAGCAATCTGTTGCGTGCTGCGGTCGGGCTTCGGGGAATTCATGAGTGCTGTCGCTGATGCTGAAGCCAATGGGAGGAGAGGTGGGGGAATTGCGTTGTCCCAGAGAAAAACCAGGATTGAGAAATGCAAACCTGTGGCGCGACGACGCGGAATGTGCCCCGGCCAGGATTCGAACCTGGAACCAATTGATTAAGAGTCAACTGCTCTACCGTTGAGCTACCGAGGCGAAGAAATGCGCTAAGGGTCAAGCTAGCGCGGGGACTAATGAAATCAACCCATTGGACACGTCCGGCCGATCCCGCTAGTCTCATCATCGTGAGTCATACGGATCTTATCGAAGCCCTTGGGAGAGCACGCGAGCGTGGAGTATTGCTGGAGTCGGCGCACGCGAATGTGATGGAAACTCTGGAGGTGCAGAGCGCTGGCGGGAGCGTGATCGCGCGGAGTGTTGCCGAGCTGGTCGAAGCGGAGCAATGGCAGGAGTTGAATGACCGATTCTTTCGCACGTTGGCCTTCGGTACGGGGGGGCTTCGTGGGCGAACCATCGGGCGGGTGGTGACGGCGGCGGAGCGGGGTGGAGCAGGTGAAGTGGGGCGACCTGAGTATCCCTGTGTGGGGACCAATGCGATGAACGAAGCCAATGTGGCGCGCGCGACACGGGGTCTTGCCGCGTATCTGCGTGATTGGCAGGCGCAACAGGGCGCAAGCGGCCGACCGTTGATCGTCATTGCGCATGATGTCCGCCATTTTTCGCATGAATTTGCGGAGTTAACAGCACGCATTACGACGGAATGCGGCTGCGACGCTGCGTTGTTCGATGGTCCACGTTCGACGCCGCAGTTGTCGTTCGCGGTGCGTCAGTTGGGGGCTCAGGCGGGTATTGTGATCACGGCGAGCCACAACCCGCCGCATGACAACGGGTATAAGGTCTATTTTGAGGATGGCGCGCAGATCGTGGAGCCGCATGCGTCGGGGATCATCGCCCGTGTTGAAGAGTTGGGACGGGTTCCGCGAGAGCCGCTTCCGGAATCTGCACGCGGGACTTTGAAACGTCTGGGGCCGGAGCTGGACACTGCCTACATGGAACGGCTGCGCACCCTTGTGTTGGATGCGGAGCTTGCAGGCGGGGGCGGACTCAGAATTGTCTTCACGCCGATCCACGGGACGGGCGGGGTCATCAGCGTGCCGCTTTTGCGCAGCGCGGGGTTTGAAGTGGATGTGGTGCCCGAGCAGGAAGCGTTCGATGCCGCATTTCCGACCGTGAAATCGCCTAATCCGGAGAACGCCGAGGCGCTGGATCTTGCGGTGCGCCAAGCCGGACGTACCGGGGCGCATGTTGTCATTGGTACAGATCCGGATTGCGACCGGGTCGGTGTTGCCGTCCGCGCACAGGATGGTGGAATGGATTTGCTTACCGGCAATCAGATTGCCTCGCTGATTGCCTATTATCGGGTGACCAAACTGTTCGAGCAAGGAATCCTCACTGAGACAAACTGCAGCCGTGCCGCCATCATCAAGACAGTGGTGACGACCGATCTGCTGGCTTCCATTGCTGCGAAACATGGTTTGCGGTGTGTGGAAACGTTGACAGGATTTAAGTACATTGGGCAGAAGCTGGGCCGCTACGAGCGTGAGCTGCCGCAGGAGTTGCGCTCCGATTATGCCCGCCGGAGCGAGGAGGAAACGCGCGAAGCGCGACTGCAGCACTCCAACTTTTACGTGTTCGGTGGTGAAGAAAGCTACGGATATAGTGGCGCGGATTTTGTGCGTGATAAAGATGGCAACGGCTCTGCGTTGATGTTTGCGGAGACCGTGGCTTGGGCCGCCTCGCGCGGAATGAGCGCTGTCGAGTTGCTGAACGAGGTGTATGCGAAATACGGCTATTTTTGTGAGAGGAATGGCTCGCTGTCTTTTGAAGGCGCAGAAGGCGCGGAGAAGATCGCGAGGCTTGCTGCGTCCTATGCTGCCGACCCGCCCCAGGCCATCGACGGGTCGACTGTGGTCGAAGTGAGGGATTTCTCGCGCGACGACATTGTGGATGCTGATGGAGAAACATTGCCGAAGGAGAAGATGACACAATTCCGGCTGGCCGACGGTCGGCGTGTGGCGGTGCGTCCTTCGGGCACAGAGCCGAAGATCAAGTTTTATATGTTCGCGCGGAAAGATCCGCCTCCCGGCGGGGTTTTAGGTTTGGCAGATGTAAACGCTTTGAAGCGCGAGACACCGGAGGAATTGGATCGGTTATGGGGGTGGCTTCAGTCGGATGTGGAACGGCGGTTGTCATGAACCTGTCCTGGCTGCGCTTTGTGGCGGTGGTTATGATGGGTTCGCTGCCCGCGCTTGTGGGCACCGACGCGGGAAACGTCCAGGAGTGGTTTGGATTCACGGATTCGCCGGAGTTGAGCGGTGCGCTCTCTGCATTGGCCTCGATTGTCGAGGATTCCCTCGACAGCGCTGATGTCGAAGGCTGGCTGGTGTGTCCTTGTCCAGATGGCCGCTTCGCGTTCAGCCATTCCACAGTAGAGCAGGCCGAGCGGCAGAATTTCGATGTTGGCAATCACGTCGTGGATTTGACGACGCGACGGGCGATTTTTGCGGTGGACGCACGGAATGGGGGAGATTTCGGGAATCGCAACCACGGTGGTCTGAATGTTAAATGGCGCTTTGACAGGCGAGCTGCCATTTTTCATGCGGAAGGCAAATGGGACCCTGCCGCCTGTTGCGTGCTAGCCATCGGGCCGGATGACAGCGTGCGACAAGTGCCAGTGGATCAGCTATTAAACGGCCTGTGGTCCGATGCGTTAAGGGAGCGCTGGCCTCAGATTCATGGTAAGCTAACTTTGGAGGAGCACCAGAAGTTCGACGGGGAATTCGCTGCCTGGGTCGAGGTTCAAACGCGCATCGGGTGCGAATTTGTCGAGGGAGAAAACCGTATTCGTGTTCATGGGGAGTACGTCATGAATCCGAGGAATTTTGAAGAGCGCTTGACGACCACCGTTGAGGTGGGCGGAGCAATCGATCTAAAAACCGGCTTGTATGAGAGGCCGGGTGCCCGTGTACCCGACGCGGCTGTGGTGACCATGGATGCTGAGGGCAACGAAATCTTCGAACCCCGGGTCGAGTTCGGACACTGAAAGCTCCGCAGAACACCGTGCCTTCATGTTGACCGATACGCATGCCCATCTGGATTATCCGGATTTTGCAGGGGATTTTGACGCCGTGCTCGCTCGTGCGCAGGAAGCGGGTGTCCGCCGTGTTATCACAATTGGCACATCGATCGACAGCAGCCGCCGGGTGTTGGAACTCGCGCGGTTGCACGATGGGGTCCATGCTGTGGTCGGGATTCATCCGACGGATCTCAGAGACGCTGATACGGCGGATGTGCGGCCCGCGCTGCGTGAGCTGGCGGCCGCCAGCTCAGTGGTTGCCATTGGAGAGACCGGACTGGATTATCATCGGCTGCCGGAAGACCTGATGGAGGCGCAGAAAGTGAAGGAACGGCAGGCGACGTTGTTTCGGCAGCAACTCGATCTGGCGGCAGAACTGAACCTGAACGTCGTGATTCATCAGCGGGATGCATGGGAAGACACGCTGGCGATTCTGAGTCCCTACACGGGGCGATTGCGTGGTGTGTTTCATTGTTTTGGCGGTACGCCGGAGCAGGCTGCAGAGGCGGCTGCAATGGGACATCTGGTTTCTTTTACCGGTATCGTGACATTTAAAAATGCCGGCGGCGTCCGGCAAAGTGCCGCTTCGGTGGCGGCGGACGGGTTCATGGTGGAAACGGATTGTCCGTATCTGGCTCCGGTACCGCATCGGGGCGGACGCTGCGAACCGTGGCATGCCCGGCTGGTGGCGGAGTGCATCGCAGAGGTGCGCGAGACGGATTTGGGGAGCGTTGCGGCGAGGACTGAGCGTGTGGCGGAGGAGTTTTTTCGATTTCATTGAGTCGGAACGCCTACGTGAGAGGCGGTCAACTCCGGCTTTTTCGCGGTTGTCAATGCGCCAAGGCAGAGCGAGTGTTAGTAGTGCGTTTTGCGGTGGTGGCTCACCGCCGTTTCTCCTTTCCCCATATCGACTTTATGAAAACCAGAACAAAAGCGTTTACGCTTATTGAATTGCTCGTCGTTATTGCGATTATCGGTGTGCTTGTTGCCTTCGCTGTGCCTGCGTTCAACTCTGCTCGGGAAAAAGGCGTGGCCCTTTCCTGTCTGAACAATTTGCGCCAGCTGGGTCTGGGTGTGACGATATGGGCTGGCGACAACGAGGGGTTGCTGATGGGGACCGGGGCGTGGGTGCCCATCCTGCGCTACGGAAGCGAGACGGATACGAGCGGTCAAGGGGCGGTGCCGGACAATAAAATTTTTCGGTCCCCGTTCGATGCGCGTCGTGTCACCACCGATTCCAGTAGCCCGGTGAGTTATGCCATCAACAGCGTGGTGGCAGATCTTAGCGCCACACCCCTGCCGCTCATTGATAGCATTGCCAGTCCATCCAATTTCGTTTTGATGACAGCGAAAAAATCGGACAATTCAAACAGCTCATTTTCCGGGACGCTCACCAGCACGGATCAAACAGTCGATCAAGCCTCCGTATTCGGCACGCATCAGGCGGGAAGCGGTGGAACGTACAAGTTTGTGAATGTGCTCTTTGGAGATGGCCACGCAGAAGGTGCTACGCTCGAATCGCTCGATGACGCAAAGAAGTGGTCCATCGACGGCAGCGACGGCACTTAGGCTTCCGGTGACACCGTGGTGCGGGCCATGGGCGCGGCAATTTGTTGCAGCTGCGATTTGTCTTGGGGCGTTGGGTTGGAATCCTGCGACCGCTGCTGTCCCAAACACGGACGAAGTCTTCGACGCGAGCGGATGGCGGCTGGCTGTCCCCGGGTGGAGCTACGAGTTTCCACGCGATCATTACGCACATCCGGAGTTCCGGACGGAGTGGTGGTATTTCACCGGTTACCTTGATGCTGAACCCAGAGCCAATGAAGGAAGTGCGGCGGGTGGGCAGTACGGGTTCCAGATCACCTTTTTTCGTAGCGGACTGATTCCGCCAGCGCGGCGCGAGGGCGTGGAGTCGCGGTTTGTTGTGGGAGACATCAAATTCGGGCACATGGCCCTCACGGATTTCGGGTCGGGCAGGTTCCGTTTCCACGAGACGCTGACGCGCGGCGCGTTCGATGAGGCGGCTTTTGCGCAGGGTCCGGGTATGAACCTGCCGGTTGCCCGTCTTGCAGAGTGGACTCTGGATGTCGATGAGTATGGGGTTTGGTCTGCGGAGGCCGATGCCGCGGATATTTCGTTGAATCTGAAGTTGGAACCGTTGCGCCCCCCTGTTTTTCATGGGCGGGACGGAGTGAGCCAGAAAAACGCGGGGCTTGGTGAAGCCACGCATTATTACACCATCCCGCGAATGAAAGTTTCCGGTGCGGTACGCGTTGGCGATGTGGAACGCGCCGTGACCGGGCATGCGTGGCTGGATCGCGAGTGGGGCTCGAACCAGCTTGGGGCTGATCAGGTGGGATGGGATTGGTTCAGTCTGAACCTTGATGATGGGCGGGACTTAATGATTTACCAGTTGCGCCGGGAAGATGGCAGAGCCGGCAGCAATTCCAGCGGCACACTCATGCTGCCAGAGGGAGAGGCGATTTCTCTCTTGCCCGGCGATTTCACATTGGAACCGTTGCGGACGTGGACGAGTCCTGAGACCGACGGTGTCTATCCCGTGGCGTGGCGGGTGAGAGTGCCGGCGCACGGCATCGCGCTGGAGGTGGAAGCGCGGGTCAACGCGCAGGAACTGGTGCTGCCAGTTGTCAGCTATTGGGAAGGGGCGGTGACGGCGCGGCGCGCCGACGATGAGACGGACGCGGGCATGGCGGGGCGTG
>CAZZCL010000011.1:7760-51983 GCA_964652295.1 uncultured Chthoniobacterales bacterium
CGTGGATATCTTGAGATGACAGGCTATGCCGGGGCTGTGCGTGCGTTGCAAGGCCGGGCGCGATAGGCCTCGATTCCGGGCGATAGCCCTCTGGCATCATGGAGATGAGCGAGCGCAAACCAGTGATCGCAAACCGGAAATCGCCCGGTGCTTCTCGCAATGTCCTGCGCGCGAGATCAATGCATGCGCATTGGCATGATCACATAGAGAAAAGGAGCCTGCACTTTGATCACGCCAGGGCTGATCTCGTCTGTGAGATGCAGAAAAACCTGATCGTTGGGCAGGTTGCGCAGCGGCGCCATGAAAAATTCCGGGTCAAAAGCGATGTTAATTTCCGGTCCATCATACTTTATCGGGAGCGATTCGTGCGCTTCGCCGACTTCGGGTGTGTTGGCCGTGATCTCAAGATTATTCTTTAGAAAAGACAACTTGATGGAACGGGATTTATCGCTCGTGAGCAATGCCACGCGATGGACGGCGTTGAGCAGCGGTTCGCGATCCAACTCGACGCGTTCCTTCGTTTCGGAAGGGATGACCTGACGGAAATTGGGATAATTGCCATCGATCAACTTGGAGATGAGCAGCGTTTGGTTGAGATCGAAAGATACCTGATTGCCGGTGACACTGATGCGGATGTCGCCTTCGTCGGTGAGCAGACGCTGCATTTCGATGACGGCTTTGCTTGGGACAATGAAATCGCCTTCGTCAGCCTTGGGAAACTCCGATTCCACGTCTGCGAGTGCAAGACGGCGGCCGTCTGTGGCGACAAGAGTGAGCTGATTGTCTTTAAGCGAGAAGAGGATGCCGTTAAGAACGTAGCGGGTTTCGTCTGTGGAAATGGCGTAGGAAGTTTTTCGCAAGCCATCGCGAAGATCCTTTTGAGGGAGGGTGAGAGTGCGTGCGTCGGTAAAATCCGGCAGTGCTGGAAAATCCTCCTGAGGCAGCCCGTAGATCCTGAAGAAGGAGGTGCCGCAGCGGATGGCGGCAAAGTTTTTGTTGTCGACATCGATGGACACCGTTCCAGGCGGGAGTTCGCGGACGATGCTGAACAGGCGCCGCGCGGGAAGGGTGGTGGCCCCTTTGCGTTCGATCTCAGCGTCGATCGAAGCGCGCACCGAAACCTCGAGGTCGGTGGTGGTGAGGCGCAGCCGATCTTCCACAGTTTCGAACATCACATTCGAAAGGATGGGAAGCGTTGTCCGGGTGGTGACAACATTCTGAACCTGTTGAAGCCCCTGAAGGAGCTGATCTTTTGAGAGCGAAAGCTTCATGCGCGGGACGCGGGAGAGTACATGCGGATCAGATCCATAAAGATGAAAGGCGGGCGGCTGTCAACTACCCGCCGCAGCGGGAGCGCGTGTCCCCACGTCGGGTGGTGGTGAGCTTCAGCGTTGAAGCACGCTGTCGAGATACGCGATCGTCTGGCGGACGCGTTCTTCCAGGCCCATCTTGCGTCTGATGGTTTTGTGCGCGTGAAGCACGGTGCCGTGATCGCGTCCGCCGAAGGCGTCCCCGATTTCGCTGAGTGAAGCCTGAGTCAGTTCCCGCGAGAGGTACATCGCGATCTGTCTTGGGAAGGCGATGTTGGCAGGGCGACGTCTGCTGGTCATGTCCGCGAGGCGCACATCGAAATGTTCCGCCACTTTACGTTGGATCTGGTCGATGGTGATGGTTCGCTTGGCTTCTTCCTGGAGAATATCCTTGAGCAAGCGTTCGACGGATTCCGTGGTGATTTCGTGACCGCTGAGACTCTGGTACGACGCGACCTTGACCAGAGCGCCTTCAAGGCGCCGCACGTTGCTTTTAATGCGTTCGGCGAGAAACTCGAGTGTGGTCTGGCTCACGCGGGTTTGCAGCAGCTCAGATTTTTTGCGCAGGATGGCAATGCGCGTTTCGATGTCCGGAGGCTGCAGTTCGGCTGTGAGCCCCCATTCAAAACGGTTTACAAGACGATCCTGTAAGCTGCCGATCTCGCTTGCGGGGCGGTCGCTGGAAAGCACGATTTGTTTGTGGCCGTCAAAGAGGGTGTTGAACGTGTGAAAAAATTCTTCCTGAGAACGTTCTTTGCCGGCGAAAAACTGGATGTCATCGATCAGCAGCACGTCTGCGTTGCGATATTTCTTCCGGAATTTTACCAGTGTGCTGTGCTGGATGGCTTCGATGAATTCGTTGGTGAACTGCTCGCTGGTGAGATACACGACGCGGCTGTTTTTTTTGCCTTGGCCCGCGCGATGGCCAATGGCCTGCATGAGATGGGTTTTGCCAAGGCCAACCCCGCCGTAGACGAATAACGGATTGTAGGTGCGCGCGGGTGCCTGGGCGACGGCCAAGGCTGCGGCATGCGCAAATTGATTGTTCGTGCCGACCACAAAGGTTTCGAAGGAATAGCGGGGATTAAGTCCCGGAATGGGTTGAACCCCGTCCATCGGCACTTTCCGCGCGCCGTTTGCGGGCGCAGCGTCATCGTGCGCGACAGGCTCGCCTAACGGGTTGCCGGAGCTGTCACCGTCCGAGCAGACAAAATCGATTTCGCGAGAACCACCCAATTTGTCGACAAGGGCGGCTTTAAGCAGGGCGAGATAATTGCTTTCGATCCAGAGCTGATGAATCGAGTTGGGCACTTTGAGCAAAATCCGGCTCCCATCAAGCGTAACGGGATGAACGTGTTCGAACCAACGTTCAAACGTTTCCCGGCCGACCTGCGGTTTGATCGTTTCACAGACATTTTGCCAGAGTATGGGGAGATTTGCGGTGGTAGCCATGGGACGACGCGTTAGATATCAACACGCGAATGTGACAGTTTTGTAACATTCGCTGAATTTCGAATACAAACTAAAAGGGAACCGACCGATGGAATTCGGGAAGGCCGCACGGCGGTGGAAACACAAGAAAAAATGTGATACGGTGCTCTTTCGAGCGTTATAAGTCGCTGTAAGGCAGCGCTTTGAGGGATTTTTCGTTGTGCAACCCGATAAATCGTATGAATCGAAGCGCACCACCCTCCAGGACTTTGTCCATCGGACCCTTTAAGGGATAAAGCCAGCGTCGGCGTGACGGGCGGTAGATAAACGGAAAAAGTTTTAAACAAGTTATTCACAGCGTTCGCCGACCTACCCGTCGCAGGGGGAATGAGATTAGATCCTGCAAGTGTCGCGGACAAGGGAAATTCGGCTGGAGACGGGAATTTCCGTCAAACCATTGAAGAACAATGAGTTATGAAGATGTTGCGGCTGAAAAAAAATCTGAAATGTGCGCACGCGCGTCCGCGCACAAATGCAGCTGGCGAGAATGCGGCGGTTTTTCCATCCAGGGCTTGCGAAGGCGGGCAGGCGGAAGGAGCATAGAGAGCTGCGAATGGAGCCGATTTCAGATTTCCCGATCATGTCTGCCGACGAACCAACCCAACCTTCCGATCGCACAAGTCAGAACCTGGAGGACGGCCTCTGGCCTGCGGAACAATGGCCTTCAGCGCAGCGAATTGTGAGGGGGGAGTCCGGGTTTCCGAGTCCGCATCGGGCTCCGGGTAATCCGCTTTACGGTTTCTCGAGCGGTGAGCAGCGTCTGGAACAGAACGAAGCTGCCGTGTTGCCGGAGGGCGGAGACATGGAGCAAGAGGCGAACGATTTTTACGAAACATCTCAGCCGGCAGATTACGAGCCGGGTCTGGCGGCCACGCATGGGCCTATGAATGCAACGTCGGATGTCGTGGAGATGGCACGCCCTGAAGATCTCGGAGAGGAAGAGCGTCCGGGTGGGAAACCGGATCATCGCGTTCGCCGACGGAGACGTTCATCCCGGGGCGCAGCGCCGCATCCTCCAGCGCAGCATCAGACGTCCCGGCGGGGGCGACGGTCAATCACTTCGCGCTGGTGGTTCATCGTGCTCAGCATCGTGCTCGTGCTGGCGGGTTGCGTGTGGTTCGCGCTGGAATTGAGGCAGCGGGACATTGCCGGTGCGCTCGGCAAACGCGGGGTAGCGGCTGCCGCTGCAATCGAAAAGGGAGAGGATCCGCTCGCCGAGCCCGCACTGCCAAATTATAAAAAGCGGGAAGAAGCAGCCGAACTGATTGATAAGGCATTGATTGCACGACGGGACGCCGATTCTGAAACAGCGCTGGCCCTGCTCGACGAAGTGCGGGAGAAACATCCGTGGGTTCAGGGGCTGGCGTTGGAGGCTGCGTTGATCCATATTTCGGAAGGACAAAATGCGGAAGCGCTTGCTGTTGCAAACAACGCTGTGCGGGAGTGGCGCGATTTGGAGGCTGCGCACACGGCGATTGGACTTCTGGCACAGCAGGAACAAAAGCTGGAAGCCGCCGTGCTTTCGTTTCGGGATGCGCATCTTGCCGATCCCTTCGATCCTGACCCGCTATTTTATTGGTCGGAAGCGCTGCGAAAACTCGGCCGCAGCCGTGAAGCGGTGGAGAAGCTGGAGGCAGCGCTTGTCCGGACGCTGTCGGAATCCTCACAGTTTCTGTTTCAGTGCAAGAAAGACCTTGCGGAGATGGAACTGGACCCGGCGCGCGCGACGAAACTGGCGGACGAAACGGTTGCCGATCTGAACGCACCTTCGAACATGGCTTTGGCGGCTGCAGCTGTGAAGTTACAGGCGGGGGATGTGCAAGCGGCGCGCGAATTGCTCGGGCGCTGTGCTGTGCGCATGCCGCGAACATTTTTTTTGTTTCTGCTGGGCGACCCTGCGTTCGCGACGTTGGGTAACCATCCGGAGTTGATCGACGTGGTGCGGGAGCTTGTGGGGGCCGGGACGCCGCCGCCGCCGGAGGCATCGCCATGAGCGGGAAGGATTATGAAACTGGCGGCGAGGCTGCTGGCGTTGGGCGGCAAACCGCGCTAGGATAAGGAGAAAGACGCGCGGAGAGCGCAACGGTGCGGGGCCGGATCTGCCGGCAACCGGAGTTGCGGTTGAAGCGTAACAGTTTTAGTTACAATATAGCTGCCATGCTTTGCGACGCCTGCAAATCCAATACAGCCACGGTTTACCTGACCCAAATCGTGGACGGCAAGATGCAGAAGGTGAATCTCTGCGAGGCCTGTTCGAAAGAAAAGGGGGTCGCCGATCCCACCAGTTTCGCATTTCTGGATTTGCTTCAGGGGCTTGGAACCGCCCAGATGCTCGAAAAATCGCAGAGTGCAATCCGCTGCAGCGTCTGCGGGTTCAGTCAGAGTGATTTTAAAAAGACCGGGCGTCTCGGATGCAGCGCCTGTTACGAGACCTTTGCAGACCAGCTCCAGCCATTGCTCAAGAGCATTCATCGTGCGGAAAACCACAGCGGCAAGGTGCCACCGCGCGCGCAGCGGCAGCGCGAGATCGCAGACCGTTTGAAGGCGCTTGAGACCGATCTCGCCCGGGCTGTGGACGAGGAGAATTATGAAAACGCCGCGCATCTTCGCGATGAAATCCGGAAGTTGCGTGAGGAACCGGAGCCAGCCCCATGAACTTCGTCGATCTTCTCGTGGATCCGGGTGAGTGGCTCGCCTCGGAAAAAAGTTATCATCCTGTGATCGTCAGCAGCCGGATCCGGCTGGCACGCAATCTCGTGCTGCGGCCATTCCCCGGTTGGGCAAAAAAAGCCGACCGTATTGAGGTGCTTGGTCGCATCAAACCGGAGGTGCTCAGTTTGGCGGAAATGCAGGATGCGTTTGCGGCAGACATGCACGAGTTGAGTTCGCTGGAAAAGACGATCCTCGTTGAGCGCCATCTCATCAGCCGCGAGCAGCAAAGCAAGGGTGCGGGAAGCGCAGTGGTCATTAATCACGACGCCACGTTGAGCGTGATGATCAACGAAGAAGACCATCTTCGCATGCAGGCCATCCGTCCTGGCTTACAGCTCGATAACGCGTACGCCATGGCAGACGCCGTGGATTCGGAGCTGGAAGATCGGCTCGAGATCGCGTTCGACACGGCGCTTGGTTACCTGACCGCATGCCCAACCAACGTGGGAACGGGGCTGCGCGCATCGGTTATGCTGCATCTGCCGGGGCTTGTGCTCGCCGATCAGATGAATCAGGTCATCTCCGGGGTGAACAAGCTTGGTCTTGTGGTGCGGGGGATTCATGGGGAGGGAACGGAGGCGTTGGGGAATTTGTTCCAGGTCTCAAATCAGATCACGCTTGGGCAAAGTGAACGCCATGTGTTGGACATGCTTGCGGAAGTCATCGGCAAAGTGCTCGACCACGAGCAGAACGCGCGGGAGATGCTGTTGGAAAAGCGTCCCGGCATGCTGGACGACCAGGTAGGTCGCGCGTATGGCGTTCTGCGTCATGCCCACGCGATGACGACCAAAGAAGCGCTGAATCTTCTGTCCCTGATGAAGCTTGGCATCGATCTCGGACAATTTCGCGGCAAATCCGCCAAAGACATCGACTCGCTGTTCACCTTTATACAACCGGCGCATCTTCAGCGGACGTCTGATCAGAAGCTTGCTGCGGAAGAGCGCGATCAGTTGCGCGCCGCCACAGTACGCGCCAAGTTGAAAAAGTTCGACAGCCCTGTTACGAATAGTTTGCCACCCGGCGGTTCGTTACCCGCCAAAACCGGCCAGAATGATGAATAACTTTACTCCGCGCGCACAGCAGGTTCTCCAGCTTGCTCGCAAAGAAGCCGATCGCTTCAATCATAACTACGTTGGCACCGAGCATCTGCTGCTTGGCATAATCAAGCTGGGGCAGGGCGTCGCCGTCAACGTGCTGCAAAAGATGGGTCTGGATCTCGATACAGTCCGGATGGAAGTCGAGAAGCAGGTGGGCTCCGGGCCGGAGACCAAAATGGTGGGCAACATTCCTTATACCCCGCGGGTGAAAAAGGTGTTGGCCCTTGCTGGCAAGGAAGCCAAAAATCTCAACCACAGCTACGTGGGCACCGAACACATCCTGCTTGGATTGCTCCGCGAAGGCGACGGCGTGGCGGCCCGTGTTTTACGCAATCTCGATGTTAACACGGACACCACGCGCAACGAAATTCTCAAGGAGCTGGATCCCAATTTCACGCCGCCTGAAGATGAAGAGGAGGCGCACGCGGGACAGGGAGGCTCCTCCCAGGGTGGTCGCAAAGAGGTAAAAACACCGGCGTTGCGTGCCTTCGGACGAGACCTGACTGAACTAGCCCGCAAGGGCGACCTCGATCCCGTCATTGGGCGCCGCAACGAAATCGAGCGCGTTATTCAGGTGTTGTGCCGCCGCACAAAGAACAACCCCGTATTGCTCGGTGAAGCCGGCGTTGGCAAAACCGCGATTGCCGAAGGCCTGGCCCAGGAAATCGCCAATGGGAATGTGCCAGAGCTATTGCGGGACAAACGGGTTATCACCCTCGATCTCGCGTTAATGGTGGCCGGCACAAAATACCGCGGTCAGTTCGAGGAACGCATCAAAGCCGTGATGGACGAGATACGCCGGTCTAAAAATGTCATCCTGTTCATTGACGAGCTGCACACCATCGTCGGCGCAGGGTCCGCTGAGGGCGCTATGGACGCTTCCAATATCATCAAGCCTGCATTGAGCCGTGGGGAGCTACAGTGCGTGGGTGCCACCACGCTCAACGAATACCGGAAGTATATTGAGAAGGATGCCGCGCTTGAGCGCCGGTTTCAGACGATCCGTGTCGAGGCACCCTCGGTCGCAGACACCATTGAGATCCTGCGCGGACTTAAGGGCAAGTATGAAGCACACCACAAGGCGCGGTATACCGATTCCGCTGTGGAAGCTGCTGCCAAACTTTCAGAACGCTACATCACAGGGCGCTTCCTTCCGGATAAAGCGATCGACATGATGGACGAAGCCGGAGCGCGCGCCAGAATTGGGTCCATGACGCGCCCGCCCGATGTGAAAGAGATCGAAGGCCGTATTGAGGAAATCAAGGCGGAAAAGGACGGAGCTATTAAAGCTCAGGATTTCGAGCGTGCTGCCGCCCTGCGCGACAGTGAAAAGCAGGCCAAGGATGAACTTGAGCGTATCCTGAAGGAATGGCGCGAACAGCGCGACGAAAACGAGGTGGTCGTGGATGAAGAAGACATCATGCACATCATCTCGAAAGTTACCGGCGTGCCGTTGCACCGTATGGAGGAGCAGGAGACGAAGAAGCTCCTGCGTATGGAGGAAGATCTCAAGCAGGCGGTGATTGGTCAGCACGAAGCCGTTGTGGCCATCAGCAAGGCGCTGCGCCGTTCCCGGGCCGATCTTAAGGATCCGCGTCGACCCATTGGTTCGTTTGTGTTCCTCGGCCCCACCGGAGTTGGCAAAACGTTCCTTGCACGCAGTCTTGCTGAATTCATGTTCGGCGACGGCGATGCGCTGATTCAGATCGATATGTCCGAGTACATGGAGAAATTCACGTCCTCGCGCCTGATCGGTTCGCCTCCCGGCTACATCGGTTATGAGGAAGGTGGCCAATTGTCGGAGGCCGTCCGGCGCAGGCCGTATTCGGTTGTGCTCTTTGATGAGATCGAAAAGGCGCATCCCGACGTGATGCATCTGCTGCTGCAGATTCTCGAGGAGGGTAAGCTCACCGACAGTCTTGGGCGAAAGATCGATTTCCGGAACACCATCATCATCATGACGTCGAATGTTGGCGCGGAACTCATCAAACGGCAGACCACACTCGGATTCGGTGCGCCGGCCAATGAGGAAGACTACGAGAACATGCGTGCCAAGATTCTTGAGGAGGCCAAGCGGGTGTTCAAGCCGGAGTTCATCAATCGTCTGGACGATCTCATCGTGTTCCACACATTGAGCCGGGAAAATCTGATTGAGATCGTCAACCTGGAAGTGCGCAAAGTCTCCGAGCGCATTCGCGCTAAAGAGATCGAAATCGACCTGGACACATCGGCCAGGGAGCTGCTTATCGAGAAAGGGTACGACCCAACCTATGGGGCGCGGCCGATGCGTCGCGCGGTGGAACGCTATCTTGAGGATCCGTTGGCGGAAGAAATCCTCCGCGCCAGCATCAAGGCCGGCGATAAAGTGAGAACCATTCGCGAGGGCGATAAACTTGCGTTTGAGGTTGCGGAACGTTCCGACGCAGCCCCCCGAACGGCAGACGCCGAGGCCGGCTGAGAGGCACGGGTGCGTCCGCTGCCTGATGACGCGTTGGTCGTCGGGCGCGGACAATCGGCATGATGTCGCAGCCGGTTGGCGTGTTCGATTCGGGGTGGGGCGGATTATCCGTGCTGAAAGAAATCCGGAGGTTGTTGTCGGCTGAAGATTTGGTCTACGTCGGCGACTCTGCGCATGTGCCTTACGGAGCCCTTCCCGCAGAACGCATTGTAGAGCGTTCGGTAGCCTTGGCGGAATTTTGTACGGCGCGAGGGGCAAAAGCTCTGGTTGTAGCCTGCAACACTGCCACTGCCGCGGCTGTGCCCGTTCTCCGCGAGCGGTTTTCCGTTCCGGTGGTGGGCATGGAGCCGGCTGTGAAACCGGCAACAGCCGCAACACGCACTGGAGTTGTCGGAGTGCTTGCCACGGTGGGCACATTGCAAAGCGCTCGGTTTGCCGCGTTGCTGGAACGCTTTGGACAGGGCGTGCGCGTTGTGACGCAACCCGCACCCGGGCTTGTCGAGATGGTGGAAGCCGGAGAATTGCAAACGCCGCGGGTGCAAAGGCTCGCAGCCGGCTTTGTTCGACCGCTGGTGGAAGCCGGGGCGGATGTCATCGTGCTGGGCTGCACGCATTATCCGTTTTTGAGGGCGGCGATTGCGGAGGCTGCTGGAGAGGCCGTGACGCTCGTGGACACCGGAGCGGCTGTCGCACGCCAGCTCAATCGCGTGTTGACCGCGCGCGGCTTGTTCGCAGATGAGTCCGGTGGGCGAGGTGCCGAATCCTTTTGGACTACGGGCGATGTGCACTCCTCAGAACGCGTGTTGGGTTTATTGTGGGGCCCAAACGCTCGTGCGGAAAAATGCAACGTTTGATACTGCACGGGCTGTCGCGTCGGCGAATCCTGTGACGAAGCGTCAGCGTTCCGTCAAGCCAAGGAAATTTCGCACACTGCTGATCTCGCCGATATACGTCGGCTTCGGGGCGGTGCGGACCCAGAACCCCGTGGAACGGCCACCGTCGAGGTTTAGGGCTCGCTCCACGGGAAATTCCCGCACGATATCTGATGTTGAAAGTATTTCTCCGGCTTCAGCGAGGGTGGGGGCGTACAGGACGCCGAGCGCTGCGCGATCCGCGCCGTCTGTAGCTACGAAGGTTCTTGCTGCGCGCCTGAGTCCGTTCAGCCCGTGAACCGGACGTCCGCCGTCGACAAGGAACGGTCCGGATTGAAGCGCCTCGCGTGTGCGCGGTCCGAGCTTGAATTCTCCGTTGCGCAGCAGGTAAAGCCGGTCGGATGTGATTGCCAGCACCCCGGAAAGGATGTGCGCGCGCGTTTCGGGACTCACGATATCTCCATTACTCACGACGAGCCCGAGCGGCTCGAATTGCGGGGTGAAATACCCGCCATTGGTGCCGGCCAGATAGCCGCCAGCAAGCATTTCGTCGTCAAGCCCGGTGGAATACTGTGTGGGCCTGTCGATCACCCTGAGCATGTGACTGCGGGCGTCGAATGTGACCAGATGCAATTCCGCAGTGCGGGCGCTGCCGCTGTCGCGGATGCTGCGCACAACATAGGCGACGCCGGGCGCGGGATCGCCGGGGCGTTTCTCAGCAGCGAGTTCCCAGGCGCCGATGGGATGCACAATTGCAAGGAAAGCGAGGAAAAGCAGTTTGGACATCGGACAATCGCCGGACGTAAAGCTCCGGGTCGGCAGCGGTATGTTGAATATGAGTCGAGGAACCGTAGCGTGCCTTGCGCGTCGGGCAACCGGTGCCATATACTGCGATGCACAACGCAAGGCCGCGTTGGCAAGCCTTCCCACAGATCGTGACATTGTTCCGTGTTCATGGTGAACCGCCGGTCCGAATTGCGAGTGACCTCGTAACGCTAAACGCTACGCCGCGTTGCGGAATGATGTCTCCGGGAATGTTCCGCCTTCGAATACGCTGGGTTTATCCGTATGCGTTTGCCCCGTGGAAACCGGCGGGACGCAGCGAATATTACGTTATAGGTTGCGTTGCGTGGCCCGCCTCGGTGGTGTGCGCCCACGCTTGATGGGAACGCCTGGGGTGCGCGTAAGAGAACGGAGGATTTTCCGTGCGCGTTGTTCTGGCCTTTGAACGGCAGCCGCAATCTCCTTTCCTCGGGTGGGCGCCATATGCGGCGAATTGGTGTGGAAGATGGATACATGGATTTTTATCCGGGGTCGTAATTGCCGGGCTTGTGGAGAGCACCTTTCCTTCCGAGCGCGTCAACCCCCGCGGCGGTTCCCGTTGACGCGGCAGCTGGTGGGGGCGATGGTTGGGATTGGCGTAACACTGGAGGGATGAGCGATGTTTGTGGATCGCGTAAAAATTCACGCCCAAGCGGGCGAAGGGGGGGCGGGATGCGTGAGCTTCCGGCGCGAGAAGTTTGTGCCCAAAGGCGGGCCGGACGGCGGCGATGGCGGGCGCGGCGGTAGTATCGTGCTCCAGGCCGACGAGCACACCGACAATCTGGTTGATTATCATTATAAACCCATTGTGCGGGCGCGTCGCGGGGCGAACGGCCAGGGGAGCCAGAAGCAGGGCAAGTCCGGCAAGGATGTTGTGCTCAAAGTACCGTTGGGCACCCTGGTCTACCGGTTGCCGGATGGTTTTGCGCGGCGCCCGAAGCCTGTCGACGAGGATCTGTTCGAGGAAAACGAGGGGGGCGATGCCGATTTCGCCAAGCCGCAGTGGAAGGAGATGATGAGTTCGTTGCTGCCCATCGCCGATCTCAATGAGCCGGGCGTGGAGTTTGTGCTTTGCTCCGGGGGCCGTGGCGGCCGTGGCAATATGCATTTCAAAAGCAGCACAAACCGCGCCCCACGCCAGTCGACTCCGGGTGAGGATGGCGAGAAAGGAGAATTTCTGCTTGAGCTGCGCACCATTGCCGATGCGGGTCTTGTCGGTTATCCGAACGCGGGGAAATCGTCGTTGCTCGCCGCGTTATCCGCCGCGCGTCCAAAGATTGCAGCGTATCCATTCACCACGCTGCGCCCAAACGTCGGTGTCGTCGAGCTTGGCGCTTATCGCCGAGTCACCGTCGCGGATATCCCCGGGCTTATCGAGGGCGCGCACGACAACGTCGGTCTGGGCCATGAATTTCTCCGGCATATCGTCCGTTGCAAGGTTCTTGTGTACACTATAGATATGGCCGGTTGGGAAGGCCGCGAGCCATGGAACGATTTTGCGTCGCTGCGTCGCGAACTCGATCTTTACGATCCCACCTTGGGTGCGCGCCCGGCAATCGTCATTGCGAATAAGATGGATCTGGATGGTGCAAAGGAAAAACTCGTCGTGTTCCGGCGCAAGTTTAGGAAGCTCGAGGTCATCCCGGTCTCGGCTCTGACTGGCGAGAACATGGACACCGTACGCCGCGCGATCGGCGAGCGGGCGGCCTCGGCTGCAGCCGTTCTGGAATCGGCTGCTGGCGCACCGTGAGAACGAGGCTGCCCCCCCCACGCGTGGTGCTGAAAGCGCAAAAGAACGCGCTGTTCAGGATTGGTTTTCAACGGGGTGTTATTGACGATCCCCGGCATTTTCGCTCGCGCACCGGGAGCGGGTGCGTAAAGAGCGCTCAATGGATTCCACAGCGGATAACGCGGGGAGCCGAGCGGCAGCGGGTGCGCCGGGTCCGTTCGGACGCTCCAGCCCGCAGATTCCGGCCGTCGTCGAGGTCGCACCCGGGATCCTGCTCGATGCGCGACTCGCATTAATTCATCGTTCATCCGGGTGGATGGCCATTGCCGATGTGCATTACGCACACGAAATCAGTCAGCGTGTCGCAGGCGGCCTCGGACCATTGTGGGGCATGGACGATATTCGCGTACGGTTGCAGGGGCTTGTTGCGGATTATCGCCCGCAGACATTGATTTTTTGCGGCGATACAGTGCACAACCGCGCTGGTTGGCCTGCTGCGATGGAGTTTTTCGAATGGATCAGGGGGCTGTGCCCCGGTGTTGTTCTGATTGCCGGGAATCACGATCGGCGGCTGCTCCCGGCAGCAGACGCCGTCGAATCGCATGGAATCGGATCGTTTCTGTTCACTCATGGCGATCGGGATTGCGACACGCCCGATGGGGTTGTGCGCATCGAAGGGCACTGGCATCCCGCTGTCCGTCTTAAAGACGGAGCCGGCCTAAACCTGCGGCTCCCCGCCTTCGTCATGGGCCCGCGACGATGGGTGCTGCCAGCGTTTTCGCCATGGGCCGGCGGTGCGGCATGGTTGGAGAACGAGTTGGGAACGCACACGTTCGCAATCTCTCCGGGGCGGATTTTGAAACTCCAGGGGTAACCCCGCAGTATTGTTGCAATGGGTGCCGAGGGTCGCACAGCGGCAGCGCCCGGTGTCGGCGGGCCTTCGTTGACTGGCATTGTGGCCATGGCATAGTCGCTGTTTGCAGCTACGGCGTTCGGAACGTCGGCCGCATGAAATCCGTTCTCACATCATGATTGCCTGGGTCCTCAAGAAACTTTTTGGTTCGAAAAATCAGCGCGACATCAAGCGCATGCTGCCAATTGTCCGGCGTATTAACGAGCTTGAGCGCGAGTATCAGGCGTTAAGCGACGAGGCGCTGCGCGAGAAGGCGCTGGCATGGAAGACGGAGTTGAGCGGCATTGAGGATTGGGATGCGCAACAGGCTCGAATCGAGGAGCTGTTGCCGGAGGTCTTCGCCGCGGTTAAAAATGCCGCGCGTCGTCTGTGCGGGAGGACATGGGATGTGGCTGGCACGCCGACCTCATGGAACATGGTTCACTTCGACGTCCAGCTTATCGGCGGAATGGTTTTGCACAAAGGCCGGATCGCGGAGATGGCAACCGGAGAGGGCAAAACGCTTGTGGCAACCCTGCCACTGGCGCTTAACGCGCTCACCGGCCGCGGAGCGCATCTGGTGACCGTCAACGACTATCTGGCACGTCGGGATGCTGAGTGGATGGGTCGCCTTTACGAGATGCTGGGACTGACCACCGGCGTGATTCTCCACGATCAGACTCCGGACGATCGGCGGCGCCAATACGCGTGCGACATCACCTACGGAACCAATGCCGAATTCGGCTTCGATTATCTGCGAGACAATGGCATGGCAACTTCGCGCTCTCAGATGGTTCAGCGCGGTCATTGGTATGCCATCGTCGATGAAGTCGATTCTATCCTTATCGATGAAGCCCGTGTGCCGCTGATTATCAGTGGGCCGGTCACAGTGTCCACGCATCAGTTTGATCGCTTCAAACCCCTTGTCGATCAACTTGTGCGCAAGCAGACGATCCTGTGCAACCGGCTTATGAGCGAGGCCACAGAATTCCTCGACCAGGGCAACGCTGAGGAGGCGGGCCGACTTATGTTCAAGGTAAAACTCGGTCAGCCGCGCAACAAAGGGCTCATGCGCGCGCTCGAGAACCCGGACAACCGCAGACTGCTCGACCGGACCGAACTCGGCTACTATCAGGACACCAGAAAGGAGGAACTCTTTGCGCTCAAGGAGGAGCTGTTCTTCACGATGGACGAACGCGCTCACGAGGCTGACCTCAGTGAGAAAGGCCGCTCCTTCCTGAATCCCGACGATCCCGACGCGTTCGTATTGCCCGATATCGTGACGGCCTTCACGGAAATCGATGCGGACGAAACCCTTTCCGAGGAGCAAAAGACCAGGAAGAAGGCGGAGATCCAGGCCAGCTGCGATTCGCAGTCCGAGCGCATGCACAATATCTCACAGCTGCTCCGCGCGTATTGTCTCTATGAAAAGGACGTCAACTACGTGGTTGAAGACAACAAAGTTGTGATTGTCGACGAATTTACAGGCCGCAAGATGCCCGGGCGCCGTTGGAGCGACGGCCTTCATCAGGCTGTGGAAGCCAAGGAAGGCGTGCATATCGACCGCGAGACCCAGACGCTCGCCACCATTACGATCCAGAATTATTTTCGGCTGTACAAGAAGCTGGCAGGAATGACCGGAACCGCCGAGACGGACGCAAACGAGTTTCACGATATTTACAAGCTCGACGTCGTGGTCATCCCGACGCACAGGCCGAATGTTCGCAAGGATCATAATGACCTCATCTTCAAGACGCGGCGCGAAAAATACAATGCGGCGATGAAGGAGATTGGGCAAGCTCATGGGCGCGGTCAACCTGTGCTCGTCGGGACTGCCAGCGTCGAATCTTCCGAAGTGCTCAGCCGCATGCTAAAGCGCGAGGGCATTCCCCACACCGTTCTCAACGCGAAGTACCATCAGCAGGAAGCCGAGATTGTTGCCCGCGCAGGTCAGAAAGGGTCAATCACAATTTCCACGAACATGGCTGGCCGTGGGACAGATATCAAACTCGGCAGCGGCGTGGCCGATCTCGGCGGTTTGTATGTGCTCGGCACCGAACGCCACGAGAGCCGTCGCGTCGACCGCCAGCTGCGCGGACGTTGCGCGCGCCAAGGCGATCCTGGTGGCTCCCGGTTCTTCGTCAGTTTCGAAGACGATCTCATGCGCAACTTCGGCGCGTCCGATCGGATGACGAAAATCATGGAGCGCTTCGGACTTGAAGATGGACAGGAACTCGAGCATCCCTGGCTCAATAAAAGCGTCGAAAACGCGCAGAAACGCGTCGAACAGCGCAATTATCTTTCCCGGAAGCGCACCCTCGATTTTGACGATGTTATGAACAAGCAGCGTCAGGTCGTGTACACCTACCGCAGCGAGGCCATTCAGACGGACGACCCGCGCGAGATGATTTATGACGTCATCGATGAAACTATCCCACAACGGGCGATGACCTTCCTTGAGACATCGGGCGACACCGAGCCCGACTACGACGGGTTGCTCAACTGGGTGATTACAACATTCCCCGTTGGTCTCACCCGAGAAAAGGCTGCATTCGAAACCCGTTCTGCCGAAGATAACGCTGAGTTTCTGACGAGCAAAATCCGCGAAGCCTATGAGCTCAAAACCGGCCATGAAAACGCGGATGCCGTGAAAAGCCTTGAGCGATACATCATTCTCAATGCCATCGACCGCCTTTGGCAGGAGCATCTCTATAATATGGACGCCCTGCGCGAGGGCGTATACCTCCGGGCTTACGGACAAAAAGATCCGCTGGTTGAATACAAAAACGAGGCGTATTCAATGTTTGTGGAGTTGATGGATAACATCCGCAACGAGATCCTCGCGAACCTCTTCCGCAGCACAACCAACCTGCAGGCGTTCGAACAATTCCTACGCAGTCTGCCGCAGAACCTTGTGCAACAGAGCCTTGCTGGTCTCCAGACTGCGCGCACGCAGACTGCCAGTGCATCCGCGCCCCGCGCATCGCAATCATCCGCAGGGGGCGAACCCCCGCCCGAACCGGCAGCTGTACCCAGCCGCCGCGACATGTCCAAAGTCGGAAGGAACGAACCGTGCCCGTGTGGCAGCGGCAAGAAGTTCAAGGCGTGCTGCGGCCGCGTGGCCTGAGCTGCGCAGATGCTTCATCACGCTTACCAGCGTGAGCAGGTTTGTGAAGGCCGTGTTGTCCTGGAAGCTTTCCCAAAACTCAACGTCAACAGCCAGTGAAAGGGAGTATTCGTGGTTTTAGCCCGGCTCTTAACCTGTACGCAGACACGCAGGGAGGGGCGGCTTGAATGGAGTCGAAACAAAGCGGCTCTGCGCGGTGGAGAGGGGCATTGATTCCTTGGAACGATCTGCCCCAATCATCTGGCGCGCTTATGTACGGCGAGCAGCGAACGAAGAACACCGTTACGCATTTTTACGCGCCGATGAAATTCGCGTCTCCGCAAATGGATCACCGTGTGGGTGACACGCCAAAAAATTGTTCAGGCTCCTTTTCGCGACCATTCTCGATGACAAATTCCAGTTCTGAAGCGAGTTCAGCGTTCATCGAGGAAAGCGCTGCCAAGTCTGCTCTGGCTTTGTCCGGTTCGTTCATTTGCACATACAAAACGCCACGGTACATGTAGGCCTCGGCGAGATTGGGTGAGAGTTCCAACGCCCGATTGTAAGAAGCAAGAGCCTCCTGAAAACGGCCCTGTTTGCGCAGCGAGTAAGCGAGATTGTTATGCGCTTCTGGGAATGCATCATCCAACTCAATGGTCCGACGCAGGAGAGGTTCCGCTCCGGCAAAATCGAGCTTCTTAAGCGTTGCGGTGCCTTCGTTGTAGAGCGCTGTTGCGGAAACGTCGTCAGAGGCTTCAGACTTAGGTTCCTTGGGTTCTGATGGGGCGGCCAGCAATGCCGGAGCGAATGTGAGGGAAAGGCAGAATAGGCCAGCTTGGAAGCGTTTCATCAAGGCAAGTAACGGCAGGGCTCCCCTCAGTGGATGCACCTGTGTAATGGTTCACACCGGGTGCTCCGGGTCTTGCAGCATGACCAGGGAGCAAACGCGCTGTCCGCTTTTGTATAGGCTACTGGAAATTCCACATGCGACCCTGGCGGGCGTCGGCGAACACCTGCGGGCTGAGCATGTAGGACATTGGCGGATCGGGGAGGGGACTGTCGTCGAGCACCGGTAGTTGCGCCCCGATCGTGCCATCCCACGGTTGGGATGCGGCAATGTGGAGCGGCGTTCCGACCTGGATAAGGTCGAACACTTTTTTCGCGGCTTTCAGCGGCATGCGAACACAGCCGTGAGTGCTTGGGACAGGTTTCACGAAGCCCCAATGCATGCCGTAAGCGGGCTTGAATTCCATCCAGTAAGTCATGGGATATCCGGCACCGGGGCTGCTGAAACGTCGGCGGTTGGCCTGTTTGGAATAGATGCGGAAATTGCCGTGAGGCGTGGGCGTTTGCGGTGTGCCAACAGAAACCGGCGTTGCGAGAAGAACCCGATCGCCCTCGACAACATAAATACGCTGGGCACCGGTGCTCATCTTGACCTTGACGTTGCCAGGGTTGGACGGCGGGGTGACCGGCGGATCGTACGAGAACGAACTCCGCGTGGTGGAGGTGGTGCCGGTGGTGGCGCAAGCGCCGAGACAGAGGGCGGCAGCCGCGGTGACGATCGGGAGCAGGAAACGGTGGATCATGAATGGTGCGTTGCTGATGGCGGGGATGCTGCCGCAAAGCAGCGCTCCGGGCAAGCGAAGAGTTGCGGGGCGGACGCCGGGTCTGGCGCCCGCCGCCGGGGCGCTGTTGGAGGAGGCGTTCAGATATGAATCGCGTGGCCTCCGGCGACGCCGATGGCTTCATGAACCGCCTCGCTGAGAGTGGGATGCGCGTGGATTGTGGCTTCGATCTCGTCCTGCGTCGCCTCCAGCGTGATGGCCAGGCCGAGTTCCGCGATAAGTTCCGTGGCTTCGTTTCCTATAATGTGCGCGCCAAGGATTTCGCCGTGCGGTTCGCCTACGATGATTTTTACGAATCCTTCGCTCTCTCCTACGGCAAGGGCTTTTCCACTCGCCATAAAGGGAAATTTTCCGACCTTGAATTTCATGCCTTTCTCCTTGGCGGCGCGTTCTGTGAGCCCCACGCTGGCGACCTGGGGCTGGCAGTAGGTGCATCCGGGAAAGACCTCGACCTTTTTCGGGGTTTTGCCGGCGTACAATCCTTCGATGGCCTGAATGGCTTCCCACATGGCGACGTGTGCGAGCCACGGCGGACCGATGATGTCGCCGGCTGCGTACACGCCTTCGGCACTGGTGCGGTAATTCTGATCAGTTTCGATATAGCCGCGCTCTGTGGTCTTAAGTTGGAGCCCATCCGGCAGGAGCGGTTGAACGCCGATGGCAGCCAGCAAGACGTCTCCTTCCACGACCCTATTTTTTCCGTCGATCTCCGCGGTGACCTTGACGCCTTTGGAGCCGGCTTCGGTTTTTGCGACTTTGGCTCCGGTATGAATCTCGATGCCGGCTTTGGTGAGCGATTTTTGTAAGGCGACGCTGATCTCGGTATCTTCGACAGGAAGAATGTTGGGCATCATTTCTAGAACGGTGACTTGAGAACCGAATGCATTGAAGAAATAGGCAAATTCCATGCCGATGGCACCCGCTCCCACAATAACGACCCGCTTGGGCTGTTTGGCGAGCACCATGGCCTGGCGGCTGCCGATCACACGCTCATTGTCGAACGGCACTCCGGGCAGCGGTCGTGATACCACGCCGGTCGCAATCAGAATTGCGTCTGCGGTGTATTCCTCGTTCTTGCCGCCGGACACGGCGACGGTGACGGTCCGTTTGTCCTTGAGCGTTGCCTCCCCGCGTACATAAGCGACCTTGTTCTTTTTGAACAGCATCTCGATGCCTCCGGCGAGCTTGTCAGCGACTTTACGGCTGCGGCCGATGACTTTTTCCCAATCGAACGAGAGGTTGTCGAATTTGAGGCCGAAATCGTCCGCACGATGCTGGAGCAGATGATAAAGTTCAGCATTTCGCAGGAGAGATTTGGTCGGGATACATCCCCAGTTCAGACAGGTGCCGCCGGCACGATCCATCTCCACGCAGGCCACCTTTTTCCCGAGTTGCGCCGCGCGGATGGCGCCCACATATCCTGCCGGACCGCCGCCGATAACAATGAGGTCGTAGTGCATCGTGAAGAACCAGAGACGGTTTTCCCTCTGGTTTCAAGTCGCACCGGTGATGTGCAGCGTCGGGGCGGGTGCGCTTGACGCAGGACGCGGGACGGGGCGATGATGAATGGGAATCCTTAAGCCATGGCAGACGACGGCACGCCGCTTCACTCTCGATTTTCGAACGATGCGGCTGTTGCCGCCCGAAAGCGCATCGGTCGGGGAGCGCTATCGAATCCGGCAGGGCGTTTCGAAGCGCTGCGTTATGAGTTCGATGCGGACGCCGTCGACGGGGAGCCGGATCCCGGCCCTGCGCCGAGAACCCATTTTCTTCGCGACGACAGTCGCAGCATCGTTTCGTACAATGAGAGCCCCGATCTCGGCTTGTCTGCGGGTGTGAATCCGTATCGCGGTTGCGAACATGGCTGTGCGTATTGTTACGCCCGTCCGACACACGAATATCTCGGGCTTTCTGCAGGATTGGATTTTGAGACCCGTATCATGGTCAAGGTGCATGCGCCGGATCTTCTGCGTGCTGAGCTGTCTTCATCTGCATGGAAACCCCAGCCGATCGCCATGAGTGGCGTCACGGATTGTTATCAGCCCGCAGAGCGCGGGTTTAAGCTCACGCGGCGCTGTCTGCAGGTGCTGGCGGAATTTCGCAATCCGGTCGTCGTCATAACCAAGAATCATCTTGTTACCCGGGATATCGACGTCCTTCAGGAACTGGCTGCACAAAGGGCGGCGGCCATTTACGTGAGTGTGACAACCCTGGATGCGGATCTGGCGCGGGCGATGGAGCCGCGCACTGCATCGCCCGGGCATCGCCTTGATGCCATCCAAAAGCTGTCTTCTGCGGGAATCCCGACGGGTGTGTTGATGGCACCGGTGATTCCCGTATTGACGGAATCTGAAATGTCCGCCGTGCTTGCCGCCGCGCGTGAAGCGGGGGCGCACTTCTGTTCGTGGAGCCTGCTTCGTCTGCCGCTTGCAGTGAAAGGGCTGTTCCGGGAATGGCTGGAAGCGTATGCCCCGGGCAAAGCGGCCGCAGTGTTATCGAGGATCCGCGCGATGCGCGGCGGCAAACTGAACGAGTCTGATTTTGGCTCGCGGTTCAGCGGCCAGGGCATTTACGCGGATCGGATCCGGCAGACATTCGAGATTGCCAGACGGAGGTATGGATTCGGGGATCCGCCGGTGTTGAATGTGGGGGATTTTAGACGACCGGCAGGGCCGCAAATGACGTTATTTGACTAAGCGCGTGGGGGGGGTGCGTGCCGTATCGCACGGATCTCAGCGTGTACGAACGGGCTTAAGTAATGATGCGTACGAGGATCGTCGATGCCAGGAGTACGACCGGAGTCAGGAAGAATGCGAGGCGCGTGGGGACCTCTGCGAGCCTCGTAAGCGATGCGTTAACCAGCAGGACGAGAAGTGAAAGGGCCATCACGGAAACGCCCAGAGCCACGCTCCATAATCCGAGTTTAATAAACAGGATGCCCGCGAGCACGGCGATCGTTGCTGGAATAAGGCAGACGCCCGCTGTAAAGAGGCCGTCTACCAGTGACAAAGGTTTTTTCCCTGCAAGTTTCGCAGCCAGCCAGATGGCAGCGAACAAACCGGCTGCGGTCAGGATCCCGGTGAGAATGCTGCGGAATACCATGCCGGACCCTACGCCGCCGCCTGAAAAAGGTCCGAGTGCGTTGGCGCCGAACAGCGCTGCGAGAAACAGCGATAGCACCCATGCGGCGACGAATACAATGCCGGATTGGAACGTGCCGCCAGTACCGAGAGCCGCGATGGCTTTTTCCTGCCCGCCGATGGGGTCGCTCAACAGGGTGACGAATGCATTGCGCGCAGTGGTTGTTGCCTCTTTTGCCTGGGCGTAAGCCTGTTTACTGACTTCCTGGGCTTTGTGCAAAGATTCCGTCGCTTTCGCAGCTGCTGCGGATTCGCCGACAGCGGCTGGAGTCGGGGTGGGCTCCGGCGATGTTTGCGGCGGCGTGGTAAAGGGTGTCGGCTTGCTGGGCGAAGTGGATTCTGGTCGGTCGGAGTTTGGATCGCTCATGGCACTGGCTTAGGGCTGGGTTGTTTGCTAGGGGGTGGGCGCAGGGGCGCACCTGACGAACAGGTGGCCGCGAGTGAGTCGAATTATTGGGGACCGATCTGTCTGCCGAGGCTGGCTGCCTCTTCGGCTGCGACCTCTTCGTGGGAACGGACGCGCTTGAATTGGAGTCGGTCAAGATCCAGCATCTTCTGTTGTTCGAGGGTTTCTCGCGCGGCTGGCACGGCTTTCTCAAGCCGCGAATAGAGCAGCTCGTAGTATGCGATCCGGGCCTGACGCCGTTCCTCGTCGGTGCGCGCGTTGTCTACAAGACGGCGTGCCTCCTCGAGTTCGGGGGTTTGCACGATCTCGTTTCGAGCTTTGCGCAGGCTGACGAGTTGGCGCTGCTCCATGGTTGCCGAGCTGAATTGTTCGAATGCCTGTTGAGCGCGCGCCGTGGCGGCATCCAATTCCTGAAAGTTGCGGCTGGCTTCGATGGCGGCGTCGCGGAGGGAGTCTGGCACTTCTTCAGGGATGAGCCCTGTAGCTTGATCGACAGCAGAACGAATATCGGCGTCCGAGGGGAGATCCGTTCCGGTCGCTTCAAGTGTGTCGCGCGCGGTCTCCACAGCGGTTTCGACGTCCCCGCTGCGGATAACCGGCGTGCCGACGGGGGTTTCTGTCGCAGGTTGCACGGAAATGAGTTCATCGGTTTCTGGCGGGGCGTCTTGTGCAAAGGCCGAAATGGCTGGGAGCGCCACGGCACAGGTGAGGGCGCAAAACGGGATGCAACGAAGAAAAGGGGTCTGCATAAAGATAAAGAATTGATACATGGACAGTTCAGTAGCGTAACAGAAATGTGACGCCTGTGAAGCAGGGATTTCAATTGGTCGCGCCGGGTTCGGGGTGGAGTCCCGCAGATCCGACCGGATTTGCGTTAAAGGGACGGCGGGCCTTCCTTTTCGACACAGGCGCGCCTGGCGGATGGCGGTTGCGGGGCGGGCTTGCCGGGAGCGAGCCGGATGCCGAGTGGGAGGGGTTTTTGCGGGAAGGCGGGCTGCAGATTTTCCATAAACGGTTTGCCACGGCGGGATCACGAGGGGTCATTGCGGGTGCGGTGGACTTCGATGGTTGGGGTCGCTTTGCGCATTATCCTGCACCATTTTGCCCTGCCGTGGAGCCGGGTTGGTTGTCCCAGTTTCCGGCTGGCGAGCTGCGATTCGAGGCGCCATTTTCGTCTGCAACGGATGCTTCGGCTTATTGCCGAATGGTACGAGCTGCTCAGGAGTTCATTGCAGCCGGTGATATTTATCAGGTGAATCTCGCACACAGATTTCAGTCGCGTTATTTCGGCGAGCCGTCGGCGTTTTATGCCACGTTGCGGCGAAGTTCGCCTGCGCCATACGCAGTCTACCTGGATCAGGGGTCGAGGATTGTGGTTAGTTCATCGCCGGAATGTTTTCTGAGAATGCGCGGTCGGCGCATTGTTACAATGCCGATCAAAGGCACACGGCCGCGGGGGCGCGATGCGGCCGAGGATAGGCTTTTGCAGGAGGCGCTCGAAACGTCGGAGAAAGAGCGGGCAGAGCTTTTGATGATCACGGACCTGCTGCGAAACGATCTTGGGCAAATCTGCGATTATGGCACTATAGAAGTGAGCAAGCTTTTTGCACTGCGCATGTATGCGCACGTCATGCATCTTGTTTCGCGGGTAGAGGGACAACTTCGCCATGGCTGCGATCATGCGACCGCGTTGGTGGCCTGTTTTCCGGGTGGCTCGATATCGGGCGCTCCCAAGCGGCGTGCCATCGAGGTTCTCCAGAGCGTGGAGGGGGAAGCGCGCGGTCTTTACACAGGGGCGATCGGCTACATGGATTTTCATGGGCGCAGCGAATTTGCCATTGCCATCCGCACGATGATTTTTGAGCCACAGAAGGGTGTTAAGGCGCGCGGCACAGCGCATTTTCACGTCGGGGCCGGAATTGTGGCCGATTCCGTGCCGGAAGCCGAGTACGAAGAGACTCTGGCGAAAGCCCGCGGACTGCTTGCAGCCGCCGCGTGCCACGGAGCGGTCGCGTTATGATGGAGGTGTTCGGGGGAGTGCTATGGGTTCTTGGCATGGCGTTCGTTGTCGTGCTGAGCATTGTCGCCGTGGTACTCGGGGCATTGGCCTTGCTTGCCTGGTGGCCCTTGCGGCTGAGAATCGACCGGGGAAGGCGTCGAACGACGAGCGATTGCGGTGTTGCACCCCTCTTTTTCCTGCAGTTCGGAAAAGCGCGGGTGCACGAGCCGACGGGGGATGGAGGAGGGCTGCGATTTGGCCTTCGGGACGGGTGTGCGAGTGTTGCGCACAATGCCGGATCGTCTTCGGCGCCTTCGTGTGTGTTGCTTCATGGGCTTTCAAGCTGTCCAGCGCAGTTTTCTGCTTTCGCTGGTATGTTGGCGGGCAGAGGGTGGAACGTCCGCGTGCCGCGCATGCCGTGGCATGGCGAAGCTGAGGACCTGTCGCGGCTGCCGTTGAAGCTGCGTATCGAAGAGCTGGTGCAATGGGCGGAAACCGCGGTGGATGAGGCTGTGGCGGGTTGTGAGGAAGTGCACGTTGTCGGGTTGAGCGCTGGTGCCACGATCGCGGCGTGGCTTGCGCAATCGCGCCGCGAAATCCGGCATGCCATCTGCCTGGCGCCCTTTCTTGGGCCGTCCATGGTTGCCCCGCTCTGGACAGGCGCCGTGGCGCGCCTGCTTGTGCGGCTGCCAAACCGCATGGTGTGGTGGGATCCGCGAGCCAAAGCCGCGTTACCGCGTCCACCGCATGCACTACCCTGGTTTGCAACGCGCCCCGTAGGCGAGGTGATGTGGCTGGGCCTAAACCTTATGAGGATAGCAAGGCACCGCCCGCCAGCCGCGCAGCGGATCACCTTTGCCACCTCCGATTGCGATCTGGCAATTCAACCGCGCCTTGTGGAGAATCTTGCCGTGCGATGGCGCCAACATGAAAGAAACGAGATTGTTATGCGCACCTTTCCTGCGGAGGAACGTGTGCCGCACGATTGCATCGATCCGGGCCAGCCGGGTGAAGTGACGAGCCTTGTGTATCCGCGGGTGTTGGACTGGCTTGAGGAGGGTTTGAGCGTGAAGAACCGGATTTGAACAGAGTGCGTCGGCTGATTTGGATGTGTTGACGCCAGGCAACACCTGCGCGATAAATTTTGAGGATTCCTTAGCACCCGTAGCTCAATTGGATAGAGCGTTGGCCTCCGGAGCCAAAGGTTGTGGGTTCGACCCCCGCCGGGTGCAGAATTTGTCCGGACAAATTTTCGGAGGATGGATGTATCATTCCGGCTCCTCTGAGATGGACTCATGGGTCGGTGGCTATGCTCCCATGAGCGCTGAATGCTGTTGGATGACCGCGCTGTAGTGAAGAAAGTTTATCCGGAGTGGGCATGTTGCGCATACGGTCCCACGGCGCTGCGTTCAGCATGGCTCGGTGCGCCGCGTAACTCATCCAGCACCCAACTGTTGGCCAGGCCGTCCCCGGCAGCCGTCATGCTTTCTGCAAGCAGGTTTTTGAGATTCGTCAGGACATCCGCCAGTGCGGGGTTAGAAATGAGATTTTTCAGTTCGCCCGGATCTTCTGCGAGATCGTACAACTCATGGGTCGACCCGGTAGGATGGTAGACGAACTTGTAGCGGTCGTCCTGCACCATGCGCATGCTATAGGCGCCGGATTGAGTTCCGAAATACTGGACATAACCCGCAGTACGCGGTCGATGCGATGGATCGGCGGCCATGCGAATGAGATCCTCCCCCTGGAAGGACTCCGGCACCGTCAACCCCGCGGCTTCTGCGATGGTGCGTGTAATGTCGATGCTATTGGATGCGAAGGCTTCGCAAACATTGCCCGCTGGAACGCGTCCGGGCCAGCGCAGAATGAGCGGCACATGGACTACGTCATCGTACAGGTTGAAATGCTTGTCGATCATCCCATGGCCGCCGCAATAATCCCCGTGATCGGTCGAATAAATGACCAGCGTGTTGCTTGAAACGCCAAGTTGATCCAAGCGGGCGAGGACGCGTCCGATATGAAAATCCAGCTCGGAGATGATCCCGTAATAACAGTGGACGATCGGCTGCCAATGTTCCCATAGCCAGCCTTCCACGCCCCAGATCCGCCGCTGACGGTGGAGGATCTGGGGTTTGTTGTCGAGTGGATCGGGCCAGCTGCGCCATGGGGCGATTGTGGATGGATCGTAGAAATCTGCGAAGGACTGGGTGGGCTTGCTTGGCAGATGCGGCTCCGGTGGATCCCAACGGATGAAGAACGGTCCCTCACAGCGCTCTTCAAGCTGGCGTAAAACTGTGTTCGCCTGCCATGCGAGTGCCGAATCCTCGGGAGGACAGTCGGAGTCGATTTCTCCGAAAAGACCATGTTGCGACGGTTCGGGAGGCAGCCCTCGATTTTGGCGGTAGGCTTTGTAAGCCCACGAGGCGACAAATTTCTCGAAGCCATTTGCGGGTCCAGGCTCGTGCTCAAGTTCGGAATGATATTTTCCGGTCCACGCTGTGCGGTATCCTGCCTCTTTGAGGATACTTGAGAGCAGGGGCAGTTGGGGTTTTGCCGGCCGGTACAGTTCGCTTTGCGGTATGCAAAAGCTGCCATGGCGCGAGGGCCACGTGCCGGTGAGCAACGAAGCGCGCGCCGGAGTGCAGATCGGGATGGTGCAATGGGCCCGGGAAAAGGACGTGCCGGCGGCGCAAAGCGCATCAAGATTTGGCGTCCGGATCTCCGGCCGGATGCCATGTGCGGCAATGCAATCGTAACGATGTTGATCGCTGTGAATCAGAACGATGTTCGGGCGGTCCGAAGCGGTCATGAACGACAGGATGCCCGGTTGTGGCGCGGACGGTCAAGGCGGGTGTTGTGCGTGAGCAAAAATGCCGGGTCGTTTCGATAAAAGCGCCCTGAACAGGCTGGCATGGGATCATCTCCGCGTCGTTCGGTGCGGAGATAACGCTTGCTGCTTCAAAAGTAAATGACACCGGAGCCATGTGAGCAGGAGGGAGTCGTTGATGTCGGGTGGATCGGGACTTGCGCACATGCGTCGCCCCTTCCTATAACGGGGAACGTATGCAGGTCACACGGCGCGAGTTGCAAAGCGTGGAGATCCAGATGGGACCCATGATTGACATGGTGTTTCTTCTGCTGGTTTTCTTTATGGTCACGGCAAAACCGATCAAGCCGGAGAGCGACATCGGTCTGACTCTTCCTGGCACGGTGGCTCAGGAGGAGACACTCGATATTCCTGACGAGCAGCGTATCGACATCGTCGCTGACGGGCAGGTGATTCTTAATGAGCTGCCATTGGACACGCCGGAGAGTCGCGATCTGCCAACGCTCGTCGCGACGCTGATGCGTTTTAAAAAAGCTTCCGATGCGGCACGCACGGAACCCTTGGTGACGCTTGCGCCCGCTGATGCCACAACCCATCAGCGCATCGTGGATGTTCTGAATGCGTGCGCCAAGGCAGAGATCGGGGGCGTGACATTTGCAGCGGACAGTCTCGCGGAGGATCCGTTGTGACGCGTCCTGCGCTGCGTCTGGATTCTGGTGGATTGCCGAAGGCCGCGCCACGCAAACCGCCTCGTCCGGCGGAAAGCCCGGAAAGGCTGGCGCGGCGGAAGACCGCGGCGTCGGTTGTCACCGCGAGCGTTGTTGTGCATCTGCTGCTGGCCGGGGCCGCCGGCGTTTGGATTGTGGCGAAGATTTTTCCACCAACCCCGGCGAGGTTTGAAGTGCACAAACCGCTCACAATCCCTGCACAAGAACGAGAGCATCGCATGAACATGGCGGAGTTCGATGCGCTTACCCCCAAACCCTCCTTCACGGAGAAGCTTGCGAGTCTGCGGCCAACCGAGTTTGCGCTGCCTGATCTACCGAGACTGCCCATGGATCAGATGCTGCCTCTGGATCCCAGTGCATTAATCAGCGATCAGGTATCCAGCCTCGTCGGTGACGCAGGTCTTGGCGCTGGTGGAGCTGGACTTGGCGGGGGCGGCAAAGGCTTCGGCACCGAGTTCAGTTTCATGGGCATACGAAGCAGCGGCCGCAACATCCTGCTGCTGTTCGATGTCTCGGAGAGCGTTGTGAACGAGGCCGCAAAAACGGATATGCCCCTTGTGCGCATCAAGGAAGAGACCGTTGAGCTGATCGGAAAGCTGCCAATCACCGCGCGGTTCGGTCTGATTCAGTTCACGCAGAACTACAAGGCATTCAGCGCGCAACTTCTGCCTGCCACAGACGCAAATCGCGCGAGTGCCCTGCAATGGATCGAGAACGAGTGGACCGAGTCCGGGCGCTTGCAGGGGACGACGAATCCGCTTGGTCTTCTGGCCGTGCTCGAGCTTGCCGCGTCCATGGAACCGGATGTGATTTTTCTAATCTCCGACGGCAGCTTCCAGTACCGGCCGGAGGGGTCGATTATTGACATCCCCTGGGAAGATGTGGACGACGCTGTCGATGCGATCCAGGGGGCAAGGCTGAACTTCATCGGGTTTGCGATGGAAGCGGAGGACGAAGGGCGGATGCGGCGCATTGTCAGCGGGAGCGGTGGACGTTTCCGGGAGATCCGATGAATTTGCGCCGTAACGGCCTGGGGAAAGTGTGCGGTTTGACTTGAACCCGGCGGAACTCGCGCCGGCCGCCGATCGCACCAGGATATGGGGTTGTTGGTCGGAAGGGAAGGATCTCACGCCCGCTTCGCTCAAGACGCAAAGCCGCAAAGATGGAAGAGAATAGTGAAAGGGCAGGGGAATGGATCTATTGGTCACCTTCACGCCGAATATTCTGTGTATATGTGAACACTTCGCTGTCGACAAGACAATTGGCTTCACGTACACGATTCCGCCGAAGTTTTAGCCCGATTCTCGCTGTTGCGCGCACGTGTTATTGCAATCGGGTCGCAATAAGCCTCCGATCGAGGCTGCGCCGCCGCTGCCGGGAACGATCACATGCCGTTGCGGCTGAGCGACTTACGCTCCCAGAAGCATCCGTGACCCTTTTCACGGTTTTTTATTCGACTCCCGGGCAAAGAACCATAACATTGCGTTTCGATTTGCAAGATGGACTCTCACGAAGGCACAGAGACACGGAGATGAAGGAGAATGAGATCGGAGCCGTCATTGTGGATTGTGCTGTGGATGTGCACCGCAACCTTAGCCCCGGCCTGCTTGAAACGGTTTACGAGGTGACCTTGACGCGTGGGCTAGAGCGCCGGGTTTTGGCAGGGGAGAGGCAAGTTGGTGTGGCCATTGATTATGAAGGCGAGACCTTTGACGAAGGCTTCCGGGCAGATCTCATCGTCGAGGGACTGGTCATCGTGGAACTGAAGTCCGTCGAGCGGATCACACCTGCCCACGCGAAGCAGTCGCTGACCTATCTCCGTCTGCCCGCTCTCAAACTCGGCTACCGTCTGAACTTCGGAGAGGCGCTCATGCGTGACGGGATCGCCCGAACCATTAACGGATATTTGGATTCCGACCCTCCGTGTTTTGGTGCCTTTGGCTTCGCCTGCCTTCGGTTGTGAGAGAAGAATTCATCGAACCATCGGCTGGAGCGAACTGGCTACCGCCGGTCGCTAAGCCGTAACCCTCACCGATCCCGGACGTTTTGCGAGATTTACCATGAGCTTTGTCGATTACGTGATTCCTGCCGGGTTCCGATCCGGGCGCATGAAACGGCTTGCGGAGCGGTTGGCGCGGCTTGAGGCGAAGCTGCAGCAGACACGGCAGCAACGCGATGACGCGCGGAACAAAGTTCGCGCCACGGCGGAAGAGTTGAAGGCGTTGCACCGCCGGCATATGACGGACGCCGACCGATGTCGGGCGCAGGTTTTGCGGACGCTGGAGCGAGCGCCGGCGGATCTCGCCTCCCTGGCCGGGAAGCCGGGTGCCGTGTCCAGCCTGATTGATCCGGAGGACGATATGATATGGTCCAGCAGTACGGAATTATATTTTCGGATTGGAATGGACGGCGCACGCCTGACGGCGGCGGCGGTCAGAATGGGGCGGGATGGTGTCCCACCGCGAAGAGTCCTCGACATCCCCTGTGGCCACGGCCGGGTGCTGCGTTGGTTGCGCGCATTGTATGGTGAGGCGGAGATCGTGTGCTGCGATATCCAGGAGCACGGAGCTGCGTTTTGTGCGGCGGAATTCGATGCTGAACACCTGCCGGCGGCGGTACCGCCCTCGGCGCTTGACCCAGGAAAGCGCTTCGATGCGGTTTTTGTTGGCTCATTATTAACGCATCTCCCGCGGGAAGAGTTTTGTGCATTTATCCGGCGGCTTGGGGTTTGGCTTGAGCCGGACGGCGTGGGTGTTATCACCACGCACGGCAAGGAGGTGTTTGATAAGTTCCGGAACGGGCTGGATCTTGGTGTGCGATGTGACAATGGCCCGCTCGTGGAAGAGTTTGCCCGCGAAGGGTTTTGTTATGTTCCATATCGCGATACCCCTGACTATGGGGTGTCTTTCAGCACGCGCGAGTTTGTGGAGCGCATGGTTGCCTCGGCGGGCATGCGGACGATTGGGCGGGATGTGTGGGACGGATTTCAGGATGCGACTTTCGTGAGCAGAACGTAGAGGCCACGGGAGCCGTCGGGTCGTGGCCTGAACACCGCGCGCTTGCCGTGGGAACCGCGCGGTTATAGGACGGACGGATGCTGAATTGGATCTGGCTCGGGCTCATCGCTGTCAGCGTGTTTATTGCGGGGTGGACGGGGGATCTGAAGGCGTTGAGCGACGGTGCCTTCGAATCGACGAAGACAGCGGTGACTGGCATTGTCATCCCTTTAATTGGCACGATGGCGTTGTGGCTGGGGATGATGCGTCTGGCAGAACGCGCCGGGCTGGTGCAGTCGCTGGCCTGGGCGCTTTCGCCGCTGTTGCGGTGGCTCTTCCCGGACGTGCCGAGAGATCATCCTGCCATGGGCAGCATGGTGATGAACATGGCTGCCAATATGCTCGGTCTCGGCAACGCTGCCACGCCGCTCGGATTGCGGGCGATGCGCGATCTCCAGACATTGAACGCGCACACGGGTACAGCCACAAACGCGATGTGCATGTTTCTGGCAATTAACACCAGTTCGATTCAACTGTTACCAGTCTCGACAATGAATTTTCTTTACGCTGCAGGCTCTTCAGCGCCCGAGGCGATTGTGAGCACAGCGCTCCTTGCCACGTTGTGCTCGACCGCGGCAGCGGTCATGACAGCAAAATTGTTCGAGCGTTTTGGGAAGCCGCAATCAACCTGCGATGGCGTGGCTGTGGAGGGCACGGTTCAGGCGGGCGACGCGGACGAGACGCAGATGACTCCAAAGTTCGAGTTGCTGTCTGTCAGGCAACGAACGGCTGTCGCCTGGACGGCGGCGGGCTTGGGCGCTTTGGGAGTAATCCTTTTCATGCGGGTATGGCAGCCGGAATGGTTCGGCTCGCTTTCCGCGCCACCGGAAAGTGGAGATGGCGAGTTGCGAACGACGGGGTTTGCTGCGGTCATGCAGTCCATTTCCCTCGTGGCGCTCCCCTTGGTGTTGCTGGGCATACCGTGCCTTGCGGCTGCCGCGGGGGTGCGGGTGTACGAAGAGTTCGTGGAAGGCGCGAAGGAAGGATTTGAGATCGCAGTGCGCGTGATACCGTATCTCGTGGCAATCCTGCTTGCTGCTGGGATGTTCCGTGCTGTTAACGGATTTGAGATTCTCGCCAACATGTTGAATCCGATACTCGCTCCGCTGGGTTTTCCGGCTGAACTCTTGCCACTGGCTTTGATCCGACCGTTGAGCGGAAGCGGAGCCAATGGGGTGTTCGTGGATCTGATCGCGGCTGAGGGTCCGGACAGTATAATCGCCCGCATGGCGGCGACGCTTATCGGAAGCACGGAAACAACGTTCTATGTGATTGCGGTATACTTTGGCGCAGTGGGAATTCGCAATGCGCGTCATGCCCTGCCCAGCGGGTTGCTGGCGGATTTAACAGGGGTGATTGCAGCAGTGGCAATTTGCCGGGCGGTATTCCCCGGGCTGGGGTGAGAACGCAGCGCGAGATGTTGCGAGACAGAGGCGCGCACTGTGTGCGGGTGCCGTGTTTGCCGGGGATCAAGCCGACTGTGCGGCGTGAATGAATGCTTCGAGAAGTGCGCAGTCCTTGCGACGCGGGTCCCCGTTTTCAACGCCGCTTGCGACATCCACCGCGTGTGGGCGTACGGCGGAGATTGCGTTCGCCACGTTATCCACGGTCAATCCACCCGAGAGCACCACATGGAGTGTGGGTTGTTCAGCGGTGAAGCGGGCCGCGACCTGCCAGTCTGCCACCTGACCGGTACCACCATATTCGCCGGGCACCGCGGCATCGAGGAGAATGTTCCGGACTCCGGCCTGGATAAAAGCGGCGGCACCGGAAGCGGCATATTCCGCAAGGCGGAGCGCCTTGATGACATGGGGGAACTTTCCGGCCGCGTGGCGGACAAGCTCCGGTGATTCGTCCCCATGCAACTGGACGCCATTGAACAGGTTCAATGCTGTAAGATGCTCAAGATCGTGCAGTGCGGGGTTCACAACTACCGCATAGCGCGCGATGAACGGGGGCAGCGCAGCGATCCATTCGGCATCGCGATTTAAGTCAATGCAACGCTTGGAGCGCGGATATAAATTGAAGCCGATGGCGGATGCGCCTGCTGCTATGGCCGCACGGGCGTCCTCGGAATTTGTGACCCCACAGATTTTGACAGGCAATGGCATAAGGGTTTGAGGTGGCTGGGTGGTGGAGTTTTACGAACAGTCGTTGGCGTAAGCTTCGAGCGTTTCGCGTGTGACATGATAACGCCTGCCGCAGCGCGGGCAATCCGCGCGCAGAACATCTTCTCCACCGAAAAGGTTCTCCGGATTGCGATCCATGCCCGGTTTCAAAAGGGCCAGCAGCCGTCGCTCGCTGCATCCGCAGTGCCAACGGCAGGGGCGGCATTCGAGCAGGCTGAGTTCCTCATCGCTATCCAAACGGCGGATGGATTCTGCGTCGAGATTCTCGAGCCAGTCGATATCGCAATCCGGCTGTGCGCTAATCATGACGAGGTCATCCCCGGCATAGCGTAGATATCGTGCGGGCCGTTGTTCGCTCTGGCGGTAGTACGCCTCGGCTGCCGCAAAGGAACAGGACCCCTCGAAGGGGAGCGCGCTGTGGCGGGGTTCTCCGCGGCGCGGATTCACGGTGTCGGCAAAGAACAGGTTTTCGCCTGTGGGCCGGATGTGTTCGGAGCGCACGCTGCCCACAACGGCCCCGTTGGGATTGGATCCTGTGACGAAGAGATTGAGGAATGGTTGCTCGAAATGGATGGTCCACGCTGTGGTTTCCTGATGGGGTCTCCCCGCAAGGTGCAGGGTAAGGGCTGCGAGCGCATCCTTGAAAAGCGTATCGGCGGTGGGATCGGTCGGAAGCAAGGACAGATCGGAACGATGCAGATAGTAATCGACGTATAACGGCGAGAAATCCGCGCGAGCGGCGAGTGCATTTCGATGCCTGACGAAATACGTTCTGACCTCCATGGCTGCAGGGCCAGGTTGTGGTTCGCAGGAATCATTCGGGTTGTCGTGGTGGTCCTTTGGCGGCGGTGGAGTCATGCGCGGGAACAACAAGCGCAAGCCGACCCGTGTCTCAAACAAAAGTTGCTTCGGGAAAGGCTCAGCGTCGTCCCTGATTGATGCGGGCACTGTCCACTGTGGTGCCGTGGGCAAAGGGGGGTGGCTTCTCTGTTGCCGAGTTGCAGATCATGCGCGTGCGCAGAGGCTTTTGAAGCGTGCGACAGGGAGCACAGGCGGGTTCGTGTCGCATTACAACCAGCGTGCGCGGACCCAGCGGGCGATGAGCAACGCCGATTCCACTCCCGGCATTGGGGACGGAGCAGGCGCGCAACCCTGTTCGAGAATGTCGTTCATGGAACGTATCACGCCGTTTTGCCAGATGTGCGCGCTTGGGTTGTAAGGCCCGACCGAGCCTGGGTCGCTCCAGGAATGGAGTCCAAGCACGCCCGGGTTGCACGCCGCTGCCACGTGCATGGGACCGCTGTCCACGCTGATTACACCGTGTGCGTGGCGCATCAGCCAAATCAGCTCGCCGAGGGTTGTGCGATTAATTAAATCGATTGCGCCGCTTATTGCAGGCGGATCAGGATGGCGTCCGGCCAGCACAACGCGGTGCGGGGCCAGTGCCGAGACCAATGTCTGCAGAACGTCCGGCCCCAGAGATTTCTCCCGCCCGCGCGAGTAAGGATGAATCGCGAGCCATGGGGTGCCGAGATCGAAGCCTGCAGGCGGATTACCGGGAGGCAATGTGAAGCGCACGGCTGCCGGATCCTGGGACTGGCGTGGGAAGTCGCTTTTGTCGGGATGGCAGCCATGAGATGCCGCTGCGGCAAGCGCCAGATAGCGCTCGACGGAATGCGCGCCCGGCGGCGGGCGGATGCGTTGCGAGTAAAAGTGTGGGGCGCCTTCGCGAGCGTTTGAGAATCCTGCGAAGCGCCGTGCGCGGGCGATTCGTCCCATGAGCGCGGTGCGCAGCAGTCCTTGAAAATCGACTGCCAAAGCTGCGCGACGGGGAAGTGCACGCCGCGCCCAGAGGAAGAAACGCAGTGGAGCCGACATCCCTCGCAGGGCGGCACGGGGGAACGGGATAAGCCCGTCGATTGCCGGGTTGCCGGCAAGCAAGGGCGCCCACTCTGGGCTGATCACCCACTCGATTCGTGCTTCAGGAAAACGTTGCCGGAGCAAGTCGGCAGATGGCAGTGTGTGGATTATGTCCCCCAGAGAACTGGGTTTGAGAATAAGAACACGCAATGGCGCGCGGGGGGAATTCTGAACACCGGGAGCAGATGTCTGCACGCGCTCTGAGGCGGCTATTTGCCGAGCTTTAGGCGCTCAGCAAGGCGGGAGGGCAGTCCGGCATCAAGGATTTTCTGACAGGAAAGATCGATGTCGTACTCGAGGCGTCGCAGTTCGACAAAATTTTTATCTGCATCGTAGATGACATACGCTGCGCGCCAGTCACCGTCGCGCGGCTGCCCCACACTCCCGACATTGATGAAATACTTCTTTCCCATTTCGAACTTAAGGCGTTCGAATGGCACACTGAAAACGCTGCCGTCGCGCACAAACGCCCGTGGGGCGTGGGTGTGACCGAAAAAGCAAACGGCAGTGTGCTGATAGCTGAAACTGGCCGCCGCATCCAACTGATTGAAGACGTAGCCCCATTTGTGTGGGGTGTCGAGGGTGGCATGAACCACGGTAAAATCGCGCACCTGACGGACGAGCTTGAGTTTGCGCAGCCATTCGCGGTCTTCTTCGCCGAGTTGTTGTCGGGTCCATGAGAGCGCCTCTTCCGCGAGAGGGTTGAAGCCATCGAGCGAAGAGGAAATGGAAGCCTGTTCGTCGTGGTTGCCCTTTACGACCGGACAATCAAGTTGCTGTATAATACTCAGGCATTCGTGAGGGTTGGCGTTGTACCCGACCACATCGCCGATGCAAACGTAGTGAGTGCACTCGTTCGCTCGCGAGTCGTCGAGCATGGCCTCGAGAGCTTCGAGATTGGCGTGGATATCTCCGAATATGGCGAAACGCATTGGCGAGGACTGGAGGCGGCAGAATGAGGCTTGCAGTGTGCGGAGCCGCGGTGGCTGAATCTGACTAGTTTATTACACGCAGAGACGGTGGAATTTCCAACTCATTTTCCAAGTCACCAAGCAGGCGCATCAGGGTGGGCAAGCGCATCCTGACGCCTTCATCGTGAAGAGCCCGCAGGCGGTCGTAGGCCTCGCGTTCCCGTCCCGGACACTTGGCGAGTTGGAAAGCAGCCATGCGGCGGAGATAATCGGGCGCGTCGGCGCGCCGGGCCGCCTCGTCGTACGCTGCTGAGGCCGCGCAGGGATCGGCCCGCTTCTGATCAAGGAACCAGGCGTAATCGCGCCACAACTCCCAGCGATGACCGATGTATCCAAGCCCACGTTGGAAGTACGCTTCTCCGATATCCCAATACTGGCGCTCTGCCCGCGCACGCTGCGCTTCGGTGGGCAGCGATTTGTCCTGCCGGGCGGCGACACCTGCGTTCCAAGCCATGTGCCAGGCAGCCCCACTCCAGTAGACGTATGAAAGCGGCTGAAGCGACGTGACGGCGCTCAACAGGAAATTCATGCGCCCCCAGGTTGTGTCCCGCCATGCGTCGTGAGCCTCGATCCAGAGAAATGCGGCCACCAGAGCGCGAAAGCCGCTGAGTGCCGCGATAAACGAGGATTGTCCGAGTTGCTCGCGCAGTTCGAGGTCGAGGCGGGTCTGCTGAAATCCGGCAGCCTGCAGACGTGCTTGCAAGCCGTTCTCCAACGGGAGTCTGGCTGCTCCGAAGGCCAGCAGCAAGCTCGCAGCCAACCATGGCGCGCGCCGGATCAAAGTTCGCGCCATACAAAAATCAGCCATGAAACGATATAATACACGACGCAATAAAAGAGGCCGAGCAAACCGAGCCGTATCATCAGGCCGACGGGCAGCGCGACGCCCGCGACGATCTCGTCGACCACGTTGAACATCTGAAGATCTGGAAAGATGAGGGCGACCACCGCGAGGAACGCTCCGCTAAAGAAGTCGCGGGCCGCTCCAGCGGGCCCGATCCAATACTCGCGCGCGACGCCTTGCAGGTGCCCGATGAGGTAGACCATGAAAGCGACGATGATAGTGAATACTGCGGAGCGCGCGAATGTTGCGATAAGCAGGGTGAACGACGCGACGATTGCAGAACGCAACAGGATGGCTGCGTACGCGGGGAGCAATGCGGCGGCAGATGCCGATGCGCGGATCCGGCTTTGGGCAGCTTCAGGTTCTCCTTCAGGCGCAGCGGCGTATTCAAGCGCGGTCTGCGCAAGACGCACGTTTTCGCGGTATTCAAGCATCGCTGTGAACAGAGCCGCCATGAGCGCGAGCGAAATCGCGAGAAGGACGAACACTCCGAGCAGCTTTCCGGCAAGGTATTCATAGCGGTGTACCGGCTTGGCAAGGATCGTGTAGAGCGTCCGATCCTCGATATCCTTGGGGATGAGCATGGCCGTGGCGACTACCGCAAGGAGCGAAGCGAAAATGCTCATCGCGCCGAGACCGACATCCTTGAGCATCTGGAACTCTTCTTCGAAACTGAAGTTGACGCTGAGCAAGGCACCGCCGAGCAAAAGCAGGCCGAAAACCGCCATGAAGTAGAACACCTTTAGGCGGACCAATTCGGTAAGAGTAATTCCGGCGATCGCCCGAATGCGTGCAGGAGAGAATATGCCGTGACGTACAGGCACGACGCGTGCCGTGGATTTGGAGGAAGCCGTGCCTTCTGCGGGAGCGTTCATTGTTCGGGCTCTTCGGCGTCCTGCATGCGTTGTGTGTTGCCAAGAAAAAACTCCTCCAAGGACCGCTGAGGACGCCGCCGTGCGACTACGCGAATGCCTGCGGCGACGGCTTCGCGTTCCATCCGGTCGATCCACTCCGGCGGCGCATCTTCAAGCACCAGTTCCGTCTGGTTCTGCATGGAAACGAGGTCCTCCAGACGTCCTTCATTGACGAGCCGTCCCCGGTTCATAATGGCGATGCGGTCGCAGATTTCCTGCACCTGACTGAGAAGATGCGAGCAGAGCAAGACGGTGATGCCGTCCTGCCTGAGGCGGAGAATGAGATCGCGAATGTCGCGGGAGCCGGCAGGGTCCACCCCGGCGGTGGGTTCGTCCAACACGACCAAACGTGGGTTTTGCACCAGCGCCTGAGCGAGGCCGATGCGTTGGAGCATGCCTTTGGAGTACCCGGCAAGCCGCCTGTCCGCCGCAGAGGAAAGACCCACAAGCTCCAGCAGCTCGTGCGCACGCTCGCGAAGGGAACGTCCCCGCAATCCGCACAATCGCCCGAAGAAAAGAATGGTCTCCATGCCAGTGAGATATTTGTAAAAGTAGGGATTCTCGGGCAGAAACCCGATTTCCTCGCGTGAAGCCGTTTCCCGGCTGTCGCGTCCGAACACCTCTGTGGCACCGGAAGTTGGCGTCACCAGGCCAAGCACGATTTTCAGTGTGGTGGATTTCCCAGAGCCATTTGGGCCCAGCAACCCGTAGACCTCGCCAGGCTGGACGTCGAAGGAGAGATCGCGCACAGCGAGCAGCCGCTTGCGACGAAGGGGCAGCGGAAAGTGTTTCACAAGATTTCGCACATGGATGGCGGGTGCGGTCTCTGAATCTGCGCTCATGAAGAGGGGGGAAGATAGTGCAGGTTAGGCGCCTTGAGAAGCGGGATGTCGGTCGGAACGATGGAGGAACGCCACTGTGGGACGGGCACATATGGCTGTGCAGGTTCTCTCGTTCATTGGCTGAGGATTTCAATAACTGCGTTGTGGACGCGGCCGTCGCGGAGCATCAGGGGATGGGCAAGAACGAGGACGGCCCGGTTGCTGGACGCCCAGGGTACGCGGGAACTCCATGGAGGCACGACCATGAGATCCAGCGGCGTCCAAAAGGAGTGCGTTTCGAACTGTCCGGATTGCACGGGACCGTTGCGCGCGGAGAGCGCTCGTAGAAAATCGCTTCCTGGGCGGAGCTGCCTGGCACCGGGCGTAAATCGCAGCCATGCAAGCAGGGAGCCGCGATGCGGGCTGGCGATTGTGATCAGGCGCTGGGCATGTTCGGTGCCGCCAAGCATGTCCAGGTACCACCGTGCGACGAGGCCGCCCATGCTGAATGCAATCAGAGTGAATCGTTTGCCGAATGGGACACGGCTGCGAACGAACTCGGCCAGATCGGCGGCTGCGGCGTCCAGCGGTTTCCGGCCATCGCTGGGAGCGTAAACGAACGCGTGAACCGTGAACCCTTCGCGCAGGAGGCGGCGCTGCAGAGGGCGAAGATCGTGTCCTTTGGAATCTATTCCATGCGTCAGGACAACGTGATGGGAATCTTCCGGCTGCGGACCGGCACCGTGGGCTGGAATGGCGTTCAATGCGGTGGCGATCCCGAGTACTGCGGATGCGGCGCGCATAACGGCTCAGCCGACGCGGGTTTGAGCGGCCACCTTGAGCCGCAACGCGTTGAGCCGGATGAACCCGGTCGCATCCGATTGGTTGTAGGCCTCTGCCGGATCGGCCTCCATGGTGGCGATGTCAGGCCGGTAAAGACTTTTCGCGCTTCGACAACCGGCGGCGATGACATTGCCTTTGTAGAGTTTGACCCGTGCAACGCCTGCCACATTTGCCTGGCTGTTGCTGAAGAATGCCTGAAGAGCTTCGCGTTCTGGTGCGAACCAAAATCCATTGTAAATGAGCGTGGCATAGCGTGGCATGAGACTGTCCCGCAGGTGCATCACCTCGCGATCCATTGTGAGGGATTCCACTTGTCGGTGAGCGAACTGAAGGATTGCGCCGCCGGGCGTTTCGTAAACGCCGCGACTTTTCATGCCGACGAAACGGTTCTCCACGATATCGACACGGCCCACGCCATTGTTGCCGCCAAGCATGTTGAGGACGCGCAGGGCCCAGAGTGGAGAAAGCGGGATGAGACCCTCGGCAGTGCGCGCGGAGGGTCCGGTCCATTGCAGCGTTTCCAGCGCCGATTCGACCGCCTCCCCGCCGAGCGCGATGCAATCTCCGCGCTGGAATTCGAGGTCAACATAAACCGGCCGATCCGGCGCGTCTTCCGGAGCGACACTCAGGATGTACATCGCCTTGTGCTCCGGGGATGACGCGTCGAGCCACGGATCCTCCAGCATGCCGCTTTCGAAGCTGATATGGAGTAGGTTGCGATCTGTGGAATAGGGTTTGGCTGCGGACACGGCGACCGGGATGTTCCGTTCCTTTGCAAACGCAATCATTTCCTGGCGCCCAGGGAAACGGTTCCGGAATTCTTCGATGCGCCATGGAGCAATGACCTCAAGTTCGGGCGCGAGTGCGGCGGCAGCCAGCTCGAAGCGCACCTGGTCATTGCCTTTGCCTGTGGCCCCATGTGCAATGGCGGCGGCACCACGTTCGCGTGCCAGTTCGACCATGCGTTTTGCAATAAGGGGTCGGGCGATGCTTGTGCCGAGATAGTACCGCCCTTCGTAAAGGGCATTGGCATGAAACATCGGGAAGATGTAATCGCGGGCGAATTCCTCGCGCAGGTCCTCAATGACACATTCCGACGCGCCGGTGCGCAACGCCTTCTGCTGTAACCCGTCGAGTTCGTCCTCCTGACCGATGTCCGCGCAAAAGGCGACAATCTCGGCGGCAAACCTTTCCTTGAGCCAGCCGAGGATGACGGAGGTATCCAGGCCGCCCGAGTATGCAACGACGATTTTCATGAGCGGGCAATGAACACCGTCGGCGCGCCGCGTCAAAATGCGATTGCCGGAGGTGGCTCAAGCAGGTGGCCCGCAGCACCTTCGCGCACTGCCGCATCGATGGGGCGTACGGGTTCCGCGCGCCGCACTTCCGTAGAATCGTCGGGAGGGATGCCTGGCCCCGACGCCGGTTGAGACATGGCAGCAAACATCTCCGGGGTGACAGCACCGTACGGATCTTCGCCCAGCACGGTCGGCGCCTGCAGAGCGATGGGGGCGATCTTTTCCAGATCGACAGCCTGAACTGCGCGTGGCCATTGCCCATCGCGGCCGGGGGTTCCGGGTGCGCCACCCTGTGCATAGCGACCTGGTAGCTGTTCGTCAGTTGAGAGTTCGTAATACGTGTTGCGCCGCTGCATGGTCTTGCCGGAAACGGGATCCTGGTAGGTCTCGGTGGATTGCTCCGTAGCGAGCAATCCGGTGTTGAGGTCGACTTCGACGCGACGCAGACCGGTCGGCTGACGGAATGGTCGCGGTTCGTAGCGTTCGCTGGCGGCATTCATGAACTCAACCCAAATGGGGAGCACGATGTCACTCGAGAACGCTCCGCGATAGATCGTGGAAGGTTTATCGAATCCGGCCCAGATGCCGCAGGTGATTTCGCTTTGATAGCCGAGAAACCAGACGTCGGTGAACTCGTAAGCCGTGCCCGTTTTGCCGCCGGCAGCCATCTGTTTCAGATTAAACTTGTTTCGGGCTTTGTCGGCGCTGCCGGTTTCCAGGGATTCGGCCAGCATCGTGTGAACCTGATACGCGACACGTTCATCGAGAGCCTGGATGCGACTTGGGGTTTTTCTGTACACCAATGAGCCGTCCTTGGCATCGATGCGTTGGATAACATAAGGCTGCTCGGGGCGCCAGCCGGCGTTCGGGAACACAGAGAACGCAACCACCATATCTTCCAGCGTGACTTCGCTTGAACCGAGAAACGTGGAGGGGTACTCGCGCAATTCGCTCCGGATCCCGGCGCGTCGCGCGTAATCGATGGCCACTTCCAGACCGGTGGACATTCCGAAGCGAACCGTTGCGGCGTTCTTGCCTTTTACAAGCGCCTCGCGCGCAGGGATGGGGCCTTCATAACGATTATCCATGCGTTCCGGCCCCCATTCTCCCAGGATGCCAGTCACGCCGCCGATCATGACCTGGCGGTTGTCCAGCGCCGTGTCACTGAATAACGCGCCCGGGAAGATCCCTTTCTCGAACCCAGCGGCATAAACCAATGGTGTGAAAGCTGTTCCGGCAGGTCTGCGCGCCTGGAGCGCGCGATTGTATTCGCTGTGCTCGAAGTTGCGCCCGCCAACAAGGCTGAGGATGCCGCCTGTGCCGTTTTCGATCGCGAGCAGGGCGCCTTGGAGATAATCGGCTGGAGGCGGATCCTCGCGGCCCTGTTTGATGGCTGCGGCGTAGCGCTCGAAATACTCCTCATATGTGGGGTGCGAGTACCCCGTACGCGCTTCGACAGCCGAGAGGCGCTCCCGCAACAGTTGCTCTCCCTTGAGTTGCAGATCGAGATCGATGGTGGTGTAGACGCGATACCCTTCGCTGGTGGCATTTTCAAAGCCCACTTCCGCAATGACACGCTGACGGATGAAATCGAGCGCGTAAGACTTTGCCGCGGCCTGCAGACGCCGGCGGCTTTTTACGGCGGGCTCCATAGCTTTTGCAGCGTCGTGCTCCTGTTGGTCAATCATGCCGAGTTCGAGCATGCGTCCAAGCACGAAATTGCGCTCTCGGATCGATGCTGCCCGGTCGCTCCATGGTGAGAGATTGTTGGGACTTTTGATTAGCCCGGCAAGCATGGCCGCTTGGTCGAGTGAAAGATCTGCCGCCGCCTTGCCGAAATAACCGCGGGCTGCGGCTTCCACGCCGTACAGTCCGCCTCCAAAATAGATCCGGTTAAGATACAGCTCAAGAATTTCGGATTTGGAATATTGGCGTTCGATTCTGTTGGCCAGGAAGATCTCGACCAATTTCCTTTCGTAGGACCGTTCGACGAGACCGAAGGAGTTGCGTGCCAACTGCTGTGTAATGGTGCTGCCTCCCTGGGTGATGCGCCCAGCCTGATAATTACGCAGGGCCGCCCCGGCCACGCGGATGTAGTCCACGCCTCGATGGCGGTAAAACCGTGCGTCTTCAGCAGCGATCGCTGCCTGTTGCATGACGGGGGCGATTTTTTCGAGTGGGCGCGTGTCGCGGTTCTGAATGAAAATTGTACCAAGCAGCTGCTGGTTGCGATCGTAAATCAGACTGGCCGATTCCATTTCTTCGATGCGGCTCAGATCGTACCGGGCGGCCTTGCCGTCGTAAACGATTCGGACCCAGAGCAATGCGGTAGCGAAGCCGAGGACGACCAGGGCCGCCACGCTGAGCCCCGCCCAGATCCACCACCGGCTGCGTCGCGGCGGAGTTTTGAGCAGGCGTTCGAGATCGGCGGGATCGTGGCGGTGGCGTGGCATCGGCTGGTTGCGTTGAAGGGATCAGGCAGCTCGCGCAGCGCAATTTCCTCCCCGGCGCACTGTCACGGACAGCGGAGCGCGGTCAAGGTCTGGTTTGAGTCACCGGACAGAGGATTGCTTAAGCGGGCTTGCGTGCGCGGGGTCATGCCATCAACGTCGCGGGATTGTGGGCAACGACCATCCAGGGAATCCCGAACTTATCTCTCTGATCGAGCGGCAGATCGTTCACAACGGTCCTGTGAGCTTTCGATGGTTCATGGAGCGCGCGTTGTATCATCCCGAGCTGGGTTACTACGCGAAGCCTACAAGCATCATTGGACGCCGCGGGGATTATTTCACCAACGTTACCGTGGGTGCCCTGTTTGGGCGGCTCATGGCAGCGCAATTTGAACGAATGTGGCGCATCATGGAATGTCCGCTGGGCTTCGCCGTTGTAGAACAGGGGGCCAATGATGGGCAATTTGCGCATGATGTGCTGTGCTGGGCGCGCGCTCAGGCACCGGAGTTCTTCTCCGAAATGCGATATTGGATCATCGAACCGCTGTCGCATCTGCGCGTGCGTCAGGAGCGCGCGCTGCAGGAGTTTTCGGGGACGCATGTGAGATGGCTGTCAAGTCTGAGCGAACCTGAAGAAGGAGCGTTGACCGGCGTTTTTTTCTGTAACGAATTGGTGGATGCGTTCCCTGTGCATATTGCAACTTATCACGGGGGAATGTGGTTCGAGAATTTCGTCGATTTTGACAGGCGCGGATTTCATTTCGTGTTTGCGCCACCGTCTTCCGAGAAGCTGATGCAACACATGGAGCGACGGCTGCCCGCGGGATTGTCGGAAGGGTATCAAACGGAAGTAAACATGCGCGCGTTGGATTGGATCGGAAACGTGGCGCGGCTGTTGCGTCGCGGTTATGTCCTGATTGTGGATTATGGTTACGCTCGTCCGGAGTTTTTCGCCCAGGAACATTCTGAGGGCACTCTCGCGACTTACAGCAGTCATCGCCGCGGGGGAAACCCGTTTGAACTTGTCGGAGAAGCCGACCTGACTGCGCATGTCGAATTCACCTCGCTGGCCGAGGACGCTGTGTTGCATGGGCTCGACGTGGTCGGGTTCGCCGATCAGCATCATTTCATGGTAGGCGCCGCACGCGAGGCGTTTGCCGCGATCGAGTCCTCCGGCACGCCGATTTCGGAGGCGACGCATGCCGACCTGAGATGTTTTGCCACCTTGATGCATCCTGCGCAGATGGGTCTTGCCTTCAAATACCTTGTCCTGGCCCGTGGCGTGGGAATTCATGCCGGAGCAATTTCAGGGCTGGAATTCGCGCCCGATCCCGTGCGGGCGCTTGCCATGGCGTAGCCGGGAGCGTGGCCCTGGCAGCCGGCTGCGGTGTTTCCACCGGCACATTTTCCGCTTAGGATGGGAGCCATGGAGGGTTCGCATGGCGCAATCGTGTTTCAAATGCTGGCGGCGATCCTCGTCAGCGCTGTGGCGGTCTCGCTGGTGTTGCACCGGCTCCGTCAATCGTTGCTGGTCGGGTATTTTCTGTGCGGCATGTTGCTGGGTCCGATGGGACTGGGACCTGAAGTGGGCGAGAACGCGATCTCTGTGCTGGCAGAGATTGGGGTGGTCCTGCTGATGTTCAGTCTTGGGATCGAGTTTTCGCTCAGGGAATTGCACAAGCTGAGGGGTGTGGTTTTTCGCAGCGGTCCGTTGCAGGTGCTGCTGGCGGGCTTGCCGGCGCTGGGGCTTGCGCTGGCGG
>CAZZCL010000012.1:0-27214 GCA_964652295.1 uncultured Chthoniobacterales bacterium
AGCCGAGATCGCGGTCCGCTTTTGCCGGGTTCAACCGCCACACAGCCGGATCGACGGGCCGCAGCAGTGCCGGATCCTGGCGCACATGCGTCTCCCAATTCAATCCCACAGACCGGAACGCCAGTTCTACAAATTCCTTCAAGCTCCGCGTCCGGCCCGTCGCAATAACATACTCGGACGGTGCCGCACGGATCGCGCGAATCATCGCATCGACATACTCCGGAGCCCATCCCCAGTCGCGTTCCACGTTCAGATTTCCTAACTCAAGCGTTTCCCGTTCGCCGGCAGCGATGGCCTTCGCCCCGGCGACCACTTTGTGAGTCACAAATCCGCTGCCGCGCAACGGCGATTCATGGTTACCCAGATACAACACGGCTACCAGCAGCGAATAGCTCGCCCGGTACGCCCGCGCCATCATCGTCGCTGCCGCTTTACCCGCAGCATACGGACTCACCGGGGCGAAACGCGTCCCCTCGTCCACAAGATCCCCGGGGTCGAAACACTGCACCGAGGAACCCAGCAACACCCGCGTCGCAGGACTGTTCAGGCGCACCGTCTCCAGCAGATGCAGTGCGCTACGCGAGGCAAAGTCGACGGCTGCATGCGGATGTCGGAACGACGCACCAACGGAGCTTTCGCCTGCAAGATGATAGATTTCGTCCGGCGCGACTTCCCGCACAAGACGTTGCACCACACCCTCTTCGGCGAGGTTGGCTTCGCGCACTTCCACATCGCAATGCACGCCAAGTCGGCGCAACCTCCAAAGATCCACCCCCGCTGCACGCGATGTGCCCACAACCCGCCGCCCCTCGGCCAGAAGGCGCCCGGCAAGGTACGCCCCGTCTTGTCCTGAAATCCCGGTTATCAGCGAAACGTTCATCTCACCGCATTCGAAGCTTCAATGCCCCTGACTGCAACACCGCACTTGTGGGCACGCTGCCGCACCTGCTCGGCGTGCTGCGCCGAGGCGGTGCATCCCCGCATCCGCCACTTGGCGAGGCAGCCTGCAGAGACTAGTCGCGGTGAATCGTCCGCGACCCTCTCTCTCTGCGCGCGAGGTCAGACTCCCCGTCCTGCTTCTGCAAACTTTCCCGCACGCATCCGCGACGGTTCGCACCGCAGCACGTCGCGCGTATCCAACTCAACTTCCATGGATCGCCCGAGGAATTCCAACAGAACCCGCACCCGTTCCTTCGCCGGCACAACCGAAGTCACCAGCGCTTCCAATCCCCGGAACGCTCCGCCAACGATGCGAACCTCATCCCCTGTAGTTACCACCTCCTCGATGACGTGCAACGCCCCGCCGTTGTCTGCCCCACGCAAAAACTCGATGGTCCCCCCATCAATTGCCGGATAACGCCCCCCAAAATTCACAAGTGCGCTGACCCCATGTGCATATCGCACGGCATTATGCTGCGTCGCCAGATCGAATCGCGCAAACAGGTAGCTGGGAAAGAGCGCTTCGGTAAACCAAAGGACCCCCCGCGCGGTGTCTTTCCGGTAGCGGATTCGCGGGCAAAGAACCTCGACGCCCTCAAGCTGCCGCAGATGCGCCGCCGCGATATGCTCGTGTTTTGGCTGGCTCTTCAGGCAGAACCAGGTATTTCCGGAATCGTCGTGGAGTGGGGAGTGAGGTGTGCTCATGATGAAGCAAGAAACGATTTCACAATCGGCAGCAGCAGCCGGGCCTGTCGACGCCATGACTGGAGTTTATCGACACGGCCTTTCAAAAACGCGCGCCGGGACGGATCGGCATCCGGCACCAGAGCGCTCAACCGATCCAGACGCTCCTCACCGCCCTCGATCTGGGGCTCCACCTGTTCCTTGAGAAACGCGCCTGCAAGGCGGCGTAATTCGGTTTCGGGAGCGAAATGGTCGCGCCGCACGCCCGGCTGGTAGACAATCTTCACGGCACCAAGGGTCTTCAACAGGCGCAATCCCTGGCTTGCGGATCCGCGGCTGAGTTTCAGCCGCGATGCGATATCGTCGAGCGCCAGCGGCGTATCGGCGGAGTACAACAAGCCGTAGATGGCTCCGAGCGACTTGGGAGCGCCGAGTACTTGCGCGATTCGCACAAAAAAGGCAACCATCTCCAGTTCGATGACGGAGAGATTACTGTGAGACGGCACCTGGGCGGGAACCGGCGTGTTGGCAGGGGACGAAGCACCGACGTGAACAAGGGCAGCCACGGATGCCTCACTAGCTCAACCATGCAGAACGTTCAATTATTTTTGAACGAAATTTTGTAGTCACCCCGTCCACCAAGAATTTTTGCTGGCGTCGCTCGACCATTTTGCTACGTTTTTCCTTATTAGGGGTCATAGCTCAGTTGGTAGAGCGCCTCAATGGCATTGAGGAGGTCTGGGGTTCGAATCCCCATGGCTCCAGTTCCCAAGCCCATTCGTCCGCCACAGCGTGTCGTGACGCATCAGGTTGCGCGGGCCTTTCGCATTACGGCTTCCGTTCAACTTGCCAATCTGCCAACATCCCAACGGCTGCACTCGCGCCACGCTCGTCCCCGATTACATTGCCACATGACGGCTCAACCTGGCGACCCTGCCTCCTCTTCATGCATCCCGCTACTGGGGATTGACCAGGGGCAGCTGACGCTGCAGCTTGCGCAATGGGGTGAACCGGCATATCGCGCGCGGCAAATTCTGGATTGGGTTTATAAAAAGCGCGCCACAGAGTTCGCTGCGATGACCAATCTGTCGGCAGCGCTGCACGAGCGTCTGGCGGAGCGGTATATTATAAACCGCTGCAAACCGGCTTCCCTCTCGGCGTCATCCGATCAGACAGACAAGTTCCTGATCGAACTCCATGATCGCCGGTACATCGAGACAGTACTCATCCCGGCCTCTCCGGCGCTGTACGGCGAGCCGTCGGACCGGCGGACGTTGTGCGTATCGAGTCAGGTGGGCTGCGCCTACGGATGCCGGTTTTGTGCAAGCGGACTCATGGGTTGGACGCGCCACCTTGAGCCGGACGAAATCGTGGCTCAGCTGCTCGTCGCCGAGGCCCGCTCCGGCGAACGCGTCAACAACATCGTGTTCATGGGAATGGGCGAACCACTCGCAAACTACGACAATTGGTTGGCAGCAGTGCGTATTCTTAATGCGCCATGGGGTTTGGAAATTGGCGCCCGGCGGATGACGGTATCCACCAGCGGGCTTGCGCCACAGATCCGGCGTCTTGCGAACGAACCGTTTCAAATTCGCCTCGCCGTGTCCCTGCACGGGGCGACGGACGATGTGCGCGAGAGGATCATGCCGATCAACCGGCGTTATCCGATTGCGGAGCTTATGACTGCCTGCGCAGATTTCCAGGAGAAGCGGCGCAGCCGTATCACCTTCGAGTTTATTCTGATCGAGGGCGTGAACGACGACCCGGGGCAAGCCCGCGCATTGGCGCATCTTGCAAGGCCGCTTGGCGCGCTAGTGAACCTGATTCCGTACAACACGGTCGAAGGACTCGATTGGCGCCGCCCGCCGCGGGAACGTCAAGAACGCTTCCGCAAGCATCTCGAAGCCGCAGGGGTGGCAGCAACGTTGCGGCGCGAGAAAGGCCATGACATCGACGCCGCATGCGGCCAGTTACGCCTTAGGACGGAGCGCGATGCATCTGGTTCGGAGTTGGCGCACCAGTCGCGGCTTCCCTCAGCGCCTGTTGCAGGCTTCTGACGTCGTCATCGTTGTCGATCTTCCGCCCTTTCCAGTCGGTGATATAAAACGTGTCAAATGCCACGCCTTTTTCGGTGCTGATCCGGGATGCGCCGATGTCAATGGCCATCGCGCGGAACCCCTTTAGAAGATCGTACAACAACCCAAGCCGGTCGGCTGTTCGGACCTCCACGACGGTGTGTGTCTGCGAAAAATCGTTAAGTACAGCGATGCGGGTGGGGAAGTCAATGTCAGCCCAAGGACCCGGACGCTGGTTTTCGCGCGCTTCAAGGAGTGCTGGTTCGAAGGAATGCTCGGGATCGCGCAGCGACAACGCCAGCACGTTCTCGATCTTTGCGACGATCCGCTCGCTGGCCACTGCGCCATAGGCGTTGTCGGAAACACGGAAGATATCGAGCACAAGGCTGTCGCGCCGCGTGTAAATGTCCGCGCTAAGGATATTTAATCCGGCCACAGCGAACGCGCCGGCAAGTCGTTCGAAGAGCTCGCGTCGGTCCCAGGTGACCACAGCCACCTCGGTATGGCCCTGGTCAGGATGAGGATCCCAGTCGAGCACAGCACCCAGCCCTGCCTCGGGATCGGCCGCACGTTTCTCAAGAAAACTGCGAAACAGCTGGATATGCCGAACAATCCGTTCCGGTTCATAACGCAAAAAGTATTGTCCCGGCATGCCTTCGGCATGAGCAGCGATTTCCTCGGCGAAATCCTTTGGCAATCTCTTTTTTGCAAAGGTCACCAACTCACCGCACTCAACCCCCCGACGCACGGCCGCCTCGGCACCATGTTCCATGGCAGAACGCGTCGCGTCGTAAAGTTGCAGGGCGAGCGTTTCCTTCCAGTCGGACCACGCGTGCTCGGTCGTTCCAAGCGCATCGGCGCGGCTAAGCAAAAGAAGCGCATCCAGATTCTCGCGACTGCGGATCATGCCGGCGAAATATTCTATCGTTGCCGGATCCTCCAAATTGCGCGTCTGCGCAGTCTGACTGAGCAGGATGTGATTGTCGACCAGCAGCAGGATGGCGCGGCGCCGCGTGGACGACAGCTGCAGCCGTCGGCAGACGCGTCCGGCGAGCATTGCGCTGACTTCCGCATGCGAACGTTGATGCATGGCTTTGCCCGTGTCGTGAAGGAGAAGTGCAAGGTACAACACCGCCGGATCTTCGTACGACTCGAACAGCTTGCGATACAATGCCACCCGACGCTCTTCGCTGTCGATGACTCCATCGAGTTTCTCTATGCAGACAAGGGTGTGTTCATCTGCAGTGTAGCGATGGAAAAACTCGTGCTGCACGAGACATGTCAGCTCGCCGAACTCGGGAATGTATCTTCCAAGAAAATCAACTTCGTGCATCATCCGTAAAATGCGCCCCACCTCGCCTTTGCGCGAGAGGATTGCCAGAAATGTGTCCCGCGCCTGGCGGGAATACTGGAAGTTACGGTTCACAAGGCGGACACGGCGGCGGAGCAGTTGCTGCAATTCCGGGCTGAGATCGAGCCGCCGCTGCTGCGCATGTTGAAACACGCGCATCAGACGGGCCGGATCGCGATGAAAGACATCGCGCGCCTCAAAATGGATCACTCCATTCTCGCTGAAGAATCCGTCGAAACGCTCGCGCTTCGCAGCGCGCCCCGGCAGCAATCCGAAAAAGCTGCCGGACTTGCGTGCCGCATCAACTTCCGGCAGCGACAACCTCGCGCTGACAGCCTGAGTCGTCAGATGAATGGCGCGGGCATACCGATAATAGTCGCGCATGAACGCTTCGCTGCGCTGCAGCACCGTCTTCTGTGGGTACGCAAACCGGTTGGCGATCTGTCCCTGATGATAGAGCGTTAACAGATCTGTGGCGCGCCTGTTCAGATAGTGCAGCTCCGTGCGCACCCGAAGCAGGAAATCGTAGCCTTCCTTCAACGCGCGCCGTTCGCTTTCCGACATAAGTTTGAGTTCCACCAACCGGCGCGTGGAGGATGCGCCGACCCGGAAAAAGGACACCCACATCAGGTTCTGATAATCGCGCAACCCACCGCAGCCGTTTTTGAGGTCGGGCTCCTGCAGAAACACGGTACCACCGTGCTTTTCGTGGCGTTGTCGCTGGTTTTCGACACGCCACAATACGTACTGGCGCGTGCGATGGGGAGGGCGAACGCAGCGGGCTTCAAACTCCTCGCGGAACTTCTGAAACAACTCCCTTTCTCCGGCAATATGACGTGCCTCAAGCAGCGAAGTCTTGGATGTCATATCTTCATTGGCAAGATTGACGGCCGCTCCGATCGAGCGCGTCGAGTGGCCCACCTTGAACCCGGTGTCCCAAAGCAGATATAACACCTGCGTGACGACATCCGTGACATACGGCGACACATTGCTGCCCCGACCGTCGTGCAAAAACATGATGTCCACATCGCTGTATGGATTGAGTTCCGCACGCCCGTACCCGCCGATCGCCGCAATTGCGATCGGGCGCGGCGGATGATTGCGCCCGTTGTGTCGGCACCATTCTGCCGCGCTCTCGAACAGCTGTCGGAGCACCACATCCAACAACTCGGCCCGCGCCCGAGCCACTTCGAGTCCGCCACCCTGAGCGTTATGATGAAGCCGCAACCGATGCTCTTCAATCTTCAGGAAGCGGCGGTATTGCGGCAGGCTGTCGTTGAGTTGCGTTCCACGCCGCGGCTCCAACCGTTCCTTGGCGTGAGCCATGATTTTTTCCAGCGATTCGGACATGACAAAACTTGCGTTGCAGCCGTCGGCCAATGGAATCCCGACCGGCGCTACGTTCGCCAGGTCTCTTTCAGGGCCGGTGGAAATCCGAGCAGCCAGGTGATGGCCCCCGCGGTCGCTGCGACACGTTCTGCAGGATAACGGCCACCGCCCGCGTGCACGGCCTCCACCATGGCACGTTTAGACTCGCCGTTCACAAGAAACAGAATCTCGCGCGAAGCGTTGATCAAAGGAAATGTAAACGTCACACGCCACGCATCGAGGCCCTGGACACGGTTCTCGACAACCCAACGGTCTGCAACGCCAAGCGCGGTTGTCCCGGGAAACAGCGAGGCTGTGTGCCCGTCCTCCCCAAGGCCAAGCAAAAGCAGATCGTGACGCAGAACGCCCTCTTCCAGCGGCAATTGCCTTAAGCGTTCCTCGCACGCACGGGCAGCCTCCGCGGGTTCCCGTTCGCCTTCAATACGTACGATGCGCCCGGCATCGATCCCGGCACGGTCGAACAGCGCCTCTTTTGCCATCCGAAAATTACTGCGTTCATCGTCCGGTGGCACGCAACGCTCGTCGCCGAATGTCCACACGATTCGCTCCCACGGTAGATGCATGTCGGCCAGCGCAGCATAGATCTCCCGAGGTGTGCTGCCACCGCATAAGCCCACGACAGCTGCCCCGCGCGCAGCCACCGCATCGCCGACGGCGTCGGCAATCCATTCCGCCGCTTCGCCCACGAAATCCCGGGTGTGTACGCTGTGTCGGCTCATGCCGCTTCGCAGTGGCGCAGTCTTTCTCTCAGCTTTAAATAAGCCCGAGCTTCATGCGGCCGGCTTCGCTGATCATCTCCTGGTTCCACGGCGGATCCCAGACAAGATCGACAACCGCTTCATCAACGCCGTCGACCTGAAGAACTTTCATTTTCGCGTCCTCCGCGATGGCGGGCCCCATGCCACAACCGGGCGCGGTCAATGTCATCTTCACCTCGACACGGTGCGAACCGTCGTCCTGCGCGTTAACACTACAATCGTAAACGAGTCCGAGATCGACGATATTCACGGGAATCTCCGGATCGTAAACGGTCTTGAGCGCCTCCCAGATTTCGTCGGTATCCGGCTCGGCTTCTCCGCCTCCGCTCTTCACGCTTTCGGGTTTCGACTCGGAAGCCCCAGGTTTCTCAAGGCCGAGCGCATCAGCGTCCTGCTCTCCAATGCGCGCCAAACCCTGCGGTGTTGCCACGGTGTAGCTGCCGCCCAAAGCCTGCGTGATGACGACTTCCGCGTCCTTCGGGATGGTCAACTTCGCGCCGCTGGGGATCTGAATCGCCTCGCAATCGCGAGTCAACTGAATCGGTGTGTTCGGTGTCATTCCACACGTAGGCTGGCTGCAATGATTCCTGCGCGCAAGTGCGATGCGCAGCGGCCGATTAGATTCGGCATCCGAACACCATCAGTTCCCGTTCTTCGCGCCCCGGGTAGCTTCTCTCAGGAACCCATTCACGCTCAAAACGCACGCGGGATCCAAAAAGCGCTGACAATTCCCGGTGCCCCACGCCAAACGGCGGTCCAGCACCCCGCGCGGGATCCGGCGTTATGTAAAAAACAGCTGCAAAAGTTCCGCCCGGCTTCAGCCAAGTCGGCACTGCCGCTGCGTATGCGCCACGCTGATCCGGATCGATCGCGCAGAACAGCGTATGCTCCCAAATCGCGTCGAACGCCGCGCTCACACCCGTCGCACCGCAAGGCTGCAGGAAGTCGCCCTCTTCAAAACGGCAGTTTTCGTGCCGATTGCGCTGCCGGGCGGCCGCAATCGCCGCCGGGGCGACATCCAACCCGACAACCTCGCAATCCGGGTACGCCGCAGCGATGGCAACTGCATCGTGGCCAAAGCCGCAACCAGGCACCAGGACGCGTCCGCGTGGCGCCCAGCACTGAAGGAGATCCACCAGCGGGGGGCTGGGAGCACCTTTATCCCACGGAGTATCGTTATCCAAATAGCGTTGCTGCCAATTCATTCGAAAGAGAAATCCCGGTGCCGGCGCTCCATCAACCGCCTGCCCCTATTCCAATACCGCGCCGGGGCGAAGACATCACCGCTTCCACACTCTGCAATGTCTGCCAGGTCATCCGCACATTGTGCACCCGAAAAATGGCAGCACCGCGCAACGCTCCGCTTACGACTAACCCCGCTGTACCGGCGTCGCGCTCCGACGCGGGCCGTCCGCCAAGAATTTCGCTGACCATCCGCTTGCGTGAAACAGGTAACAGCACGGGACGCCCCAGCTCTGCCAGCCGCCGGGTTGCAGCCACCAACTCAATATTTGCGCCAAGCGGTTTGGCAAAATCGAGACCCGGATCCAGAAGCAGCGATTCCTCTGTCACGCCCGCTGCATGCGCAAGAATGCATTTCTCGCCAAAGAAAGAGAGCACACTCTCGAGGACGTCCTCATACGTCACATGCCGGTGCGCCACCTTCGGTTCGCCCACGCTGTGCATAATGAGCAGCGCAGCCCCGCACGCGGCGCATGCTTCCGCATTGGCCGACCCCGGAAGCGCGCCCATATCATTCAGAATTTCGCCCCCGCTCGCCAGCAACACCCGCGCAGGTTCCGCCCGCCATGTATTGATCGATAACCATGGCGGCCAGATTTGGATCGCGTCTGCAGGCTGAGTTCCCTGCCATGTTTCTTCAAACCGCTCCAAAAACGGGCGTACGCGTTGGATCTCGTCCTGCTCAGAGATCGCAGGCCGGTTTGGCCGTGCGCTTTCTCCGCCCACATCGATTATGTCCGCCCCCTGCTCGATCATGTTTCGCGCCGTGGACAGCGCCTCGTCGATATTCAGTGTGCCATCTCCAGAGAACGAGTCGTCGTTGATGTTTACAATGCCCATGACCGCCGGGCGCCGCGGCCATATAATACTCCGACCGCGAGCCATCAGGCTCGTAGGAATTTGCAACGCACCCCATGCGCTCGTGCAATCATTCGCCATGCTTATGAGTACGCGGGCAAATCTGTCAGCGGAACCGTCGCGGCTGCGCGCTTCTCAAAGGAAACGATATGCCTGAACCCGGCTTCGCGCGCCAGCCCGACTGCACGTGAAAAATCGCGCGCCACATGCCGCGGATCATGCGCATCGGAACCGATCGCAATCTGTACCCCAGCCTCGCTCAAATGCCGCAGCAATATCCCGGACGGATATTGCTCATGGCAATCCTTGTGCCAGCCCGACGTGTTGATCTCAAACGCCACACCACACTCCACAGCCGCTTCCACGCACGGCATGAACAGCGTTTCCAGTGAATCGGGTGGAGCGTGCCCGAACTTTTTTGGCAGATCCACATGCCCGATAATGTCGAACAATTCGCTGCGTATGCTTTTCTCCACCAGTCTATAATACGTTTGCCAGACAGAGTCGGCAGGCGCAGCGCGCAAACGCGCTTTCCAGCGTTCGTTATCCACATCCCATCCGGGCGCAATGTAATGGACGGAGCCGATAAAATAATCCCAATCGGCGCGCCCAGCCAGTTCCTCCACCCACGCCTCTCCACCCTCCAGATAATCCACTTCCAGACCGAGGCGCACGGGAAACGGAGCCACCGCTTCGCGTGCCGCCTCGACCATATCAATATAGCGCGGCAGATCATCGAGACGCATTCGCCAATCATCGAACGCGCCAGGCATGGGATTGTGGTCGGCCACGCCCAGAGCGCTCAGCCCCGCCTCGCGGGCAGCCCGCGCATAGTCGACCGGTTCTCCTGCGGCATGCCCGCATAAGTGTGTGTGTGTGTGATGATCGCAGAGCATAAGCCGCAAGCCGCGCCGTTGGTACTGGCTATGACTCGCGGAAGGCGATGCCCATGTCAAAACCCTCCACCCCACACCTGTGCTCGCCCGAATCGCGGACCCGCAGGCCTGGCTCCGCAGGTTCGGCGTCCCACTCGACAAAACGCGGTTCCAGCCTTCGGGCAATGGCGGCTGCGCAGTGCGCATTCAAAATCTTGATCGCGCACAGACAAGAGGTGATGATCACCTTCCCGTCGGTATCTGACGGTCCTTATTTTCTCATGTCAGACCATGCCTTTCCCTCTGTTCTCTTTGCCGGTGACCCCGGCGCACTTACCATGGCTTATGACGAGGCTAGCCGCGAGGTAATCGGAACCCGGGCACGCGTCCTTCCCGGAATTCTTAATGAACAAACCCTGAACGAAGGCACGGACACCGACAGCCTTGCCACTGCGGATTACATCCTCGCCACATGGGGCATGCCGAAAATGGATGCCCGATTGCTGGATGCCATGCCCCGCTTGCGCGCAGTATTTTATGCAGCGGGCAGCGTGAAATATTTTCTGACGCCTGCGGTTGCCGAGCGAGGCATCGCGATTTCCAGTGCATGGCGCGCGAACGCCATTCCAGTCGCCGAGTACACCCTCGGGGCCATTCTTCTCGGTTTAAAAAGTTTTTTCGCCTGTTCAACACATCTGAGAAATTCAAAAAGCTGGACGCGTCCGCGGCCCGTTCCCGGCCTTTACAAATCTCGTGTGGGCTTAATTTCCCTCGGCGCCATCGGGCGACGTGTTGTGGATTTGCTGAAACCGTTCGAATTGGAAGTCTGCGCATGGGATCCCCATCTCAGCCCCGACGATGTTGCCCCTCTGGCTGTTCGGCTTGCCGGGTTGGACGAGATCTTTGAGGAAAGCGACGTTGTTTCTGTGCATGCGCCATGGCTGCCGGAGACTGTGGGATTGGTGGACAGCACCCTGCTGCGTGCCATGCGGCCGGGCGCTGTATTTATAAATACATCCCGCGGCGCCGTTGTTGACGAACCCGCTTTGATTGAAACAATGCGCGAAAGACCCGATTTAACGGCAATCCTCGATGTCACTTACCCCGAGCCGCCTCCGTCCAATTCACCGCTTTTCACCCTGCCCAACGTCTATCTGACGCCACACATTGCCGGCAGCGTTGGGGGTGAAGTGTCACGCATGGGCGAATGGATGGTGGACGAACTTCTGCGCGCGCTTGAAGGAACCCCCCTGAAGCATGCCGTAGACCCAGAGCTGACGGCTCGAATGGCCTGAACGTCCTTGCCGTGGTCTTTCCCCTTCTTACACCCATCGCCCATGTGCAATCACGCCGTTCTTCGGCACGACCACGATGCCGTCCCGGATGTAGTAACCATCCCCATCGTAGTTTTCCGGCTTGCCTTCCGGCGTCACCACTACCCCGTCGCCAATCCGCGCGTTCTTGTCGATGATGCAGCGTTCCAGCACACAATTTCTGCCAATCCCCATCTGTGGCACGCCGGGCGGTTGCCCAGGCATATCCGCTTCATAACAATCCGCGCCCATGACGATCGAATTTCTTATCGTCGATCCATTGCCGATGATACTGCGGATGCCGATCAAACACCGGTCGATCGTGGCATCGGAAATGATGCATCCGTCACTGATGATCGATTCGCGGATCATGGCGGCGTTGAGCTTGCTGGCGGGAAGAAATCGCGACTGCGTATACACAGGCGCGCGGCTGTTAAAAAAGCTGTAGTGCGGGTTATGGCGGGCAAGGTTCAGATTGGCCTCAAAAAACGCCCGGATCGTGCCAATATCCTCCCAATATCCCTGAAAAATGTGCGCATAGACGCGGTACGAATTTATTGCTGCGGGAATAATGTTCTTGCCGAAATCAGCGAGGTCGTTGTCCAGGCATTGCACCAGGACGTCTGTATTGAAGATATAAATACCCATTGACGCTTGGTACAGGTCGTCGGTTGGCGGCAGCCCAACCTGAGTAAGAATGGCTTCGGGAATGCGCAACCCATCAAGTTCCTCAGAATCCTCGGGTTTCTCCACAAAGCGCGTGATGCGACGATTTCCGTCGCTATGCATAATGCCGAAGCCTGAAGCGAAGCGCCGTTGTACGGGGATGGTGCCGATTGTGATCTCGGCCCCCACAGCAAAATGGCTTGCGAGCATATCGCGATAATCCATCCGGTACAGCTGATCCCCACTGAGGATCAGGATGAGATCGTCCCCCATCTGTGTGATCTGCCGGAGGTTTTGGCGTACAGCGTCCGCCGTGCCCTGATACCAGCGCCCGCCTTCGGGGGTTTGTTGCGCGGCGAGAACCTCAACGAAACTCTCAGAGAAATTGTCGAACTTGTAGCTTGCCTGGATATGGCGGTGCAGTGAAGTGCTGTTGAATTGGGTCAGAAGATACATCCGCCGCAGGCCGGAGTTCAGACAATTGCTGATCGGCACATCGACCAGCCGATATTTTCCCCCTAACGGCACAGCGGGTTTGGACCGATCCTTAGTCAGAGGGAAAAGGCGTGTGCCGGCGCCTCCACCCATAATGACTGCGATGGTCCGGTCTGTGAGAGCAGGCACCGGGGCGGAGAGCGGAGTCATGACTTCACTCATCTAACAGAGGAAATCCGGCGCGTCCAACATTGCGCACTGCCATATGTCGCACAAGCGGCGATGGGCTGCGTCAACCGAAGCGTTTTTCGCGCTCGCTCTTGAGCTGGGTCTTGTGGCGTTTGCTCAAAGCACGCTTGGTTTTTCTTTTGCGCAGCTGGCGACGGAGTTTGTCGATGACTTTATCGATGGCGGCATAAAGATCTCCGTCGTACTGTTCAGCGTGGACATCCGGACCGGGCACGGCAACGTGGACCTTCACGCAATGCGACCGACGAGGACTCGCGGTTTCATCGTGGATCAGGACGACATGTGCTGCGACGATCTCCCCGGTCAACCCGTCCAGACTGCCGATTTTCTCCGCGACATACCCGTGAAGGGCGGAAGTCAGGCGCAGGTGACGTGGGCTCAAATGAATATGCATATCTTTTTTCCAATAAACCGGCGCGAAGCCCGTCGCGCAAGGGCTGGAAAGCATTTTGCCGGATGAACTCCCGCGCTCAGACCGCCGGGGGTCAAGGCCCCTGCGTCCTCGCACTGGATCTCGGCACGTCCTCAGTGCGCAGCGCTGTTTTTGATACCGAAGCCCGCATGATCTCTCCCACGCTGGCACGGCGTCAAGGCGTGCTTGAGAGCGATTCCCGCGGCATGGCACAGATGGATCCCGCGGCACTTCTTGATGTGGTGCAGAACTGCGTCGCCGCCACGCTGGAATCATGGCGCGCCTGCCCTCAGGCATGCGGAATCACACGGGTCGACGCTATCGGCATGTCATGTTTCTGGCACAGTCTTCTGGGTCTGCACAACGGCCAACCGGTCACCCCCATTTATTCGTGGGCAGACGCAAGGGCGCGTATGGCCGCGGAAAGTCTGCGCTGTGACGTGGAAGAACCCGCTGTTCACAGGCGCACCGGCGCCATGCTGCGATCGACGTTCTGGCCTGCAAAACTGCGATGGCTGCGATCCGACGGAGTCCACAGCCGCGTGGATCAGTGGTGCGGACCCGCCGAATGGGTTCTGGCGCGCTTGTTTGGAAGGCCAATCGTTCTCGGGTGGTCCATGGCCAGTGGCACCGGTCTTCTCCGAACGATCCCCCCCGATTCGGATAATGCACCCGGCGTTTGGGATGCCGAGCTTTGTGCGGCCTGTGGTGTCTCGCCGGAGCAGCTCCCGCCATTGGACGACTCCGCGCATCCGGCCGTTCCACCCCAGGACTCGCCGGCCGCCGGTCTCATCGGATCCCCCGTTGCTGCCCCGCTCGGCGATGGGGCGGCCTCCAATATCGGCAGCGGCGCAACGCGTCAGGGCATTGCCGCACTGAATTTCGGCACAAGCGCCGCGGTCCGAATCGTGTCCGAAAGTCGTGACCCGGCGCCCCCGGGACTTTTCAGATTTCTCATCGATGAACGGCGCGCGCTGTATGGTGGCGCGGTCAGCAACGCCGGCAACCTGCATCGCTGGTGCACGCAAGTGCTTCGGTTGCCGGAAGACGCAGAGGCACTCAACGCCCAGCTCGAGACAAGTCCGGAACCGGTGGAAGACCTCCTCGTCCTGCCGTTTCTTGTCAATGAACGCTCACCTACATGGCCAGAGGGTCAGCGCGCCGCATGGACGGGCCTCTCCGCTGCTACCACGGCGCTCGATATTTATCGGGCCTCGATGGACGCCGTCCTGCAGCGGCTGGCTCAGATCTATGACGCGCTGCCTCGCGATGGAAGCGACCCTCACGTCGTGGCCACCGGCGGCTCGACCGGGTCAACGGCCTTTCTTCAGCGTCTGGCCAACGTTTTCGGAGCGGAGATCGAGGCGGGCACCGAGCCGGAAGCTTCTCTGCGCGGTGCTGCCGTGCGCGCTTTGGAAACACTCGGGTTGCAGGCACCAGATCCACCGCCCGGCCCGCGCATTCACTGCGATCGCAGCTTACACCATCGTTATCTCGCCATGCGTCCCCGCTACGCGCAACTTGAGGCGCTGCTAAAACCGGCTGGCTTATCTTAAAAAAGGGCTGGCGCAGCGCCCGCCTCCCATGTTGACTCCACATTTTTCAAAGCCCATGAAGACTGCATTCGTCACAGGCATCACCGGTCAGGACGGAAGTTATCTTGCGGAACAACTTCTTGCGAAAGGTTATGAAGTGCACGGCATGGTTCGGCGCACCTCTTCGTTCAACCGTGAGCGCATCGATCATCTGCACGCCCCCGACTCGCCGGATGCCGGTCGGTTCCATCTGCATTATGGCGATCTCAATGACGCCGTGTCCACGCTGTCCCTGTTGCACGACATCAAGCCGAATGAAATTTATCATCTCGGGGCGCAAAGTCATGTGAAGGTGAGCTTCGAGATTCCCGAGTACACGGCCGACGTCACCGGAACCGGCACCATCCGCTTGCTTGAGGCGATGCGCCGTGCCGTTCCCAAAGCAAGATTTTATCAGGCGTCCAGCAGTGAAATGTACGGAAAGGTTCTCGAAGTGCCTCAAACGGAAACAACGCCGTTCTACCCCCGCAGCCCGTATGCTGCCGCCAAAGTGTACAGTTTTTGGGTCACCGTGAATTATCGGGAAAGCTACGGTCTCCATGCTAGCAATGGCATCCTCTTTAACCATGAATCGCCGCGGCGCGGGGAATCGTTCGTCACACGCAAGATCACGCGCGCCGTCGCCCGCATCAAAGCCGGTCTGCAGAAGCGACTGCTTCTTGGCAATCTCGACGCAAAACGGGATTGGGGTTATGCGCCAGAATACACCGAAGCCATGTGGCTCATCCTACAGCAGGATTCCCCCGACGATTATGTCATCGCAACCGGCGAAACGCATTCCGTGCGCGAATTCCTTGAGGAATCATTCAGCCATGTAGATCTCGATTGGCAGGAATACGTTGAGTCCGACCCGCGGTTCTTCCGGCCCGCGGAGGTCGATCTGCTCATCGGCGATCCCTCCAAAGCCCGCAAGATCCTCGGTTGGGAACCGAAAACAAAATTCAAGGATCTGGTCGCCATCATGGTCGATGCAGAAATCGCGCAGCTCGAAAAGGAACTTTCGGGAGCCGCCGTCCGCATGTAGCCGCGCAGCGGAGCAAAGCGCGGACGCGCATGCCCATGGCCGTTGGCAGACCCTCAATCCCAGGCACGGCGCTGCCGCTCGCGCGCAATGGCGTTGCAGGCACCCTTGATGAATTGTGCGTGACCAATGCGTGGCACTGCATCCGCGCCCCGATTCAGCTATCCCCAGGCAGACGACTCCAACGCAGGGATTTTAAGTCCGCAGTTGACTGCAATCTGCATGTCGCCCACTCGACCTCATGAATGACGAAAGGAAACCCTCACCCACACTAAGCATCGTCATTCCGGTGTGGGGGAAGGATGCGAGGTTTCTAAGTTCCCTGTTTACGGATGCAGGAACGCTGGATCCGGCTGTGGAATGCATTGTTGCTGCTGTTGCTCCCGGCCCGGCGCTTCGCGAGCTTGCGCGCCAAAATCGCGTTCGTCTTGTGTGTTGCCCCACCCCATCCCGCGGGGCGCAGATGAACCGTGGCGCCAACCAGGCTCGCGGTCATCTACTCTGTTTTCACCATGCCGATACCGCGTTGAGTCCTTCCCACATGCGGGCGCTGCTCGCTGTCGCAGCCGAACCGGATATCGCCGGAGGCGCGTTCTACCGACAATTCGACAACCGCCATTACTGGATGCGTTGGTGGCAGAAGCTGGTTGAACGATTCGATCGCAGGTTTGGACCGTTTTTCGGCGATCAATCGATCTTTGTCCGCATGACAACGTTTCGCGAGTTGGGCGGGTTTGCAGACATTCCCATTATGGAAGACCTCGAATTTGCTGGACGCCTGAAGCGAGCAGGCAAGGTAAAATGCCTACACCCGGCAATTCGGTCTTCGCCACGCCGCTTTCGCAGGTTGGGAACTCTGCTGACCTCCGCCCTCAACGCGATCTTTATCCTGCTCTATTATGCTGGAGTGTCTCCCCGTCGGCTGCACCGCTGGTATTACCATGAGAAAAGGAGTTCTTTAGGAGCACACAAAAGGCGGCGCGTCTCACAGGGCGCAGCGTCAACTCCTGAGGGATTGTAAAAGCGCAACGTTCGGCAGGACGATTGCCTGGACGCTCAGGTTGAGTGTGCCTGTCTCGCGGGAGGATCCCAGCATTCTTCCACCTTAAACACGACTTCGTCACCCGGTCGCAGGCCGGTTTCAGAAGCTGCTGATCCATCGCGCACCGCCACCTCCAGCCATCCGGCACTGTTCTCCAAAGCCAGCAACGTCCCCGGGTTCCCTTCGCAGTAGGCTCCCACCATCGGCACGCTCCAACCGCGAAAGCTAAGTCCTTTCCCGCGGACGATTCCGAAACGTTCAAGGTGTTCGCGGGTAAAGTTCACAATAATGTTTCCAAACCGATCCACGTCGAGCACCGCTCCTCGCAACAATCCTCCGGGATCGCGCACCGGATCCGGCAGCGGAAAGGGGTGCAATTCCTCGAGCCCGATCTCAGGGCCGAACTCGCCCGGCTCCGCCCCGCAAGCCAACCGTGCTGCCGTCGGTGCAAAAACATCGCGTCCGTGAAATGTGCGGCTTGCATCGCGAAAGGCAATCGTGTCGATGGCAACAGCCTTCATGCCGCTGTGCACCCTGCGCATCCACAACGACAGCAGTCCATTATCCGGCCCAACGACCGTGATGCGACTGTCAGACACAACCAATCCGCGCCGGTGGCCGCCCCCCCCCGGGTCTACGACCGCCATCACCACCGCACCGTCCGGAAGCCATGGTACCGCCCCCGCCAGAGCGGTAGCCCCTGCCACGATGTTTTGAGGCGGTATGCCATGGGTGAGATCGATGACACGCACCTCGGGTGCATGCCGCAGAATCGTGGCATGCAGCACCCCCACATAAACATCGCGCAGACCGAAGTCGGTCAGCAACGCCACAACCGGGGCGAATTCGTTCTTCCTGTCATTCGTCATCGCCGCCAAGCCCGAGGGTATTGAGAATCAAACTCTCGATCGACCCCCCCGTCAGCGCCTGTTCCAACCTGGATTTTGGCTTTTCAAGAGTCCCCTCGATCTCAAACGGCACACGGCTCCAACCCTCCCGTGCGGTATCAGACTGAAATTTGCGACGGATCTCTGATGGGATTTTCTTTAGCACATCGTTGCGGACGCCAAGCGCCGCGTCGAGATCAAGCCCGCCATCCGCCTTTACGAGGCCGGAGGCGTCAAGGCGAATGGTCTCACCGGCGAGAGTGAGCGCGTCCACCGCTGTTTCCGCCCCATTCAGCGTGGCCGTCAGGAAGGCCGTTTCCAGCTGAATTGTGATCAACTCCGGGAGCCCCAACAAAAATCCTGCCGTTTGCAGAAATGGATGCTGATTCAGTTGTCCGCCGTCCAGAACCAGCTCGATCTTGCCACTGCGGTTATTCAGATCTGCCAATTCGCCAGACACGCCAACAGTTCCTTTGAGTTGCCCAGTCAGTGCGCTTTCCTCCTCGCCGAACGCGCTCATCAGGCGGGCGAAAGACACATTTTCGATCTGCACATGAAAACGCGCCGGCTGTTTCGGCGTGTGAATTGCTGCGTAGCCCCTGCCGCGCACTGTGCCACCCGCCAAGGTCGCGTCGATTCCCTGCAAATCCATGCCCTCCGATGTGTAAGCGAAGGGAATGCGGGCTCGCTCAATAAACGACGGCGAGTCTTCTGCAGAATCCCCAAACCTGAGCGACGCGGCCTCCACCACTCCAGCAAACGCGCTTGGCGTTGAGCCAGGTGCAGCCCGCAGCGTAGCCCCGGCAAGCGCCAACAGCATGGCACCATTGCCATCGCGTAAAATCAAAGTGCCATTCTCAATGGCGACTCTGCGCAATTCGAATTGGAAATCTGCCGGTTTAGCTGCAGGCGCTTCGGTAGCAGCCCTCGCTGGCGCCGGGCGGGCTTCTTCAACACGTTGAATGACCGGGAGGGTAAACCGCCCGCTTCCGTCCTGGCGCCAATCTACAGACGGGTCTTCTATGCGAATTTCGTCAATAACAAGGTGCCGACTTAGCAATGGCAACAGACGCGCCCGCACCGACACCCGCCGCGCGCCGAGCCAATCCACCGGGTCGGACGGCACGCTCAGACCCGAAAGCACAAGACCAGAAGCTGGAGAATATCCGGCGGTCTCGATCTTCACCGGCATATTCAAGGCGTCGGAGAGCGCGTCTTCGAGCCGCTCGCGCACAGGCGACATGTTCACGATGGCCCCCGGCAGGAACACAGCGGCACCTACAGCCGCTGCGGCCGCGCCGCCGAGAACGAGGAGGATTTTGCGAAGACGCGTCATAAAGGAAGAATCACGCTAGCGCCGGGAACGGTCCGGGCGCAAGTTCTGACCATGCTACATTCGTCTTTCCTCCTTGCCGCAGGGGCGTTCCGGGGCCAAGTACCGGCTTTGTTATGAGCGCCAAAATTCATGTCTACGTCACTCCAAAAAGCACCGTGCTCGATCCCCAGGGCGTTGCCGTGCGGGACGCGTTGCGCCAGCAAGGCGCATCGGAAGCGGTTTCGGTGCGTGTCGGTCGCCTCATCGAGATCGAGTGGGACGGCGCACCAAGCGCCGATGACGCAAAGCTCAATGCGTTGTGTCGGGATTTCCTTTCTAATCCCGTTATTGAAGATTTCCGTATTGTCGTGGTCCCGGCGTCCTAACGTCTAGCCTCTGATCCCATGAAATTCGCCATCATTCAGTTTCCCGGCTCGAATTGCGACCGCGATTGTTTTCACGCTCTCGGCGCTCTCAACGGAGCGGAGGTGGAGTTCGTCTGGCATAAAGCGGAGTCCCTGAAAGGGTTCGATGCTGTCGTGCTGCCGGGCGGTTTTAGCTACGGCGACTACCTTCGCGCAGGAGCCATTGCGAGATTCTCGCCCGTCATGCACGCCGTGCGCTCTTTCGCTGCCGAGGGCGGACTGGTGATCGGCATCTGCAATGGATTTCAGATCCTTTGCGAGAGCGGTCTGTTGCCTGGCGCCCTTACGCGTAACACAGGTCTGCACTTCGTTTGTCGCGATGCCCTCGTGCGCGTCGAAACGTCGGAATCGCCTTTCACTACAGGCGTTCCCACAGGCTCGGTGCTGAGAATGCCCATCGCGCATGGTGAAGGGCGTTATACCGCAACAATGCAGACGTTGATTGAGTTGAATGCCGGCAGGCAGATTCTGCTCCGGTATTCCACGGCCAAGGCCCGACTCGATCCCGCAGCCAATCCCAACGGCTCGATCGAGTCGATTGCCGGAATCTGCAATGCCGCCCGCAATGTGTTTGGCCTCATGCCGCATCCGGAACGCGCCGCAGATCCGCTGTCCGGCAGCACAGATGGACGGCACATCTTCGAAGCTATGATACGGTGGCACAGCACTCACCCCGCCGCCCACAAAGCTCTCACGCCAGCAGCTGCCTGATCCAATGAGCAACGATGACGTTTTAACACGCAAAGTCGTGGATATCTGTGCCGCCATCCACGCGGAACTGGGGCCGGGCCTGCCCGAAAGCGTTTACGAAGAAATCCTGTGCGCTGAACTTAATTCAGCCGGCATTGCTTACGAGCGCGGACGCACCGTGCCGGTGCGCTACCGAAACGCCTCCGTATCGGCGCCCGCAGGGTTGGTCGTCGACAACTGTCTCCTTGTGCGTCTCGAAACTCAACCGGATGGCGACGGGCTGCCGCGGCTTCAGGCTGTTCTCCGACATGGCAACTTCTCGCGGGGCCTCTTGTTGAAGTTTGGCGGCGGCGAACTCCAACACGGCTTGGCTTTGCCGTCTTCAACCGCCCTACTGCAACTTCAGGCAGCAACCGGAGACACGCCGCCTGCAGGACAGACGACTCCTCCATCCCCAGCCCAGATCGCGGCACATGGGCTGACTCAGGACGAGTATGAGCGCATCCGCACGATTCTCAGGCGCGATCCCAACTTCACTGAACTCGGCGTGTTCTCCGTGATGTGGAGCGAACATTGCTCCTATAAAAATACCCGCCTCGAATTGCGAAAATTTCCCACCGAAGGTCCTGCTGTGCTGGTCAAAGCCGGCGAGGAAAACGCTGGGGTGCTTGATATCGGTGACGGCTGGGCGGTGGCGTTTAAAATCGAAAGCCATAATCATCCCAGCGCCATCGAACCGTTTCAAGGAGCCGCCACCGGAATTGGCGGCATTGTGCGTGACATCTTCACCATGGGCGCCCGCCCCGCCTTTTTCCTTAACTCCCTGCGTTTCGGACCACTGGACGAAGCACGCTCGCCCCACGCAGCCCACAACCGCTCGCTGCTGCGTGGGGTTGTTGCCGGCATTGCGCACTACGGCAATTGCATTGGCGTGCCAACAATCGGCGGGGAAATCGATTTCGACCCGGATTATGATGGCAATCCGCTGGTCAACGCCTTTTGTCTCGGGGTGCTTCGCCATGAAGACCTTGCACGCGGAGCTGCCACCGGCATCGGAAACCCGGTATATTACGTGGGCTCGGAAACCGGTCGCGACGGCCTCGCCGGCGCGGCATTCGCCTCGCGCGATCTCACCGAAAAAAGTCGTGAGGACCGTCCAGCCGTCCAGGTCGGCGATCCATTCCGGGGTAAACTGCTGCTCGAAGCATGCCTCGAACTGCTAGCCACCGGTGCTGTCGCAGGGATCCAGGACATGGGCGCCGCGGGTCTTACATGTGCGACATGCGAAACCGCAAGCCGCGGTGGGTCCGGCGTGGAAATTGAACTTACCCGCGTCCCGCAGCGGGAGCCGGACATGACGCCATACGAAATCCTGTTGAGCGAATCGCAGGAACGCATGCTGATCATTGCCCGGCAAGGCCGTGAAGCCGACGTGGAGACTGTATTCAAAAAATGGGATCTTCCCTATGCAAACATCGGCAACGTAACTGCCGACGGTGCTATGCGGGTTAAAAACCAAGGCGAAATCGTGGTCGAAATCCCTGCCCGCGCCTTGGCCGATGACGCGCCAGTTTATGAGCGCGAAGCTGCAGCGCGCGAGCCAGCCCCGGTCTTCGATTCTGCCACCCTGCCTGAAGCTGATCCCATGGCAGCGTTGCGCCAGTTGCTTTCCGATCCGGCAATTGCATCCAAGCGCTGGGTTTACCAGCAGTACGATCACATGGTCGGAACGGGCACCGTAGTGTTGCCCGGGTCGGATGCCGCCGTGTTTCACATCAAGGAGGCCAATAAATTTCTTGCAGCAACAACGGATTGCAATGCCGCATTTTGCGCGGGCGATCCCCGCGAGGGAGCGCGTCTTGCCGTCGCCGAAGCGGCGCGCAACCTCGCCTGTTCCGGTGCCACACCCATTGGCCTCACCGATAACCTTAACTTCGGTAACCCCTATAAACCTGAGAACTTTTTCGATCTCCGCGAAGCTGTCGAAGGGCTCGCGGAAATGTGTCGCGACCTGCAAATCCCGGTCACGGGTGGCAACGTGAGTCTTTACAACGAAAACCCCCATGGCGCGATCCCACCGACTCCGGTTGTGGCCATGGTCGGTTTGATCGAAAAAGTCGCCCATATTACCCGGCAACATTTCCATACCGCAGGCGATGTTATTCTACTCTGCGGTCTTCCCGGTTCGGAATTGGGGTGCAGCCGCTATTTGTCTTTTGTGCATGGCATCCAGCCGCAGCATGCGCCACCGCGCCTTGATGCGGCATACGAACTGGCCGTGCAAAACGGCGTCCGGGATCTCATTCGCTCCGGCCTCGTAAAAAGCGCACACGATTGTTCGGAAGGCGGCCTCGCCGTTGCCCTCGCAGAATGCTGCTTTGCTCCAGAGCGAACCTTCGGGGCAGACGTGGATCTGGGAGACGCAACCGCTCTCAGCCGCTCCGATGTCCTGCTCTTTAATGAAACGCCTTCGCGTATCCTGCTAAGCGTCTCCCGACAGAATGCCGATGCGGTGCTCGCCCTTCTTTCGTGGCGGAACATCCCCTGCCGCAATCTGGGCGTGGTGACAGACGACATCTTCCGCATCCGCTTGCCTGGCGGAACGCTCAATGCCGAACCCGCAGAGCTGCGCCGCCTCTGGGCTGAAAGCCTCGAAGAGGCGATGGATCAGCCTTAATACCGGCCTCATTGAGTATTGCAAACCGCAGTTCGTTGCTGTGGCGCGTGTTTTGTTCTCTGCAAGAGCAGGTTGCGTCCGTGGGTTTCCGCCCGGGCGAATACGGTTTTGTACACTTCGCAATAAGGATCCTTGGCCAGCATCGTGCCAAGAGCACTGTATGTCCGCACAGGGCATCCGCCATGGCAGATCGAGAGATAGCGACACGAAAGACAGTCTTCGTTCTTCACGAGATGCCCGGGACGCTCCACAAATTCGCGCCGTGCCTCGCTGTCGCGCAGCATTCCTGTCAGGTCCGGCTCACGGAAGACGTTTCCAAAGAAACTCTCCGGATAACTGGTCACCCAGCAATCGCATTGGGCCACGGTCCCCTTGCTGTCGATCGAAACGAACTGGTTCGAACAATTTTCCTTCCAGATGCACGGAAGTTTCGCCGGCCGCGCGGTGAAATGGTCCATCAACGCATCGAATGGTCCAAGCCGGACGCCGACATCGATTCCGCGCTCGATCCAGATATCGAATAGATCGCCGAGAAAGGCTGCAAGCTGCGTGTTATCGAGTCTGAATCCGCCCGGCACATCCGCAGCCGGTCCTCCTGGAAACGGTGTATTGACCTGGAAGCTGCGCAGCCCCAGCTCGTCGGCGTAGTACTCGTAGAATCGCTCCGCGCCCACATCGATGCTGCCCTGATGAAGCACCGCAATCACCCCAACCTCGATACCGGCTGCACGCGCTTCACGAAGCCGTTGCGTCCATGTCCGCGTGTAGGCTTCTGCGCTCCCATTGAAAAGTTTGCGGTGAACATTCGGAAAATCCATGGAGGTTCCCAACTTCCCGCCGAACATGGAACGCACCACCGCGTTCCATGTGCTCGAATACCCGATGAGGGAGGCCTTCAATTCGTGAAGTTACTGGCATCTCTTCCGCAGAAGTTCCGTTTCCCCGGCCGGAAAGCGGAATGCATCCAATGCGTCCGCCTCTTCGGATTTCGCCTCGGATCTCAATCAAGATCGCCTAGGGTCGTCGAAATCACTTCCTCCGCGGTTGTCAATCCGGCCAGCACTTTGCGCACTCCGTCCTCGCGCAACGTTCGCATCCCAAGCTCCCGCGCCCGTTGGCGCAAGGCCACAGTGGAAAGTTTATCGTTGATCATGTGACGGACCTCGTCATCGACAAGAAATATCTCAAAGATGCCCATACGCCCGCGATAGCCGGTGTGCCGACAATTGTCGCAGCCAACAGCCTTCATGGCGGTGGATTCCCGCAGCTGGTGGGATTCCACGCCCAGCGCGGCTGCTTCCTCCTCAGTCAGATCCGCCGGCGCCTTGCATTTGGGACAGAGACGGCGCACCAGCCGCTGCGCCATGATGGCCCGCAATGAGCTGGCCACAAGAAACGGCTTCACACCAATATCCACCAACCGGGCGATGGCGCTCGGCGCGTCATTTGTATGCAACGTACTGAAAACGAGATGCCCCGTCAGGCTGGCATTGATCGCAATGCTGGCCGTGTCGAAATCGCGGATCTCACCGATCATGATAATGTTCGGCGCCTGACGCAAAATGGAACGGAGCGCAGCCGGGAACGTCATCCCGATCTCGGTGTTTACTTGCACCTGATTGATGCCGTTCATCTGATACTCAACCGGGTCTTCGACGGTAATGATTTTTCGGTCCGGCTTATTGATAAAGTTCAGGCAGGAATAGAGCGTCGTCGTTTTGCCCGAGCCGGTGGGTCCCGTCACGAGCAGGATGCCATCCGGCAATGTAATCAATCGTTCGAAAACCTCCTGGTCGTCCGACAAAAAGCCAAGATCCGGCAGCCCAAGAAGGAGGCTGGATTTGTCGAGGATTCGCATGACGACAGCTTCGCCATGACTCGCCGGCACTGTGGACACCCGCAGATCGATCGGTTTCCCACCAATCTTCACCTGAATTCGTCCGTCCTGGGGCAGGCGCTTTTCTGCAATGGACATTGAGCCGGTCATGATTTTGACGCGACTTGTGATTGCAGACTGCAGTTTTTTTGGCGGGTTTTGCACCTCCTGGAGAACGCCATCGATGCGGAACCGCACACGGTAACGTTTTTCGAGCGGCTCAAGGTGAATGTCGCTGGCCCGGGCCTTGTAAGCTTCAAGAAGGATCATGGAGACCATCTTGATGATTGGGGCATCTCCCCCGCTTTCATCGCCGAGCGCCGAGGCGGCGGCAGCTTCCAGATCGTCCATGTCGCCGATCGCTCCACCCACGCCGGTTATGCTGTCCTCTGCAGTGCCGTAATATTTTACGAGCGCTTCGCGTATCTGGTCGAGCGTGGCGCATACAGGTTCGATCTCCGTCTGCAGCAACAAACCGAGATCGTCGATGACGGCGAGGTTGGCGGGATCTTCCATCGCAACCATGAGCATGCCGTCCTCCCGACGCATGACCGGAACAACCATGTACCGGCGCGCAATTTCGGCCTCGATACTCTGAATCACGTCGGGCGGCGGAACCACTTGGTTGAGATCAACAAATTCCACGTTGCTTGCCGCCGCGATCGTCCGCGAGATGTCTTCCTGCGACAATCCTCCGTGCTGCGTGAGCCATTCGGCCACGCGCGCGGCGGTGCCGCTTTCCACAGCTTCAGCTGCGCTGCGGGCCTGGGTTCGGTTGATCAATCCGTGCTCCTGGAGCACTTCGAGCATGTAGTCGTCGCTTGAGTTCACAGCGTGGGGCTAAGGGGCGGGTTCGGGAGGTCCATAATTGGCAGTCGGCGCATCCGGCGTTGGAAAACACTTTGTTCTACACCGGTTCCATTCCCCTTCGCAAGCGCCGCGATAGCGGTTGCCAATCCCGCTGCGGCGGTGTGGCCCCGCGTTGGGCGTTCGCTATGGCATCCTGCGCAAAACGCTGTAAGATCTTCCGACGATGAACGACGTCAGCGCCGCCGAATACCAGCGTTTCCGGCTGTGGGCAGGCATTTCCTCAATTTCCTTAAACCTCGCGCTTGCATGGGCGCTTTACGTGTTCGCCCCGACAGCCGGTGCGTGGCTCGCGTTTCTTCCCTTTCCGTTGCAGCTCATTATTCTGATCGAAGTCGGACTGTTATTGCTGCTCCCATACGAGATTTTGACAGGCCACGTCGCGGAAACCTGGGGCGGACGCAGCCTCCAACCGTTTTCCGCCTGGATCATGGATTGGCTGCGCGTCGCAGTGCGCTACCTAGTCATGGCATCCATTGGCGGGGTCTGGCTTGGCTACAGTTACTTCATGGACTGGCCTCTTCGCCTCATGTGGGGCTGGCTTTTCTTTCTCGTGGTCCTGCTTTCGGCCTTGACTCTCCGCCATTGGACGCCGCGCCGTTGGAATGTTCCCCGCCATCCCGATGCAGGATACGTGGAGGATCTCGAGCGCGAACTTCGCGCAATGAACACACCGCGGCCCCGTATTTCGTGGGTGCGCGAGGCGGACGCCGCCTCGGTCAATATCACCCCGTTAAGCTTTCGGAAACTCGATCTGGCGATATCCACATCGTTGATCGATCATTTCACCCCCCGTGAAGCCGCGCTGCTTGTACACCGCGAATTCTCGCAGCTCGCGGCGAACCGGCGGGTTACGGCTCTTGCCATCTGTATGGCATGGCTGCTCGCCGGACAATTCCTGGCATGGCAAATGCCCGCTGAAGCGCCGTTGCAGGCTGCCCTTGGTGGCATGGCTGTGTTTACGTCTTGGTGTCTGGTTGCTCTGTTCGTTTGGCCGACACTCAACCGCGTGTGGTGTTACGCAGCCGATGCCGCCTTGCTCGATCACGCCGCCCCGGATGAAGCCGCTGCCCTCCTCAAGAAGTTGCAACAGCTTAACCACACGGATATGAACCTTGGCACAGCGAAAACTACGGTATTTCATCCCATCCCGCCATTGAACGAACGCCTGAGACGCCTGCGCGAAAGCGCCAGCCCGACATCGGTAACTCGCGATGTCGCAACGCATTCCTCGGAGAACTCCTCTTCCCTATCCGCCGACAGCGAACCGCTATGAACCAAATACCCCGCCTGCTCTTTTTGCTCAGCGCATGGACCGGCAATTGGATTGCCCGCTCGTTGCATTGCAACGTCGGCAAGCCACGCGGTTGGTTCTACCCGCCCAACCTGTCCTGAGTCCGTCCACCATTCTACACGTCGCAGTCAGCTGTAGCGCAGGTCGTTGACCTGCGAATCGGAACAGGTCACGGCCCTGTTCTACAATCGGGAGCGGCCTGGAGGGACACGCTCCGTCGTGACCCATTCTACACGTCGCAGTCAGCTGTAGCGCAGGTCGTTGACCTGCGAATCGGAA
>CAZZCL010000012.1:27314-49913 GCA_964652295.1 uncultured Chthoniobacterales bacterium
CAGGTCACGGCCCTGTTCTACAGAACGCGTCGGATGCGCTTTTTCTGTAGCACAGTCCCGTGGGCTGTGCCTCGTTGCATGGCGTTATGGTGTTCTATGATTCGCTCAACAAACGGACTTCTGCTGGTTCGTCCTCTTCGATATCCGGAAAGCGCCCTATGCTTTCATCCACAAAAAAGTTGTCCCCCACATCGTCGTTGGCTGTTGACACCTCCCCGATCACACATTCCTCGCTCTCCGGCCAGAACGCATGGTACACACCCTGCACAAGCGTGATGCGTTCGCCGCTCTCAATGGTGAAGGATTCGCCATTGCGCACTTCAACCATCCTGCCGTTGCGGGCAATCGTGAATGCCGCGCCAGGCGCACATTCCCTGGGATGCCTTTCGTAAAGCTCGAATGTCAGCCGCCCGTTGCGTGCGATGATATCTTCTTTCTTCTTTTTATGCGCATGAACCGACACAGCCTGGTTGCGTTTGGCGTACATCAGCTTCTCGCAATACTCCGGTTCCTCGCAGAGGTTGACAAGAACCAGCCCGCATTCAGGGAACCGGCCGAGCCCGAGATCGGTCACGTCAACCCGCGGTTCCGGAGGTAACGCCCAGCCGTTGCGTTGAAAAGCGGCTTTTGCATCGCGCCATGCCGCATTGATTTCTGATCGTTTCATAATAGCACTCAAGCGACGGGCCGCCGCGCTTCAAGAGAAAAGGTGCACGCCTCAGCGAACCCAGTGGCGCGGTAATCCGTTCCTTGTACCGTCACGGCATTCTGCGATGTTTCCCTTGTCGTGCCGGGACCGCCCGCTGAAGCGACGCTTTTCAACTCATGCCTATCGATACCTTACGCTCGTTCGACACTGGAGTCGGCGTCTCCGCCCGGCTCCACAGCCTGCCCGCCCTGGAAGAACAGGGTTTGGGCAAAATCTCCCGCCTGCCTGTCAGCATCCGGATTGTTCTGGAATCGGTCATGCGCAATGCCGACGGAGCCCGGATCACCGACGACCACATCCGGGCGCTTGCCGCGTGGCAACCCAATGCGCGTCGCACCGACGAAATCCCGTTTGTTGTCGCGAGGATCGTGCTGCAGGACTTCACCGGCGTACCGCTTCTTGTCGACCTCGCTGCAATGCGTTCGGCGGTCCGACATCTTGATCGGGATCCTGCGCTCATTGAACCGTTGGTGCCTGTCGATCTGGTTGTCGATCACTCCGTCCAGGTCGACGTCGCAGGCAGGGCCGATGCCATGACGCTGAATCTTGAGCATGAATTTCGTCGCAACCGCGAGCGGTACCAGTTTCTCAAGTGGGGCATGCAGGCCTTTAACACGTTCAAGGTCGTGCCGCCCGGCATCGGAATTGTCCATCAGGTCAATCTCGAGCACCTCGCCCGCGGCGTTTTGCGACGCGAAGCGTCCGATGCCACCGTCTATTATCCGGACACGCTGGTCGGAACGGATTCTCACACGACCATGATCAACGGTCTGGGCATCGTTGGCTGGGGAGTCGGAGGAATTGAAGCCGAAGCCGGCATGCTGGGGCAGCCGGTGTATTTTCTGACGCCGGACGTGGTCGGCGTACACATGACCGGGACTCTCAGGGAAGGCGTTACAGCCACCGACCTTGCCTTGCGCGTCACCGAGCTTCTCCGGGCCACCAAGGTCGTGGGCAAATTTGTCGAGTTCTTCGGCGAAGGCGCAGCGGCGTTGCCGGTCGTTGACCGCGCAACCATTGCCAACATGGCGCCGGAGTACGGGGCCACCATGGGTTTCTTCCCTATCGATGAGGAATGCGTGAAATACCTCCGTAACACGGGACGGTCCGACGAGCATTGCGCATTGTACGAAGCGTATTATCGCGCGCAGAATCTCTGGGGCATCCCCGCCAGGGGAGAGGTGGATTACAGCGCAATCCTTGAACTCGATCTGACATCTGTCGCACCCAGTGTGGCAGGACCAAAACGTCCGCAGGATCGCATCGAGCTGCCGCAACTCAAATCGCAGTTCGTGTCTTCGTTCTCGCGCCCCCCCGCAGAGAATGGTTTTGGGAAGCCCGCGGAGGCTCTCACATCGTTTGCGGTGGAGGTCACCCTCAACGGGGCATCGCAAAGCAGCTCCGCCGCAGGAGGCGGCAGCCAGGAACCTGTGACATCCGAGCACTCTGCGGCCGCGGACACGAGCGCCCGCACGGAACTCGAGATGGCGAACAACCGTCCCACTTCTGCCTCCGTCCCTGACGTCGGTCCGACGCCCGACGCGTCCCGAAACCATGCGGCCGCCGGCACGCTCCGCCATGGCAGCGTCGCAATTGCCGCCATCACCAGCTGCACAAACACCTCCAATCCCAGCGTTATGCTCGCTGCGGGACTCCTTGCAAAAAAGGCGGTCCAGCGTGGCCTGGGCGTCTCGCCTCTCGTCAAGACTTCCCTCGCACCCGGTTCGCGCGTGGTCACCGATTATCTTCACAAGACAGGTCTGCACCAGTATCTTGATGCGTTGGGATTCCAACTTGTCGGGTACGGTTGCACCACGTGCATCGGTAACTCCGGCCCCCTGCATCCGCGCATTGAAGAGGCCATACAGAAAAACGATCTCGTGGTGGCATCCGTGCTTTCCGGCAACCGCAATTTCGAAGCACGCGTTCATCAAAGCGTGAAAGCCAATTTTCTGATGTCGCCTCCCCTCGTGGTTGCTTTCGCCCTCGCCGGCCGCGTGGACATCGACATGGACATCGAACCGATCGGCAACGACTACAACGGGCAACCGGTGTTTCTCAAAGATCTCTGGCCCTCCCTTGCCGAGATCCGTTCCGAAATGGAGTCTGCCATGTCCCCGGATGTTTTCCGCCGACTCTACGACGATTTTGCCGGTCAGAATCCACGGTGGAACGAAATCCCGGCACCTTCGGGGAGCGTTTACGAATGGGATTCCGCATCCACATACATACAGCACCCGCCATTCTTCGAGGAGTTCGCCATGGAGCCGGCACCCATCGCCGCCATCCGCGACGCTCGCGCCCTCGGCATTTTTGGCGACAGCGTAACCACCGACCACATCTCCCCCGCCGGAGCCATTAAGAAGGATTCTCCGGCCGGACGTTACCTCACTGAGCACGGCGTCGAACCGATGGACTTCAACAGCTACGGCTCCCGTCGCGGAAACGACCGCATCATGACCCGCGGTACCTTTGCCAACGTCCGCATCAAAAATCTCATGGCACCCGGCACGGAAGGTGGTGTAACGCTCTGCCGTGCCAAATTCGGCTGCGGTGGCATCCCGGCCGGCGATGTGGTGCCGATCTTCGATGCTGCAATGGCCTGCAAAGCGGAGAATACACCGCTTATTGTTTTCGCCGGCCACGAATATGGCACTGGCAGTTCGCGCGATTGGGCCGCAAAAGGCACCCGCCTCCTCGGTGTGCGCGCTGTTGTTGCCAGGAGTTTCGAGCGCATTCATCGATCCAACCTCGTCGGAATGGGCGTGTTGCCTCTGCAGTTTAAGGATGGCGAAGACGCGACCACCCTTGGACTGGACGGTTCCGAATTGTACGATCTCACCGGCATTGAGACTACGCTAGAGCCCATGCAGCACGCCACCCTTACAATCCACCGCGCGGACGGCTCGACCTCCAGCGTTACGGTGACTGTTCGCATCGACACACCGGTCGAGGTGGATTATTATCGTCACGGCGGCATCCTGCCTTACGTCCTCCGTCAGCTGCTTGCCACAGGAGTCGGCAACCGGATCGCACAGGTTGCAGATCGTGAAATCTGAGCAACTTAAGGAAATCCGGATCGCTCCCGAAGAGCGTCGCCGCCGTTCGCGTCCGTTCCTCTGGATCCTTGCCGTCATCCTTGTGCCAACCGGCGTTGCCTTGTACATGGCTGCTCGCGGTGCGGACGCGGAACGAACCATCGGCGATGCCGGCGATCTTCAAACAGCGGCACCGACAAGTGCACCCCTGCTGCAGCCTCCGGACTCATCACAACGGCCCGGCAATGACACCAGTGCTGAGCCCGTCCTGACAGTCAGCGGCTACATCATTAACGCGGAACGCATCGAACTCAGCCCGCGCAATCTCGGGGTTGTGAAATGGCTTGGCGTTAAAAAAGGCGATCACGTAAACGAAGGAGATCTGCTCGTGACACTGGACGACTCCGAGGAGCAGGCCCGTCTGCTCGAAGCGCAAGGACGTCTTGCAGTCGCTGCGGCCACCGTCGATCAGGTGCTGACAAAGCTTGAACGCGCCCGCGTGCTGCTGGGTAAACGCGTCGGATCTCAGGAGGATGTCGACAATCTGGAACGCGATCTTGCAGTCGCCAAGGCTCGCGTGGAAGAAGCCAAAGGTGCTGTTCAGCTGGCTGAAACCTACCTCAGCTGGACAATCTTTCGATCTCCCATAGATGGTGTGGTTCTCGAAAAGCTCGTTGACGAAAACGAATTGGTGTCCCCCCAAAGTTTCGGCGGTGACCGCTCACCAAGCACCGCGCTTGTCGCCCTTGCGGATCCGTCTGATCTCCAGGTCGAAATCGATCTCAACGAGCGCGATCTTGCCAAGGTGCAACTCGGACATCAATGTCGGGTCAGTCCCGAGGCGTACCCGGAGCGTTCCTACGCCGGGTATGTCGCCGAGATGGCCCCGGAAGCAAGCCGCCAGAAAGGCACACTCGAGGTTAAGGTCCAGATCGAAAACCCTGACGACTATCTTACTCCCAATCTTACCGCGCGGGTCGAATTTCTGCCTGGCGAAACCGGCTCCGATCGCGACGGCGCTTCCAATCGGCCGGAGGCACCCGTTAAAGCGTCCGGCCCTCGCACAAGGTGAGAATCTTCATCGTGGCCATTGGCAAACCCCGTCTCACATGGGCGGCCGAGGCCGTGCGCGATTATTCGAGGCGTCTTCAACACTCCTTGCGCGTTGAGGTCCGGTTTCTCAAAGTCACGGCGCGAGGTCGGGAATCCAAAGACTTGCTCGACGCCACTGAGGGCACCACCCGCATCGCGCTGGACGAACGCGGCGAATTGTTTTCCACGGCCGACCTCGCGAAACACATCGCCTCATGGCGCTTGCACGGACCCCAACGCATCGCCTTTCTCATTGGCAGTGCAGACGGCCATTCCGACGCCTTGCGTGCCACCGCGGATAGCGTTTGGGCGCTTTCTCCACTCACGCTCCAGCATGAATTCGCTCTGGTCCTGCTTTTGGAACAGCTTTATCGGGCCTCGAGCATTCTCGCAGGGAGCCCCTACCATCGCGGTGATTAATCCCTGGAACTATCGATCCAGTCACTACGGCCCACCGTGAGCGGAAAGATTCTGTGCCACCTGCAGCTACTCAGCCCATTGCAGTGCATCCAACGTAAACCACACTGGTTTTAGAGGGTCTGCATCCTCCACTTCCGAGCGGAATAGGCTGCGCGCGTGCTCGTGATCCTCAAGGAGCCCGACACGGAGTTCCACCCGTTCCCCCGCCACCGCATCTCTCACAGACAGGGCGCGGCCGTCGCGCAGCGCAAAACGCGCCACAAGTGCCGTCTCACCCACCTCGAATCCTTCGCTCCCAACGTCCACACGGTATTCGCCCAACACCAGCGCATCACGGTATGGAAGAATCTGCGCGAGATCCGGAAAGTTCGCCGACCGCAGAAATGTTCCCCTGAGCACGCGCAACGGTTCTCCCGCACCCTTGCGAACTGCAAACCGACGCGCGGCATCAAAATGCCGCGCCGCATCTGCCGCATTGATCTTGCGCGGGTACACGGCCAACGCCCGCACCCGCCCCTGCCAGCCGCCGCCCACGATCAACGAGCCCTTGTCCGCCCATCCCCGGAGCGCTCCCTCCACCTTGCTTCGGATATACGCGGGCTGACCATCGCCAAAAAACTCCATCTCTCCACTGCCATAGGAAAGGATTACATGCTGCTCCACGCGGGGCATCAGAGCATGTTCCACCCGACTATCCTGCCTGTTCGAGCGCCGCTTCGTCCCGTCTGTGGAGACGGCAAACAACAGATCATTCGCCCGGCGGTAAATGCCGAAATGAAACGGCAGCCCCGTGTCGCTGCTCCCAACGGCCCCGCTCCCGCCCGCCGTGGCTGCCAAAGAATTCAACACGGTCAGTGGAGTGTTCCATGGCGTGGATGATTCGACTTCAATCAAACATTCCACCGAGAACTCCCCGGCCTCGCGGCACCTCGCGATCATGGCATCGTGCGCCTCTCCTTCGGCAACAAACAATCCGTCGACAACTCGCATCGCACCGTCGAAATCGAAGTACGCAAGACCCTTGGGCGCAAACTCCGCATACGGCAGACCAAATGCCGCAGCGGCTGTTACCCCGTGGCTGCCGGATCCCGCCCACACGAAACAGGGCGCGGCGTCCACCGGAGGCCATGCACGCGCGGATAACGGGATCCGCAGATCTTCCGACACATTCGGTGGATCTGCGGTATCAGCCAGGCCCACAACTTCCAGCACCGGCGCCTCGTCTGGAAGCTCCAGACGTAGAATGCGGCCGCCGCCGAGCACCTCGACCACTCGCGCATCCCCCACGTCTGGCACCGTAAACTTCGCGCTCTTCAAATCTATAGCTTCATCAAAATGCAGGGCCCAACGACCGTCCTTGCCGCGCATTGTCTTAACGAACGCAGGCGGCTTTGCCGGCCGCACAACAACCCTCGCGCTTTGCTCCACCCCCCCTCCGCAGCAGGAAGAAAGCGCACTTCGTGCAGACCTACGTTATCAAAACTGTGCGTCAAATCGTCCTGCGCGCGCTCTCCAATCTCCCTGCCACCTACAAACCAATGTCCCGTCTCCTGCGGAGCAAACGTCTTCCTCACCCGGCCTTCCCCAGTGTGCATGCCGAGCGCAGGCCGCTCCCGCCACACATCGGGAAATCGGTCGCAGGCAGGCGAGAATGTGCAGCGCACCGCGTCGGCAACCGGTTCGAGAGTGTTTGTATCGATTTCGACAAGAAAGATCTCGTAGTCTGCCTCGAAATGATCGTGCCCGCCCTGGGAAGCACCGAACACCATCAAACTCTGGCAGGCGGATATCATTGGAAAATAGAGATACGTCCAGTCATCGACAAGACGCGCATCGGTCCGCTCGAGCAGCGCGTCGAAATGGCCGCTCGCAAGGTGGATGCGATTTACTGGTCCGCCAGCTCCGCCAATCCAGAACCCCCACCTGCCATCCCGCGTGAAATACGGTTGGCACCCTGCGTGCAACACCCCGCCCACCACGGCTTTCTCCTTGTCTGCGTACTGCGCAAATCTCGGCTGCCCGGTGGTCGCATGCGCCAGCGCCACGTTGATCAACCAGCCATAACCGCCTGCCTCATTGGCGAGCAGCGACTGCCGCTCACCTGAGTCGACATTCACAGCAACGGTCCCGCCCGTGCCGTCAATCGCACACACCGTCCGGTTATCGATCCAGACCGCAGCGCGATCCTCCCGATAACTCCGCGCTGCGTCCAGCACCGTGCGCACGCGCCCGGACTCCTCCAACAACTCAAGTCGCCCCATCGCCGCATGATCGTAGGCATTTGTTCCGGACGCATAACTCAGATAGACGATGCGACGTCCATCCGGTGAGATGTGCGGACAAAAATGATCGCGCCCGTCCTCATCCGGAGTGATCATCCGCGCTGGCTCCCCATCGAAATCGCGTCGCCAGATTCGCCATCCGCTGCTCCGATTCGATTCCCACACCAGAAATCCCCGGCCGAACCGTGCGAATGAGCCCATCACCTCGTTCCCACCCTGCTGGACCGACTCAGGAGCCCCCTTCCCTTCGGACGAGCTTTGCCTCCCACAGCCCACGCCAAATGTCAGCGTCAGCACAACACCAGCAACGGGTGCAGCCAAACGCAGACTTCGAAAGCAATTCCCGATCACTGGCCGAAATACTCCCGCCCGGTAAGCGGCATCCAGCGGAAGCGCAGCTCATAGATCAAGAACGCCGCAGCGAGCACCGTCATCCACAACCACCCTGCTGCGCTCCGCCGGGCCTCATCCATCCCCGCTGCGCAGCGGTCACCGAGTAGTTCCTTTGCACACAGTCCCACCCAAAAATAAGCAGGCAGAGCGAGCGCAATAAAAAACCGCGGAAATGGAAGGATCTGCGCATGAAATATGTACGCCAGAAGATAAATAGCAAACAGCGCTGCGGCGAAAATGTGTTCGCTCCTGGCGAATCGCGCAAGCACAGCACCGAGATCGCGGGTACACCTGCCACGCCCTGTGGCGGCCAGCGTTACCGCACCAAACGACAGCACAACCAACGCGATTCCGATCGAGTATTTGACAAAGAACGAATGCCAAAACACCGCGAAACCAACTCCCATTCGTTCTGCGATCTGCTGCGGAGATTTCTCCGCCAGATAATCTTTCATGGTCCGCAATGTCGTGTGGTCCGTAACGCAACCCGTTTTCTCCTTCACATCCCTCCATGAATCGTACCAGATGTTATGCGCCGTATTCGCATTGTAAAAAAAGCTACCATATAGTTCTTTCGACTTCAGGAAATAGGGTGAGCCGAGCACAAAAAAGACAGCAAACATAATCAGCGGCATTACCCATTGCCTGACTGCGGGCCGCCAACTCTCGGCACGTGCGGCGGCTGACCGCCACGGAAAGGGCAACAGTTTATACACCAAAACCAGCGTGGCGTAGCCGATGGCAATATAAATGCCAAGAATCAGTGAAGCCTTGGTGAGATGTCCCACGACCGCGACAGCCCCGGCCGCGACCGCTGTCAGTACCCGCGGGCGTCGGAACATCTCAAACGTCAATGCGAAAAACAATAAAAACAAAAATCCGTATAACATCTCGCACTGAAAATAACCGGCGCGATATCCGACAACGGTAAAAGCTGCAATGGCCGCCAGCGCCCCGCCAAAAATGGGATCGATAACACTGCGATACAGCGCGAGAATACCGCCAAGAACCACAAAGGAGAGCGCAATATTCAGAATCTTTCCCAAAGCAAAGGCCTGCTCCACGGGCATGCTGTCTTTTATTACTGTGGAGCCGAGAACCATGTAAAGCGGGGTGCGCACACGCGGGCTGACATATGTTAAATCGCTGCGCTCCATTTCCTGGGAAATCGAGATATAGGCGCCCTGATCTGTCATGCTGTGATCCCTATTCACAATAAACGCCTGCCGAAGCACCCCCCATGTGTAGATTCCAAGCAATACGCCAAGTCCCAGTGGCACCACTGAGCTGCGAACGAATGGATGCGCAAGCACTTTCATAATCTCAGGAGTACGCGACTTTGATCAGACCAACGACGACGTGTCAACAGCGAAACTCAGGGATGCCCCCTCAGCGTCACCCCCCCCGTGCCAGACAGGCTTTCCGCCGATTCAACCGGCAGCCCATGCCGGCGGACATTCCAGACGATATAGCCGTTCCCCGGCTCGCTGCACGCACAGCACGCCCTCGTTCTCCCGATCCGCAAACGAGGTCGGGTCCAGACTTCTATGATCGCGCCAGCCGAGGTTCAACGCTGCGCATTCTTCCTTGCCAAGACGGGATGCTAGGGTGACACGAATCCGGCACACTTCCCTGCCGTCTTTATAGGTCCCGATGCCACGCACATGAGTCGAATGCGCCAGCACGCCCCAGGGCTCTCGGGAAAATCGTTTCCATTGGCCAAGGAAGTAATCGCGGCAATGATAACCGATGCGACGAATGGCTGTGCCATGCACAGCGGAGACTTCATTCAAATGCGGAGCGTAAATAATAATTTCCCCTCCGTCCGCGACCACAGACTCAAGTTTGTACATACATTTTCCCGCCACCCAAAGTTCGTCGTACATCGGCGGCGCACAGGATAGCACCACCGGGTACGGTTTCGCCTTTTTAACCACATTGACTGTGGATGAAACATCAGCCGCCGCCTCCCATGCAGCCTCCGGGGTGCCCCCAAACAGGCCGACGCATCTGTCCCCGTCGACCACCGCCGCCAGACATAACCTCCGGCACGGGATCAGACAGGACGCCCTGTCGATCACTCGCCGAACCGGAGTCCATTTATGCCCGATGATCATCGGGTTTGTCACGAGCGCGCCGAGCCAGTGGAAGAAATTGAGGATCTCCGGGCCGGAAATACCAGGAAAAAAATATTTATTGCCCCCAGAGTAACCGGACACTTCATGAGGGAATACGGGCCCGATGACAATTGCGACGTCATATTCCCGCACAACGCGATTGACGCGCACCGGCACGTCCATTTCAAACCGGCCTCCGCTGAGTTCCCGGATCTCGTCGGCACTCAGAATCCCGATCTCGACCAACGCGCCGGGATCGTTCCATGCATGGTTCATCAACCGGACTGCTGAGTAGGTTTGCCGGCGCTCGCCGGGTGTCACCGCAAGCCTGCGAAGCATCGCTTCCTCGCTCATTGGCGGATGCGTCCCAAGAGCAAACATGACATCGAACGCTTTCGCGCGATCTGCCAGCCGCTCGTGCAACCCACGGAACAGCACTCCCACCGGAGCAGTCCGCGTGTTATCCGGTGCCACAATAAGGATGCGCAGGCCTTCGAAGCGGTCGCTACCCACGAACCGATCCACACACTCTGCCATCTGTTCGGCACTCAGCCCATTCCCGGACGACGCCGCTGCAAAGCATACAAGGTCGTCCGGCATCTTTATTCCACGCGCCCCGGTTCGAGTCCAAGGTAGTCGACAGTGTTGCGGAAACAGATCCGCTTCACAATCCCTCCAAGCAGCTCCATATCCGCTGGCAATTCACCAGCTTCGATATCCTGTCCGATGAGATTACAAAGTATCCGGCGGAAGTATTCGTGGCGGGTATAGGACAGGAAACTCCTCGAATCCGTAACCATGCCGACAAAGCGTGAAAGCAGTCCGAGCTTGGAGAGCGCATTCATCTGCCATTCCATGCCATCTTTTTGATCAAGAAACCACCATCCCGATCCAAACTGAATTTTCCCAGGCGTTTCGCCGTCCTGAAAGTTACCCGCCATTGTGGCAACGAGATAGTTATCGGCCGGATTCAAATTGTAGATAATAACCCTCGGAAGTTGGCGATCCGCTTCCAGCTGGTCCAGAAATGCGGCAAGAGGTCCCGCCTGCCGCCAGTCACCGATGCTGTCGAAACCGGTGTCCGGCCCAAGTTCCCGGCCTCGGCGGCTGTTGACACCGCGTAACGCTCCAAGGTGGAGCTGCATGGTCCATCCCCGCGCGGCGTTCCGTCGCGCGATGAAATCGAGAACAAAACCGACGAACGCTCTGAAACCATCCTCCGTGGCTGCACGACCGGCCATGGCGTTGGCATAAATTGCGGCTGCTTCCGCCGGAGAAGCAATGCGCGCGGGGCACATCTCGAGCCCATGATCGCTGAGTCGGCATCCGAGTTCATGGAACGCAGCGTGCCGCCGTTCCAGCGCCTCAATAAAGCCCTCGAGACGCACGCAATCCCCATCGGCTGCCCGCTCAAGCCGCCCAATCCACTCCCGGAATACTTCGGGGCGATGAACAGTCATGGCCTGGTCAGGACGGAACGTGGGGTAAACTCGTGGCTCAAATGCTGGATCTTCGCTCAGCTGCCGGTGCGCTTGCAGATCGGATGCCGGATCGTCCGTGGTGCAAATCGCGGCAACGCGCGAGCGCAACACAAGGCCCCGGGCGGAAAAACCCGGCTCAGAAAGCTCCGCATTTGCACGCTCCCAGATGTCGGGCGCGGAACGTTCGTCAAGCAGGTCGTCGATCCCGAAATACCTCAGCAATTCCAAGTGTGACCAGTGATAAAGCGGGTTGCGCACCGCCATGGGCAGCGTGCGCGCAAACGCGAAAAACTTTTCATACGGCGGGGCGTCGCCTGTGCAAAAGCGTTCCGAAATGCCGTTTGTCCGCATAGCTCTCCACTTGTAATGATCGCCGCCAAGCCATAATTCCGCCATATCCGCGTAACGACGGTCGGAAGCGATCTCTTCAGGCGGGAGATGACAATGATAATCGAATATCGGCTCGGGCGCGGCCCAATCGCGATACAACTCACGGGCAGTCCGTGTATGCAGAAGAAAGTTGTCACCAATAAAAGTTTTCATGGCACCGCGGTGTTCACGGCTCATTCTGGCCGCACCGCGAGCTTCCGGCAACCCTCTACGAAAATGTCCGCGGTGGAAGCAACAAAAGATAACTCTGGACCACGAGCAGGCTTGTGATCTGAAAAAACGCAGCTTCTTCCCACGGAAGCACCCCGCCCAGCTTGTGCCCGGTGATTTGTCGCTCATCGAAAAACCAGATTCCGTAGCGCACCGCGACAATGTCGGCCAACGTTAGATACACGCCGATGGAAAGCGTCACGATCACAACGAGCTCCCAGTTGGCGGAAAGCAGTGGCCACGCCAAGAACCACTGTAGTGCGACGATCGGTAGAAACCAGTACAGGAGATGGAAGGCGTAGTGGAACCGCGTGCCATTGCTGAAACGCCCTGCCGGACAGCGGCCCAACGCCCACATTGCAACGGCCAACAGTGCGACTGGAACGAAAAACTCCGGCGCGGTCCACGCAATCGCAGCGCGCCACCCACCCGGCAGCAGCGGCTGAAGGACATGCACCATCAACATGGCCTGAATGCTTTGCACAATAAAAAACACGTACTCCTCCACCGGCAGCCAGCCGATGCGGAACAGGATGCGCTCCTGCGGGAAATTCCAGATACCCTTCGCCACCGCATAATTGTCCCACGGCGTTGTAAACACCATCACGATGCCAAGCACGATGGCCATTGCCACAGTATGCTCCAGCGCAAGCGGAGCCCGGCCCGGCCAGAACCACAGAACAAGGAGAAGCGGTAGATTAAAAACCAGATGAAATCCGAGATATGTCATCGGGCCAGGCTTTCCGCTGATAAAGATGGTGCACAATCCATTTCGAGATTTGATCCCACGGCGGCATACGGTACAAATGCCCGCGTCGTTAACCGGCTCATTTCACCCATGCCCACACTCATGAACGCCATGACACCCATTCAACGTTGGAATCGCTATGATATGACATTCGTCCGCGACGCCAATACCGGATTCAGTCTTGATATCAGCCGGATGAATCATCCGGATTCCATCTTCGAGACGCTTGCGCCGGAGATCGCACGCGCAACGGAAATTATGCAGCAGGTTGAGCGTGGCGACATCGCCAACCCCGACGAGAACCGCATGGTGGGTCATTACTGGCTGCGCTCCCCCGAACGGGCTCCGACCGCGGAGCTTGGGCGCGAAATCCGGGAGACGAACGCACGCATCGTCCAGTTTGCCGCAGACGTTCATGCTGGCGCGATTGCACCAGCACAGGGGGGGCGCTTCGAGCGGGTGCTGTTGGTGGGAATTGGAGGCTCTGCGCTTGGCCCCCAATTCATTGCCGACGCCCTCGCGGCTGTGGACCCTCCCATGACCATCGAGTTTTTTGATAACACCGACCCCGACGGGATTCAGCGCCATTTTCAACGCCACGGCTCCGCCCTTGCCCGCACGCTCGTGCTTGTTGTTTCAAAATCCGGTGGCACCAGGGAAACCCGCAACGGAATGCTTGAAACCGCTGCGGCGTTCAAGGCGCAAGCCCTCGACTTTCCGCGGCACACGGTCGCCATCACCGGAGTGGGCAGCGAACTGGACAAGCACGCAAGAGCTGAAGATTGGATCGCCCGTTTCCCAATGTGGGATTGGGTGGGTGGGCGGACCTCCGTCATGAGTCCGGTGGGTATGCTGCCAATGGCTCTTCAGGGCATCGACATCGATGCGTTTCTTTGCGGAGCCTCCAAAATGGACGAGTGGACGCGGTCACCCGACGCACGTTGTAACCCGGCCATGCTTCTCGCTCTCATGTGGCATCATGCCGGCGCCGGGCGCGGCCTGAAGGACATGGTCATCCTGCCGTACAAGGATCGGCTTGTCCTGTTCAGCAAATATCTTCAGCAGCTTGTCATGGAATCGCTGGGCAAAGAGCGCGATTTGGAAGGGCGCACGGTCCACCAGGGTATCGCGGTTTATGGCAACAAAGGATCGACCGATCAACACGCCTACGTGCAACAGCTCCGCGATGGGGTGAACAATTTTTTTGTGACATTCCTTGAGGTCGCCAAGGCCCAGGACGGCACCGCACTGGAAGTGGACCCAGGGGTTACAAGTGGCGATTATCTCCAGGGCTTCCTTCGCGGTACACGCACAGCGCTCACCGAAAGCGGAAGAGAATCGATCACGCTGTCACTGCCGGAACTTTCTCCCTTCCACATTGGGGCGCTCATTGCTTTATACGAACGCGCAGTGGGCTATTACGCGGGTTTGATCAGCATCAATGCCTACCACCAGCCCGGTGTCGAGGCGGGCAAAACAGCGGCTACCCGCGTGCTCGAACTTCAAAGCCAGGTGGTGGCGCAGCTCGCCGCAGACCCCGCGCGCGCAGACACCATTGCCGCTGCTTTGGATGCGGCACCCGAAGACGTGTACCACATCCTGCGTCATCTTGCGGCAAACGGACGGGCGCATCTCAAGGCTGGCGCTTGTCCAGCTGAAGATCTGTTCTCCGCCTGAACGCAGTCCCCCGATTCAGGTTCGCGACTCTGTTCCATTGCGAAATTTTCCGCTCGCCGCACGCGCGGGGCGGCAGCACAATAATAATGCAATGAATCCAAGCGCCACCCTCTCCATAGACGGCAAGTCCTACAACTACCCCATCGTTACCGGGACCGAAGGCGAGCGCGGCGTCGATTTTACCCAGCTGCGCCAGGAAACCGGCTGCATCACAGTGGATCCCGGATTCGCCAATACCGGTGCCTGCAAAAGCGCAATCACTTTTATCGACGGGGAAAAAGGCATCCTGCGCTACCGCGGCCTCCCCATCGAGGAACTTGCCGAGAACAGCACGTTCATCGAGGTGGCTTACCTGCTGATCTTCGGGCACCTGCCCACTCCCCGGGAACTCCAGCAGTTTTCCGACATGCTCGCCGAAACCGAGCTTCTCCATGAGAACATGCTGTTCCATTTCGAGGGCTTCCCGACGACTTCCCATCCCATGGCCATTCTGTCGGCCATGATCAACGCCAGCAGCTGCTTTTTTCCCGAACTTCTCGAGGGCTATAATCCAGAAAATTTCCCCATCACCGCCGCGCGCCTCCTCAGCCAGGTCCGCACCATCGCCGCATTTTCCTACCGCAAAATGCGCGGGCTGCCCATCGTGTATCCCAACCCCATTTACAAGTACACGGCCAACTTCCTCCACATGATGTTCTCACGGCCGCACAATGACTATCCCATGCATCCCGAGGTCGTGAAGGCGCTCGACCTTATTTTTCTTCTCCATGCAGATCACGAACAGAACTGCTCCACCTCCACGGTCCGCATGGTTGGATCCAGCCGCGCCAACCTCTTTGCCAGTGTGGCCGCAGGCGTTTGCGCTCTGTGGGGTCCCCTCCACGGCGGAGCCAACCAGGAGGTACTCGACATGCTTGAAGAAATCCGTCGCACCGGAGACGACGGCACGAAGTATCTTGAGCGTGTCAAGAATCGCGAGGAGGGCGTCCGCCTCATGGGTTTCGGCCATCGGGTCTACAAAAATCATGATCCCCGGGCGCGCATCATCAAGGCACAGAGCGACGAAATCCTCAAAGTGCTCAAGAAAGACGACCCGCTGCTCGATATCGCCAAAACACTCGAAGAAATCGCCCTTAAAGACGAATATTTCGTCGAGCGCAAACTGTATCCGAACGTGGATTTCTACAGTGGCATCATTATGCGGGCCATCGGCATCCCGGTCGAAATGTTTACGGTCATCTTTGCAATCGGGCGCATGCCCGGCTGGGTCGCACACTATCGCGAGCTGGCTGAAGATCCGGAGACACGCATCAGCCGGCCGCGACAGATTTACGTGGGAAATGGCCGCACCGCCTACGTGCCCCGCATGGAACGCGTCTGACCGCGGCTCCAGCCGCACCCAACGGCGGGCGTGGCGCTCCCGTCGCGTTTTACCCGCCACTGGACGCCCCCGCAACTGAGCGTAGGTTGCCTGATGAGCCGTCGCGCAAGCGCTAAATTGCATCCCATCCATATCGCCGCAGTTCTGCTCCTGCTGACGGCCGCAGTTGTCGGGGGATGGTACGTCGCTGGCCAGGTGGCTGACCCCTTCCGCACCATCCCGCGGCTTGATGTCGAGGCCTATCTCGAAAACGCCAATACGCTCCGCGGCAACGTCTACAAGATTGAAGCGTCCATCGCCAACCAGCTCGCATGGGAACCCGACGGCGCACGTCTCTTCGCCATCGAACAATACGGCGCTGCCTCCGGAGAACTTGCCGCAGGCGCGGTTCTGCCCCTGCTCGTGCCGCCAACTCACAAATCGCTCAACATCCAGAAAGGTCAGCATTACCACATCGAAGTCGAGGTGGTCGAAGGCGGCCTGCTCAAAACTCTGAGTCTTGTCAAATCGTGAAGCCGTGAACACACGCAACGTCCTCCCATTTTCATTTCCGCTCCTTTGCGCCGCCGCGACATGCGCACTTCTCCCAAATCCGCTGGTAGCACAGGCCCCGGAGTCGATCGCACCCACGTCGCCCGAGGCGCCGACTGCAGAAGCCGCCGGCGATGCATCCAACCAGCCTGCGTCCTCCTCCTCGTCCGAGCTGCTCGGGGGTGATTCGTCTTTCCTTGGCAAGGACATTCCGTTCTTCAATCCCGGCACAGAAATTGTCTCCTGGGACGGCAAAAACTGGAACATTAATAACAACCGCATTTTCGAAGCGCGTTTCGAAAAGTATCTGAATGCACCTGAGCAAGATCTGGAATCCGACGAATCCTATAGAAAGCTGCTCGAGCGCATCCTCGACACACTCGCTCCCGAGAATCTTAGCGCAGGCAGCGTCGACGATGCGTTCCGTCTGCTCCCCGAGGCGTCCGCGTACGAAATCGATGCGCGCCTCTGCGATTCGCTCGCGGATGCAGTCTACTCTGTGTGGGCCGCTCAACGCAACCAACGCCGTTTGGCGGCAGCAAATAACGCGCTGGAATCTGAATTGCAGCGGCTCGAATGGAATTCCGGAATCGCGGTGCGTGCCGACGGTCTCGGCCGCCCCAGCGACCCCGGTTCCGCCGCCGTCTGGGCTCAGGAACGCGCCGCCCAGCGCGATATGAAATTGAAGCCGTTCCTGCGTCGCCAGACCGAACTCACGGCCTTGATCGTTCAAAACCGGGCCAAACGTGAACTCTCCGAACTCCAGACAAAGATCGAGTTTCAGACACTTCTGCTGCAGCTCTTCGTCCAGCGCCGATTTCAACACGTGCTCATCGGCTCGCGATTCTATCGCGCCGTATTCGGAGATGGAGATACGAAGCTGCAGCTTAAAGGCGATGCCAAGGCCTTTTTCAGCGAAACCACAGGCATGCCTCCAACCGTGGGCGTGCTTGATAGCCTCGCAAACGAAGCCATCCGCGATGCGCGCGAGGGCGTCGAATCGTTCAATTTTCTCCTCTCCAACAACGAGCTTTACAGCGCCTCAAAACGCCTCGCAGAAGCCTTTCTCATCGGCGAGTTTCTCCCCGAAATCCGAACACTCGAACGCGAGAAAAAACGGCGTGCGCTGGATTTCGTCCAAAAGTCTAACCAGCTGGTTTCCGCCATTGAAGTCAAAGATTATCAACTGGCAGAATCTTTGATCCGCGAGATCGAAGTTGTCGCCGGCGATTTCGACACGTCCAAGGCGCTCGCAGCAATCGAAACCGCGCGCACCGTCTCCAGCATGCATATCGCCAAAGCGCGAAACGCCGCAATCAGCGGAGACCGCCAGACCCTTGAGGCGGAACTCAAAGCAGCCACCGAAATTTGGCCGCGCAATCCCCAGCTTGCAGAGTTCACCCGCGCCATCTTCGACCAAACTGATCTCCAGCAGCAGGCGCTAAGCGATCTCGACCGGCTTATCAGCCAGCGCAATTATCGTCAGATCTATGAAGACCGGCTCCGCTTCATCGCGGCCGCAGCCCTGCATGCCGAACGGCGCAAAACCCTCGAGGAAATCCTCGACACCATGGCGCGTCTCGAAGGGGCGATGATTCGCGCCGATGAAATCGCCCGCCGCGGAGACCATGCCGGAGCGTGGGAAAGCACGGAAATTGCCTACCGCGAATTCCCCGAAGACCCGCGTCTGAACGAATTGCGCGCAAATCTCACGACGAAAGCAGCGCTTTTCGTCGAAAGCCTTTCCCGCGCCCGTGAGCTGGAAGAAAACGAAGTCCTTGGGTCGAGCCTTGCATGGTATCTGCGTGCGCAAAAGTTGTATCCCGCGAGCCAATTCGCCAAAGAAGGAATTCAGCGGCTTGTGTCGAAGATCCTGCCGACCGGGGGACAATCCTAGCCGGAGGGGCTCTCCAGCACAGCGCGGTATCACTGTTTCGCCGTTACGGCTGCGGCGGCAGAATCCTGGGGGGTTGACGCGCTGTGTCCCCGCGCGAACGCGAGATGTATGAAGCGCGTTTGCTCCTGCGCTCACCCACATGCTGGCTGCGCAAACGGTGCCGCGCGTAAAATTTCACAGTGTCGATGTCGTGAAAATATCTCGGATCGAACGCAAAATCGGCGGTGTACGGATAATCGCGGTACGAAGTGGCCAGCCGCATCGGAAACCCGGTGTCGTTCCCCGGGAAGCCGAAAAGGAGGTTGCCATCCTTCCCATAGGCCAGCGCCTGCAGGTGCAGGTGATCCGTTACCGTGCTGTACTGGGTATAAACACTGCCACTAAAGCGCCCCATGCCGTTCTCGAAGTAGGTAATCTTCGAGCCACGCTTCATAATCCAGGGTCCGTACTGCCAGTCGTTCGGGAGATAAAAAGTTTTGAACACCGAAAGCGACGCCTGGTCAGGCGTCGTATCCATGCGTTTGGTATCCGACACCGCTATCGGCGTCACGTAGGTTACAACGCAGCCGGTCAACGCCAGCGCCACGCCAAAAACGGAGAAAAGGAAAGTTGCTCGCATACAGGGGCATTGGCTTGTCACAAAGCGCGCGCTTAGACAAGCGGATTTCTGCTCCAACAACAAAGTACCCCCCAAAAATGTGTCAATCTTGTCACAAAGCATGGCTTGACACTGTGGTATCCTGGGGGCTGGATTCACTTTAAGATGCCTTTCAACTTGCACAGACATTGTCGCCGGCATGTCCGCGTCTCAGTTCCCGCTCCGATCCTGCTGGCGTACGCGATTCTTTCTTCGATTTTTCTTTCCCAACCCCTTTTCGCTCAGCCCCAGGCAAGCGCTGCCGAACCGGCGTCATTCCTGTTCGTGGGCGACAACACGACCACATACGTGTTCCGCGGCCGTGAACTCCAAAGGCGCCAAACCGAGCAGGCACCACCAACCCCTGACGAACTCCGACCGCTGCCCCAGCTACCCGTAACCGACGCCGCCGGGATTCTCTCCGCACAATGCGAACTCCGGCTCCAGCAGCAAATTGACACGCTCCGTTCCGCCACGGGTCTGGACCTTTTCGTCCTCACCGCCAGCGAGTCGTCCTTCGAGGATTCCGCATGGGACCTCCTCGAAACGCTCCGCCACGGAGTCCAGGCCGGAGCACCGGCAATCCTGGTTTTTTCGGAAGATCCAACCCGCAGCGCCGTCCTGTTCGGAGCGATTGCGCTGATCAAGTTCGGGAAAATGCCTCTGCAGCAGATCACCGATCAAGCGCTCACAACCCCTGCCGAAGGCACACCCGAAGAACGCATTGAGATCCGTGCGACATCCCTGACCGAGGCGCTCGCAAAACCGCCCGCAGAAACCGATCCAGGCTTCGCACGCAGCTTGCTCTATGCGCGATCAGAGCAGCCGGGCAGCAATTCCGAATCCGATGGACCGGGCTCAACGGCAGAGACCACCACCGCAACGGCCACAGAAGGCGAAAGCGCCATCTCTTCACCGCAAACCGGGGAATCCCAGCTCTGGCAGATGGCGTCCTTTGTCCTCATAGCAATCCTGTTGCCCACAGCGATCATCGCCACCGCCATTGTGGCCGCCATTGCCCGAAAAAAAGGAAGCTCCGCTGCCAGGGAGAGTGGTTCCCAACCGCCGCTGCCCAACCCCGTGGAGCCGAAGCCGCTTAGCGCCAGCTCCGGCATTCCGGAACGACGCGTATCCAGACCGTCTCGGGCCGCCCATCTCGCTGGAGCTGCGCCCTTAGATACCCTGCCACGCGGTGCTGCTTCGCCACACGCGGACCCCCCCGCCCCGGTGCCTCCCGTCGAGTTTCGCGCCCCGACCGCGTACCGATCGCACGCACCGCATCCTCTAGACACCACGGGCTTCGAATCTCTTCAGCACAATTCATCATCGTCCTCCGGCATCTCCCCCGGAAAGCGCCACCACCAATCGTCCCATCTGGAAAGTGTGACTTTTGCCCCGGGTGAGCGCGATAAAATCCAGGAGCTTCTCGCCACCATCAAACTCCTTCAACACGCCGATGACGACACACGACGCGAAATTCTCGACATGGTCCGCTCTCTTGTCAGCGAGATCAAACAACTGAACATCGCGCCCAGGGATGGACAGATCGAGGTAGTCGCAGCCGCTGACGACTGATTTCACCCCCCCGCCAATATGATCCGCCTTGCCCTGTCCGCCGTACCCCGCAACATCGCTGTGCTGCGGTGTTCGGCCATGCTCCTGCTCGTCATCGGCTTTCAGATCTCAGGTTTATCTCAGGATGCGCCGTCCCAGGATCTGTTCCTTTCTCCAGGTCCATTTTCCCAGGGCTTATCTCCCATGGGTGGCGACCCGGTCCGTCCGCCTGCATCCACAGCACCGCGTCTTTTTGATGCCAGACCTGAACTCCCGGGACGTCAGCACAGCGAACAATCCGCGCCCCGCAATTTCGATATCGTTGTAATAGACGGAGATCACACCACAGATGCCCGTAGCGAATCTCGTACGCAGACGACGCAGGAATCCGGGAGCGCTCTTCCCGAGGAACGCTCGCAAACCGGCGCCAGCGCCCGCCAGGAAAGCAGCAGAATCGATCCAACCGACACACCACCGCGTTCAGCAGACCGCCAGCAATGGCTGGGGATGAATACCGCCCAGCAGCGCACGTTGTACATCGTTCTCGGGGCGATCGGTCTCCTGCTGTTAATCCCCGCCATTACATGGATTCAAAAACGCACGCACACCTACGTGCTTCCCGAGGCGCCGACGCGAACTGGACCTCAGCGGCGTGTCGCATTCCAACCGATGCGCCCTAAAACCCTTAGCCGCAACTTCCAGGCGCCACCATTGGCGACGGGCGAAAGACCAGTTGAAAGCTCTCCCGGCTCAGGGTTGCGCAGAGCAATCCCGAAAACTCCGCTCATCCTTGCGAGCCCAGGTGCCCCGCTCGAATCTTCCTTAACACAGATGAGCATCGCTCAGCGGATCGACCAACTCACCAAAACCGCAAGCCTCCTCAATGGCGTTGCGCCCGGCACACGCCTGCGCATCATCGACGCCATTGAAGTCTGCATCGACCGGATCGAGGCCGACTCGCGCACGCCTGTTGAAACCGCGGTGCCACACTCCAATTTGTTCTGACATTGTCCGCTTCAGACCGCCGCTTTCCTGTTGAACTGCTGGACCACCCGCGCCAGCATCGGCCAATGCTCCCGCTTTACTCAACCAACACGTCGCTGCCAGCGTGGTGTCGCCTGGCAATGGCAGCTTTGGTTCTGTTTCAGATTTCGCCTGCCGCACGGTGTGCGCCCGACAACCGGGTAATCGCTGGCACGACGCTGGCACGCCAGATCGAAATTCTCGATACCCAACCCGATGGCAGCTATCTGCTCCTGCCCCCGGTCGCATGGAAGACACTTGAAGATTTCGCCGACATCCTGCCACCGGAAATGGAAGGCGCCATCGCCGAACGCATTGAAACCGTTGCGCGCCGCACGGGCGTCCGGCTTCACATGATCACCACACGAAACGAGCAGACAGGTTTAAATGTTCAACGCGCCAGACGTTTTCTTGCCGATCAGGATGGCAGCTTGCCAGCCGCGGTTCTCGTGGTCCAGTTCTCGGGCCTGCACAACGCCATCGTGACCACCCCGGGGTTGCTCGCCAAAGTCTCCGCGGCAGATCTGCGCAGGCTTCTCGCCACATGCACCAGCGAAGCGGCCGCGCTCCCCTCTGCCCTGGAACGTTTCTCCCTGCTGGAAGGACAGTTTCTCAGGCTTTTCCAGACGGAACTGGGCGTCGACTTCACACAACCGGCGCTCCCGGAGTTTCCAGACGAAGATTCAGCGTCTGCAAATGAAGAATCCGGCCGCACATGGGGGCGCATCGACAACCGTCCCGAAATTGGGCGCGAGGATGTGCCGAAGCTTGGCGACCGCACGCCACAGCTGGCAAAGCTCAACGAACCCGGGGTGCGCAAAGGCCCGGAACGCCTCCCGAAACCCGAGGAAGTCCTTCCCGCTCCATTTTCCACTTCCAATCCCCCGCCAAGTGAACTCGAACTTGCAATGTACATTTTCGGAGCAGCAATGGCGGTTCTGGCAGCCTTCGGCATCGGCCTCCGCATCTATCTTGCACGCCGCCAACAGCTCGGCGCAGCCACCGTGCTTCGCGAGCGC
>CAZZCL010000013.1:0-49322 GCA_964652295.1 uncultured Chthoniobacterales bacterium
GCCGCCGTGCGGGCTTTATCGGCCGCTTCGATGCGGATGATCGCGCCGTTGCGCTCGCGGTGCTTGGGGCCGCGTTGAACGCTCTGAAGCATGCAGGATGCGAATTGGCGATTGGACCGCTCGACGGCTCGACATGGAATTCATACCGCCTCATCACCGAACGGGGTTTCGAACCGCCATTCTTTCTTGAGCCGCAGCATCCCGAGTCCTGGCCGGAATGGTGGACCGCGGTCGGCTTCACTCCGCTGGCCGGCTATGCATCGGTACTGGTTGAAGATCTGCACCGCCAAGATCCGCGTCTCGCGGCGGTGCGCCGACGTCTGCGCAACCTCGGAGTGGCGTTTCGCTCATTCGATCCTGGGCGTTTCGAGGAGGAATTGACTGCGGTGCACCGGCTGTCGTTGGCAGCGTTCTCCGAAAATTTTCTCTACACGCCGAGCGGACTTGAAGAATTCTTCGCCATGTACGAGCCGCTGCGCTCTTCGCTTGATCCACGCTTTGTGGAGTTGGCGCACGACGCAGCCGGCGCGCTATGTGGATTTCTGTTTGCCATCCCAGACATGCTCGAACTTCGCCGTGGCGGATCGGTCCGCACAATGATCCTGAAGACAGTCGCAACGCAACGTGAACGCCGCTACGCCGGACTCGGCAATGTCCTCGTGGCAAACGCGCATGCCGCGGCAAGTCAAGCCGGGTTTGTGCGTGCAATCCACGCGTTGATGCACGAAAAAAACGATTCCTTAAATCTCAGTCGGCGCTATGGGCGCGTCATCCGGCGATACACACTCTTTCAGTGTCCGACAGGCTCATGAACGTTATCGAACTTTTACGTCAGCAGGTGAACGTAAGTCCCGCGACGGTGGCGCTGGTCACGGGTGCCGGTTCGCGCGAACGCGTGGCGACATTTCGCGAGCTGGACCGCATGGCCGCGCGCGTGGCTCATCAGTTGCATGCCGCCGGCATCGGGGAAGGCGCCCGGGTGCTGTTATTGGATCCGCTTGGCATTCGGTTTTTCGCGTGCCTGCTGGGCGTCTTCCAAAGTGGAGCAACGGCGGTGCTTGTGGACCCGTCGGCCGGATGGAAACGGCTTGATGCATGCTGTGCGCGCGTAAAACCTTCTGCGGCTCTGCTTGCGCGCCGTGCACGCATCGTTGCGCTGTTCTGCCCGGAGATCCGCCGCATCCCGCGGCGGCTGACACTGGGCGCGGGGGTGGACATTGACACGCGCCGTGCGCGCCGCGCAGAGATCGCGGCCGTGGAGGCAGCGGCTCCCGCGCTGCTCACATTCACCAGCGGAAGCACGGGAACGCCGAAAGTCGCAGTTCGCACCCACGGATTTCTGCGCGCCCAACACGAAACGGTGGCGAACGCACTTGGGAGCAAACCGGGCGAGGTGGAACTGACCACGCTGCCCGTGTTCGTCATTTCCAATCTGGCGGCGGGCATGACCAGTCTTCTCCCCGACGCCGACCTGCGTCGGCCGGCACGAATCCGTCCCGCCCCGGTTGTCCGCCAGGCTCTCCGCTGGGAACCGGGCCGGGCTCTTGGGTCGCCCTCGTTTTTTTCCGCACTTTCCGAAGGCTGGCCGGATGGTGTCCCCGCGCCGTTCCGCCGTATTTTCACGGGAGGTGGCCCTGTTTTTCCACGCACGATCCGTCGGCTCAACCAGCGGATGCCGGGCGCGGGCGTCACTGTCGTTTACGGTTCCACGGAGGCTGAACCCATTTCTCATGTTGCGGTGTCGGAGATTTCTGAGAAAACATGGCAGGCGATGGGATGCGGGAGGGGGTTGTACGCCGGCAAACCCATCCCGGCCATTGAGTTAAGGATCCTGCCGACGCTCCCCGGAGAACCGACGGCGCACATGAAACGCGCACGGCTTGAGTCTCTCGCCTGCAAACCTGGGGAAGGGGGCGAGATCGTGGTGTCGGGGGCGCATGTGCTGAAAAGCTACCTGGACGGAGAAGGCGACCGGCTGGCCAAGTTTCGTGTGGATGGCGAAGTCTGGCATCGCACGGGCGATGCCGGTCTGCTCGACGAACACGGCGGCCTCTGGCTGCTTGGCCGATGCGAAGCGGTGATCCGAGACAAACACGGCGTGCTCTACCCGTTCGCGGCAGAGTGCGCGGCGTTGCAGCACGATTTTATCGCAAGCGCAGCCTGCCTTGCCTGGGAAGGCGAGCGCGCTCTGCTGGTGGTGCCCTCACGCCCGCTGACCTCTCAGGATGCCGCCGCCTTGCAAAAGGCACTTGAATGGGCGCGCCTTGCTCATATTGCCACGGTAAAACGTATTCCCCTGGACGCACGCCACAATGCCAAGGTGGAATACCCAGCACTGCGCCGCATGCTGCGATCCTATTCTTATGTCCGCCACATGCGTGCAGTCGAGGCCGGCGGGTAGGAGTGACGACCCATGGATTCCGCGACGGGCTTTGCCCTGTAGCGCCATGAGGCGTGTTCTCTGAGCGCGCACTCCGGCCGCTCGCGATTCGGGCATTGAATCACACGGTTCGGGAGGGTATCCTTTCATCCGCCAGCCACGGGGTTGTTCATGCACATGCACGGCAACACCCGGCATGGCTCCAGCCGTCCCCGTCAGCGCCATTTCGACATCCATGAAATCGATCTATTCAATCGCCATCGGAGCTACCATGGCAGCAGGCTTCGCAACCGCTTTACAAGCTGCCGGAAAAGGGGGTTCCGTCGCCGAGTCTTCCATCGTCTTTGAATCTAATCGTACGGGAAATTGGGAACTCTACAGCATTGGGCTCGATGGAAATGGCGAGCGCGCGCTCACGACGGACGGGGCGGACAATCAATGGCCTGCAATTTCGCCCGACGGCAGAATCGTCGCGTGGACGCTGACCCGCGGCAGCAAATCCGGCGTCTGGTTCATGGACCGCGACGGCGGCAATCCCCGCGAAGCCGCGCCTGGCGGCAGCCATGCGTCTTTTCTTGCTGATGGACGCCTTGTCTTCGTCAAGCGCGTCGACGGCCTCAACACCGTCTGGACCGCGCCAGTGGACGCCTCAGGCAACGCAGGCGCGGCGGAATTGGTTTTCGATCCGCGCACCACTTCCATCCGGGCCCACGATCCGATCGAATGGTCTGGTGGCCCCGCCCTCGACACCTTTGCGGCATGGTCGTCAAACCCGCGCGGCACCTCGCTGTTCCATGCACATGGATCATGGGAACATCACATTCACAAGGGATGCATGCCGCGGTTCCTCGCCGATGGATTGCATTTCCTCTGGGTGCGCGATCCGGGTCATTTCGGTGTGGGACGCATCGACGGAGCACTGCGCCTTGGAACGTTGTTCCGCATGGAACAATCTCACCCGTTCAATCACGCGTACTTTCCCTTTCTCTCCGCAGACGCGCGCTGGCTTGTGTTTGCTGCCTGTCCCGAGGGCCAGCACAACCACGACACGTCCAACTACCAGATTTTTCTTCAGGAATTCCAGGCAGGCAGCCCCTCCGGAGAACCACGCCGACTCACGCAAAACGATGCGACGGATCGTCAGCCTGTGCTCTGGACGCCAGCGGATGATAAGGCCTACGCGCAGATTGCGGCTGCCTACCTCGACAGGGACGGCAAACCCGGTCTTGCCGAATTGAGCGGCCTGCATCCCGTGCCGGGATTTTCAGCCGCCACAGCGCCTGAGACGGCGGAGAACAGTGCTCACTTGTTGCGGTTCAACTTTGCCGAGCAAACCCAGCAGAGCCGTGCGGCGGAATTGTTCGAACTTGACGACTCCGCCGGGTTCCATTCTGACGGGTTGCGCCTCGAGGGCGGTGACGGAGCGCGGTTCATCCGACCGATTGGAGATTTGATCGACGTCATCAGGCATGTGGGCGAATTTCACATCGCGATGACCGCAGACATCGCGGCACGGGACGGCACGGCCGACGGACGCATTCTGTCCTTTCGCCTCCCACGCGAAGGGTCGAACTTTCTCATCTATCAGGAGGGCGCATTGTGCCATGGAGCTTTCAAGGATGGCGACGACGCCCTCGACGCTGAAAAGAGCCAGTTGCAGGGCAAGATTCCTGGCGAGGGCCTTGTTCATCTTGCCGTGACCTATCGCAACGGGAGGCTGCGTCTGTTTATCAACGGTAGGAAAGCGGACGAGGCGAAGGTAAGAAAAAATCCGAAGACCTGGAACGACGAAGCCGAGCTGGTGCTCGGTGGACCCGTAGAAAGTCGGCGCGGCCTCACAACCCTGCTGTTCGGTCCAGGCCGCGGTTGGCGAGCCTCGCTAAGAACATTGGAAATCGGAACCGACGCTCCGGGCGAGGAAGCCATCCGGGACGCATACCGCACGGCGCGGCGTCAGTGGCCGGATGAGGACGATTAAACCTGACCGCGCTGCCACGTTTCATCGATTCCAGGCCGCCAGGTTCTTTCACTCATGAATTCCCGGTGTCGACCGTTTTGGATTGTCACCCCGCTCGGATTGGCTGCTTTGGTGAGTGGGGCCATCCCCTCGGTGTTTGCGTATCCGCATCCCGTGCCCGATCCGGAGCAAAGTCCCGCGGCCAAGGCTCTCACCCCGGAGCAACACGCATGGATTCGGGAGAATCCTGTGGTCCGGTACACGTTCGATCCATACTGGCCACCTTACGGATTTCTTGAGCCGGGAGATCGGCCTGCAGGAGTCGATGCGGCCCTGGTGCCGGAAATTCTTGAAGCTGCCGGCCTCGGTGCGCGTTTCGTGCCAGCTCGCTCGTGGGATCATGCACAGGAGCTGCTGAAAATCGGAGACGTGGATATTGTCTCCGGCGTGGCTGAAACCTCAGAACGGGCTCAGCGCTGGCTTTTCAGTGCGCCGTACGCGGATTATCCAGTCGCAATCGTTTCGCGCCAGGATGGACCTTTCATCGCAACGCTCCCCACGTTGTCGGGGCATACAGTTGCGCTCCCGAAGGGCCATGTCACAGAAGATTTTATCCGGGCAAATCATCCTGCATTAAGCCTTGTCCCCTGCGGAAGTTCGGAGGAAGCCCTGCGGTTTGTGGCAATTGGCCGTTGCGATTTCGCCATCGAAAATATTCTTACCGCAGACTACATAATTTTTAACCGCGGTCTGACGAATCTGAAGATTGCGGGGGTCATCGACCAGAGTTTCGCCCTGCGGCTCGTGACCGCGCCAGGCAACGAGACGTTGAGAGACATCCTCGACACAGCTGTGAGGAATCTCGATGGCCAAACGCGGCGCGAGATCGTTGCAAAGTGGATTTCCCACGACATCAGCCACCTCCAATTTCTGCGCAAAGCCACACCATGGCTTCTTGCGCTTGCAGGCGCATTTGCGGGTACCTTCGTTTTCATGCTGCTCTCCAACCGCAGGCTCAGGCGCGAAATTGCATTGCGCCGGAGCGCCGAGGCGGCGCTGGAACGTTCCAACGAAGAAAAGGCGTGGCTTATGAGTGTGGCGGCACACGACCTGCGCAGTCCGCTAAACGCCATCATGATGGCCGCCGACCTGATCGACCGGGATCTGTCCGCAGAAACCGGCGCAAAGCCCTCGATTCATCGGGACGCCCTCCGCTCGATCCAGGAAGGGGCTCTTCGCATGCGGCGTCTGATCGAGAATCTCCTGGACCTGCGGGCCGTTGAAGAGGGCCGGCTGGAGCTGGAGATCGAACCAGCTGACGCGCGCGCGCTTCTGGACGATGTGGTGACGCTGTACCGCCCGGTTGCGCAACAAAAGGGGATCGCTCTGCGAATCGATCCCGGAGCGGAGCCATGCGTCGCGCGGTGCAATGCAGATGCTTTGCGGCAGGTTCTCGAGAATCTGGTAGGCAACGCCTTGAAATATTCACCTGCCGACAGCGAGATTGTGCTCAATATCCAAAAACAGGACGAGGCAATCGTTGTCGAAGTCGCGGACACAGGACCGGGCATTCCATCGGAGGAATGCGATCGCATTTTCGAACGGTTTCATCGGGGTCGGAACCGGGCTCACGGACGGGAATCGTCTCATGGACTCGGGCTGTCCATTTCGAAGGTTTTGGTTGAAGCGCAGAAGGGCACGATCTGGTGTCGCAGCGAACCTGGGCGCGGCTCGCAGTTCGGGTTTACTGTGCCCGCCGCTTGAAAAGGCGGCGTGGCTCGCGGAGCGTGCGTTCTTCATGGGCCGCACTTATTACATCACAACCGCCATCGACTACACGAACGCGGCCCCGCATTTGGGGCATGCGTACGAGAAAGTGCTGGCGGACGTGTTTGCACGCTACCGCCGTATGCAAGGCCGCGAGGTATTCTTTCTCACGGGCGTCGATCAGCATGGGCAAAAGGTGCAGATGAGCGCTGCACGCGCCGGGCTCGATCCCGCCGAGTTTGCCGGTGCAAACACGGCAAAATTTCTTGATCTTTGGACGACGCTAGGTCTTTCGCACGATGGCTGGGCGGCCACAACCGATCCGCGGCATATCCGTACTGTGCGCGGCGTTCTTCAGACGCTGAAAGACAAGGGCCTTCTGTACAAGGAGAGCTACTCCGGATTCTACAGCGTACGGCAGGAACAGTTTCTAACAGACAAAGAACGCGGGCCGGACGGCATGTTCGGGCCGGAATGGGGAGAGGTCGTCGAACTTGAGGAAGCCAACTGGTACTTCCGCCTCGCCGAACATCGCGATTGGCTGACCGGATTTCTTAAGGCGCATCCAGACGCCGTTTTTCCGCCAAATCGCCATGCTGAACTGTCGAACGCCGTGGAACGGCTCTCCGGAGATCTGTGCATTTCGCGCCCGAAATCGCGCCTCTCATGGGGCATCGAACTGCCTTTCGACACCGACTACGTGACTTACGTCTGGTTCGATGCGCTCATCAATTATATCAGTTTCGCCGGATATCTGGCGGTGCCGGAGGATGGGTTGCCCGATTTCCACAATGTCTGGCCGGCCGACGCGCATATCATCGGCAAGGATATTCTTTCGCCGGCGCATGGGATCTACTGGCTCGCGATGCTTCACGCGATGGGGTTTGCAGACGGGGACATGCCGCGCCTTGTCGTGCACGGATTCTGGAACATGGGCGGCGCCAAAATGAGCAAGAGCCTTGGCAATCTCGCCGACCCTGCCGCGCTCGCCGACGAACATGGAGCCGAGGCCCTGCGCTACTATCTCATGCGCGACGTCGCAACAGGACAGGATGCGGATTTCAGCGAACAACGACTGATTCAGCGTTATAACGCGGAGCTGGCAAACACCTTCGGCAACCTCCTCAATCGCACGCTCAGCATGACAGCCCGCTATCGCGCAGGGCGGATCCCACAATCCGCCAGCGGCGTGGGTGCCGTTGAAGAATTGCACCGAGCCGCTCTGAAGCTGCCGGAGCGTTACGCAGCACACATGGACTCGTGGCAGGTGCACAACGCGCTGGAAGAGGTCTTAGGATTTGCCAATCTGTGCAACGCAACCGTGGAAAGTACGGCCCCATGGAAACTCGCCAAAGACCCGGCGCGTTCGAGCGAGCTGGATGCTGTACTGCGCGCTCTGGCCGAGTCGCTGCGTTATATCGCAGTGCTTTTGTCCCCGGCTATCCCGGCTTCCGCATCAGCAATGCTTGCCCAGTTGAAGCTGCCAACGAATCTCAACATTGCGGATCTCCAATGGGGAACCATTCCCGCAGACCATGAATTGGGCGGTCCGGAACCTCTTTTTCCCCGGATAGAACCTGCCTCAGAGGGGTGACGCAATTTGAATCGCGGGGCAAACAGTCCGTTCAGATGCGTCGGCGGTCCACTCCGCCCGATCCATCTCCGCGCACTTTAACACGCAACACGGCAGCAAACTCCGCCCGCCTTGCAGAGAGATTTTGACGATGAATACTCAGCAACACACCGATGCTCGCGAGACAGGCGACAAGATTCGATCCGCCATAGCTGACAAATGGCAGCGGCAATCCTTTGTTGGGCAACAGGGCGGTGGTAACGCCCAGATTAAACAGAGCCTGAAGCGCAAGCAGCAGGCCTAATCCACACCCCAGCAGCAGGCCGAACCTGTCGGGCGCGGCCATGGCAATGAGCATCGCGCAACAGGTCAGCAAAAGATAGAGAAAGACGACAAGCAGGGTGGCCCGCAGGCCGAGTTCCTCCCCCACAACCGCAAAGATGAAGTCGTTATGCGCTTCGGGCACATAATTCATTTTCTGGCGTCCCTGACCCAGTCCCAGTCCCTCAACACCGCCCGATCCAATGGCAATCAGCGTTTGATACTGCTGATATCCTGCGTTGTTTCTGTGTTTTTCAAGGTCAAGAAATGCAAACAGTCGCTCCGAGCGCACCGGAGAAAGAAGAGCAAACGCCGTAATCCCAACGGCGGCTGCGATGGTCAGTGGCCCGAGAAATCGCGGGCTGGCACCGGCAACAAACATCAATGCAATGGAGGCCGTAGCCAGCAACGTTGTGGCCCCGAGATCGACTTCCACGACGATCAGCGCGATCGGCAGGGCGAGAATCGTCATGGGTGCCAGGAAACCGACCCAGAAGGTTCCTGCTTTGCGCTCATGACGTGCATACCAATGCGCAAGGGCGGCAATGGTCACGAGCTTGGCGAATTCCGACGGTTGGATTGTGGCAACGCGGAGATCGATCCAACGCCGCGCGCCATTGCGTTCCAACCCAAGGCCTGGAGTCAGGCACACCGCCAAAAGCAGTAAAGCCATCAGAAACGCCGGCCACACAAACCCCCGCAGACGCCTGTAATCGACTGCGGCAAGCACACAGCAGGCACAGACACCAATCACCATCCATGCGGCCTGACGCCGCAACAGACGGTGGACATCCGCATCGCCCATGGCGGATCCAATCGTGGCCGCGCTTGCACTCGACAACATCACCAGGCCCAGGCACACGAGCGAGATCACGCCGATGACCATCAGTGTGGGTGCGGCTGAGGAATGCTGCTTCATGCCCGTGGACTTCGCGAGGGTCTTGCCAGGATCCGAATTGCCGACGGCAAAACGCGGTCTGGCACTGTTCCTTAGCTTCCGGGAATCTTCAATGTCTGCCCGATTTGAAGCCTGCGCGGATCGTCAATTCCGTTCACACGCAGCAACTCCGAATAACTCACCCCAAACTCGCGTGCAATCGCCACAGGATTGTCTCCCTTTTTAACAACGTACGACCGCTGCCGGGACGCGTTTGCAGCGGAACCCGCGGCAGGCCGCGCCGCGGTAGGGGCAGGCGAAGCCGTTGCGGGTGCGGCGCGCCCTTTCGAGGCAAGAAACTGCTGTCTTAAAGCGCTTTCGGCCGGAGAACTCTCTGACACAGCTGCAGCCGTCCCGGTCTGCTTTGGTGCGCTCGCAGCAGGCTTCGCCGTCTCCGCCGCGGCGGCGCGAACCTCTCGCTCGGGCGCAGCATCCGGGCGCCGCGAAGTCAATGCTTCAATATCCAGCGGCGGCGGTGTGGCTGCGGCGGAGGGAACGCGCAGCTCCTGCCCAGGATACACAACCTCTGGATTGTCGAGCCCGTTTTCTGCCGCAAGGTCTTCTATGGTGGTGCCATACAGACGCGCAATCTCGCTGAGCGATTGGCCGACTTCAACATAGTGCATATGGATGCCAGCGCGCGATCTCGCGACGGGCGCTGATGGCAGCGCGCCGGAGCCGACTCCAGCTGCGATGGCGGGATCTTCATAAGGCGCCTCGACTGAGGCTGCAGCCGAACCCTCGCGCGTTTCCTTCAAATGTTGAAACAGGTACATGCCGCCCACCGCTATGACATGCATGACAACCACAATAAAGAGGGCGCGGCTGAGCTTCATGGTGGGTTCGGGGTCATACCCGAGTTCTTCGAGTCCGCTGGCGGTGCGCGCCGCCATGCGACGCTGGATCGGGGCCGGCGGCGCAGACGCGCGCGGTCTTAGCGCCGGTCGGATGTGTTGGGGTCGTCGTGTTTTCATATCGGGTGTTGGTTGGTGTGTAACTTTTGAACGATCTGGCGAAATCGGTCGCCGCGGTCTGCGTAATCGCGGAACATGTCGAAGGAAGCAGCCCCCGGACTCAGCAGCACAACATCACCGGGGCGGGCGGAGTCCACGGCGCATTGAACGGCTTCTTCAAGGCTTGAGGCTTCCACAAGGCAGGGCGCCTGCGCCCATGCAGCCCGCAACGTTTCCCGCAATTCTCCAATGACCACCACGGCGCGCGTGCGTTGAGCGACCGCGGCAGCCAATGGCGTGAAGTCCATCGCCTTGTCCTTCCCACCTGCAATCAGCACGACAGGCCGCGTCTGAGATCGCAGGGCTTTGTCCAGAGAATCCGGGTTGGTCGATTTGCTGTCGTTTACATAGAGCACTGCGTCCCATTCGCCGATCGGCTCGCAGCGGTGTGCGGATGGGCGGCACGTATCGAGGGCGTTGCCCATGGCTTCAAACGACACTCCGAATGCACGTCCAATGGCTAGTGCGGCCATGATGTTCTCCGCGTTGTGAAGGCCGCTGAACTTCGAGCGCCGCATGTCGTAGACCTGCGCTCCGTGGAAACACACACGGTTTTCGTGCAATTCGAAGTCCGCTGGAAACCCAAACGCACTGAAGGTGGAACGCTGTGCGCGCCCACCGAGCATGGGATCCTGAGCGTCGTTCGCATTAAGCACGGCCGTGTCTTCCTCCCGTTGATACTCGAAAATGCGTTGTTTCGCGGCGCGGTAAGCCTCCACACTACCATGTCGGTCCAAATGATCGGCGCTGAAGTTTAGCCATGCCGCCGCTTTCGGCCGGAAGGTGGAAATGGATTCAAGCTGAAACGAACTGACTTCTGCAACGGCCACTTCCACATCTTCAGAATCCAGAACCAGATCGCACAACGGACGCCCGATGTTTCCACATACGGCAGCACGCACCCCACCGGCGGCGATCGCAGCAGCGGTCAGCTCCGTGGTGGTTGTCTTTCCGTTTGTCCCGGTGATGGCTGCGACAGGCAAGCGACAAAAGCGCCACCCCAGTTCCAATTCTCCGACAAGGGGAATCCCCCGCGCGACGGCAGCAGAAACAAGCGGAGCACGCGGATCGATGCCGGGACTCAGAATTGCAACGTCATAGCTGGCGTTTGCAGCGGCTGCCACGGCTTCCGGGCCAAGCACAGCGTGCGCACGGTCGCCAAACGCCGCGGCACGGGCCGCCACAGCCGGAGCGGTGGAAACATCCAGCAACGTGACTAGCGCGGCATGGGCCAACAGGAGGCGCGCAGCCGCCTCCCCGCTTGTGCCGAGGCCGAGAACCGCAAAATGTTGGCCGCGCACGTCCATGATCATCGCAATTTCAACGTGGCCAGCCCAATCGCCGCGAAGATGGCCGAGATAATCCAGAACCGCACGATCACCGTGTTTTCCTTCCAGCCCAACAGTTCAAAATGGTGATGAAGCGGCGACATCAGAAAGATGCGTTTGCCTGTCAGCTTGAAGCTCGCCACCTGCAGGATCACCGAGACGGCTTCCAACACGAACACGCCGCCCACAATCGCGAGAATGATCTCCTGTTTACAGCAGATGGCGATAAAGCCGAGCGTACCGCCGATGGCAAGCGAGCCGGTATCGCCCATGAAGACTTTGGCAGGATGACAGTTAAACCACAGAAATCCGAGGCCTGCCCCCGCCAGCGCGCAGCAGAGAATGGACAGCTCGGCATTGAGCGCGTTGTAGGGAATCTGAAGGTATTCCGACGTACGGACATTGCCCGCCAGATATGTGAACACAGCCAACGCCCCGGCCGTCGTGACCGTGCACCCCGAGGCAAGCCCGTCCAGGCCATCCGTCAGATTCACGGCATTCGAGGCGCCCACCATGACCAGTGCATACAATATCAGCGCGGCAACCCCCATGTTGACCAGCAATGGCTCCTTGAGAAATGGGACAAACAAGGCGCGGGCATTCTCGGCGGTTGCCGGATGCAAGAGCAGTATCAGCGAGACAAATGCGGCAAGCCCGAGTTGAATCGCTATCTTGACGCGGCCGCTCATGCCATCGGATTTTTTTCGGGCCACTTTGAGGTAGTCATCCCAAAATCCGGCCGCTCCCAGCACCAGCATGACAAGCAGCGTCAGCTGGATGAAGAGGTTGGTGGGTTGTGCCCATGCGATAGTTCCGAGCACCACAGAAGCGATGATCAATACCCCGCCCATGGTCGGCGTGCCCGCCTTGCCACCGTGCAACTCGTGGAGTTTATGAACTTCCTCCTTCGAGCGGATGGGCTGACCGATTTTCAGGGCTATAAGTTTGCGGATGACAAACGGCCCGGCAAGCAACGAAAAGAGGAACGCGGTGACCCCGGCGCCAATACCGCGGAATGTCTGGTATTGAAAGACGTTAAACGGAAAGAACAGATGTTCGAGATAATGAAGGTAGTAGAGCATCAGCTTTCCAATCCTTCGAGAACCTGTTCAATGCGGGCGGAGCGGCTGCCTTTGGCCAGGAGGACATCGCCCACCTCGACCAGGGTGCGCAGTAGTTCGACGGCTTTCTCGTTCGAGGCAGCGAGATGGCACTCGTTGACCCCGGCGCTTTTTGCGCTATCAACAACCCAACCGGCGGCCTCGCCTCCCACCGCAACCAGACAGCCCACCCCGGCCTCTGCAGCGGCCTTGCCCGCGCGTTCGTGCCCTTCCCGGCTAAGCTCGCCAAGCTCGGCCATCTCGCCCAGCACGGCAATCTTGCGCCCTTTAACGGACAGCTCCTTGAGCACACCGAATGCCGCGGCCATGGAATCCGGGTTTGCATTGTAAGTATCGTCGATAATCGTGACCTCCCGCACGGTGCGCAGGGCGAGACGCCCTTTGGGCAGTCTGGCTTTGCCAAGTCCGGCGGCGCATGCTGCCAGGTCGACCCCGAGCGCGCGGCCAACGGCTGTGGCGAGCAGTGCGTTGCGAATCATGTGCGTGCCATGGGCGCGCAGCACGACCCGCTCCGAAGCTTCGCCTTCGCACAACGTGAACTGCGTTCCTTCGGACGTGCGTTGCACATCCGCGGCGGTAATATCGCCTCGGCTGAAACCCGTCGATATTCTGCGCCCCGAAAAGGCACCCTCGATCTGCCCGGCGTAATCGTCTTCTGCATCGTACACTAACGTTCCCTCGGAAGGCAGCTCCCGCACCAGCTCGAGTTTCTCTGCACAAATGGCGGCGCGCGAACCCAGATTCTCAATGTGCGCAACACCGATGTTCGTGATCATTGCGACGGATGGACGAATCAGCCCGGCAAGGGGCCGGATCTCTCCGGCATGATTCATTCCAACTTCAAAAACGCCGACTTCGTGCTGGTCATCCGCAGCAAGAATCGACAGGGGCACGCCGATGTGATTGTTGAAATTACCCGCTGTGGCCGTAACGCGATATTTCTCCGCAAGGATTGCGGCCGAGAAGTCTTTGGCACTTGTCTTGCCATTGCTGCCGGTGATCCCCACGGTTTTCAGATTGAGCGCGGCGCGGTGCGCGGCGGCCAGCGCGTGCAGCGCCCGCAGGGTTTGCGGCACTTCAACCACGGCAAAATCTTCGGGAAGCGCCGGCAGCTCGAAGATGATGATGTTCGGTTCAATAACGGCACCGGTGCATCCCGCGCGGAAGGCTTCCTCAATGAACCAATGTCCGTCAAATGCATCGCCGCGGATTGCCAAAAACAGGCTGCCTTTGGCGGCTTTCCGGGAGTCGATGCTTAATCCGTCGATCGGGATGTCCGCGCGCCCTTGTTTGATGGTGCCGCCGATCGCTGCCGCCACGTCGCCGACTGTCTTGAATGTCTTCATAGTGATCGCCAAGCCTATAAGGATAACCGGCAGCCACAATAGGACGTTCCGCCCCGAAATGAAAAGGCTGCGCTGCGTCATTCGGAACTCCCTGTTGAGCGCGCCAGATCCGGCTCCTGCTGGAACACAGGCCGCTGTTCAATGGCGCGACGCGCCTGCCCGGCATCATCAAATGGGATGCGTTCGCTCCCGATTTCCTGAACCGTTTCATGCCCTTTTCCTGCGATAAGGACGATGTCGCGCGGTTGCGCCATAGCAACGGCACGACCAATAGCCTCGCCCCGATCGGGCACGATCTCCCGCGCAGCATCGCCCATGCCCGCCTCAATCATGGCGAGAATTTTGCCGGGATCTTCCGAACGCGGATTGTCGGAGGTCACAATCGAGTAGTCTGCGCCTGCTGCTGCAGCAGCCCCCATCTCTGCGCGCTTGGCAGTATCGCGGTCGCCACCACAGCCAAACACTGCGATCAACCGCGCAGGCGCAAGTTCCCGCAGGGTTTCCAGCACGTTTCGCAGGGCATCCGGCGTGTGGGCATAGTCAACGTAGACTTTAAACGGCCGCTTGCCCGAAACCAGTTGCAGCCGTCCGGGCGCACCCTCCGCGGTTGCAAGGGCGACGACCGCTTCGCGCAAATTCAACTTCAACGCGCTCACAACCGCCAATGCTGCCAATGCGTTCAGGACGTTGAACCGGCCAATCAACGGGGTCCGCACAAGAAAAGCCCGCTTCTCGGCCGAAAGCTGGAACGCCGTTCCTCCCGCATCCATGCGCAGACCTTCTGCGCGGACATCGGCCGCGGCGTTCATGCCAAAGGTGATCACCCGGCACTGCCCCGCCAACCGCCGGACAAGGCGCTGCCCATAACCGTCGTCAGTATTGATGACAGCGGTGCCCGCCTTGACGCTCTGCGCCGCAAGACGATCGAACAACGCCGCTTTCGCCTCGAAATACGCAGTCATCGACCGGTGATAATCGAGGTGGTCCTGCGTGAGATTTGTGAACACGGCCGCGTCCAGTTCCACCGAAGAAACGCGGTGTTGAACAATGGCATGGGACGAAGCCTCCATCGCCACAGCCTTGCACCCCGCATCCCGCATTGCGGCAAGCAAACCCTGTAATTTATTCGATTCGGGCGTGGTGCGTGACGCCGACAGGATCTCTCCCCCAACGTCGTAGTGCACGGTTCCGATCAGTCCACACCGTTGGAACTGGGCCTCCAACAGATGTTTAAGCAGGAAGGTGACGGTTGTCTTGCCGTTTGTCCCTGTGACGGCAGCAATGGTCAGGGAGCGGGACGGATGGTCATGAAATGCGGCTGCCATGCCGGCAAACACCTGCCTCGGGTCCGCCGCAGCAATGCACGGTGTGCCCCCGGTCTCTTCGATGCGATCGCTTAATACAGCCACAGCGCCCGCTTCCAGTGCGCGGCTGATAAACTCCCTCCCGGAAAGCGCAGCGCCGGGAAGCGCAGCGAACACCTCGCCGGGTTGTATGGCACGCGAGTCGCAGGACAGACCGCAAACCGACACGGACAGATCGCCGGATGTTTCAAGACCGGACAAACCCTTGAGAAGCGTTGCAAGCGGCAGACTCATCGCGGCTCTTTTATCCGCCCGGCACCGACGGCGGCTGTCAGCCCGCCGGCGTCCGGAGTCAGATCCATGTAGATTGCCAGACGACTGCCGATTGCGGCAAAAACCGGGCCTGCCACTTGTCCTCCGTAGTTGCTCTCTGGCGGCACATCGCATTCGTCCAGCACGACGATGCCGCACACCTTCGGATTTGTAGCCGGAAAATAGCCGACGAAACTCACCAGGTATTTCCCTTTTAAGTATCCTCTGTTGTCCGGATCGGGTTTTTGCGCCGTGCCTGTTTTGCCTGCGGTACGAAACCCCGGAACTGCCGCCATAGTGGCCGTGCCATCTTCACCTGTGGCCTCCTCCAACGCGGCGGCGAGTTGCGCGGCTGCCACGGGCGAAACAACCTGGCGCACCTCGGTTGGCTCGAACCGACCCGCTGGCTCGCCACCGGCGCAGACAGCACGAACAATGCGCGGCCCAACAAGATGACCGCGGTTCGCGATGGCGTTCATTGCTGCGAGCATCTGCAGCGGAGTGACAGCGATGCCCTGGCCCATCGGCAGTTGCGCGATCGAAATGCGGCTCCAACGATCCACCGGATGAACAAGCCCGCCAACTTCACCCGGCAACTCGATCCCCGTGCGAAAGCCGAAGCCAAACCGCCGGACATAGTTGTAATACCGTTGATCTCCGAGTTGAATGGCCAGCTTCGCGGCGCCAATGTTGCTCGAGTTGGTCACGATCTGCCGCACCGTAAGATCGCCGTAGCTGCGGTGATCCCTCAGGGTGTGACCCGCGTACTCATACCGTCCATTTTCGCAGTAAATGGATGTGTCCAGGTCCACGATCTTTTCGTTTAAGGCCGCGGCGGCGACCACAATCTTGAAGGTCGATCCCGGCTCAGCCACGGCGCTGATTGCCCGATTGAGTTCCGCGCCTTCCGCAATCTCCCCTGGCAGGGCGGGATCAAATCCGGGTCGGCTTGCAATCGCCAGGATCTCGCCGGTAGCCGGTCGCATGAAAATGGCCACAGCGGTTTTCGGCCGGTAGCGCTCCATGGCACGGTTGAGTTCCTCCTCGACGATATTTTGCATGCCCATGTCGACGGTGAGAAACACATCCGCACCATCGATAGCAGGCTGTTCCTGCCCGCGATACGGCACAATCTCCCGTTGCAAGCCGTCGCGTTCAATAAACCGATAGCCAGGACGCCCCCGCAACACGTCTTCCATCGTGCGTTCGATGCCATGAACCCCCGTTTGGACTGTCTGCCCATCTGAATTCTCCGTCCAGCCGTACCAGCCCAGCGCATGACAGAGCAATTTTCCATTGGGATAAATGCGCCGATAATCCTGCTCAAATATCACGCCGCTGACGCCCGCTTCAGCCAGCTCCTCCTCGAGTGCGGCGGCCTCTTCCATCGAAATGCCATTTTTGATCGGGATATGCGGATCGGCCGTGTCGATCCGGGCAAGGATCCCGTCCGCAGCCAGCCCAAGCCGACGCGCAAGGATATCCGCACCCGTGGAAGCAGGCGAAAAATGCGGCCCGGCCAGCGCGACATTGCGCACTGGCAGATTTCCGGCAAGCAACTCTCCTCGGCAATCGCGGATCGCCCCGCGCCGCGCGGTAACCGGAACCTTGCGCAGATGATTCGCTGCGGCTTTCGCTACGTACCTCTCATGTTCGGTCACCTGCACATGCAGCAGACGAAAGGACACGCTGCTGAACGCCGCGCCCAACACCACGCATACAAGAAAGGCTCTGGTCTGCGCATTCCAGTGCATCGTTCAAAAATACCTCAGGGATCGCGTGGGGATGCCATCACCCCGGACGAGCGATACGAAGCGGCACGCACCTCGCCTTGCCCGTCCCGCGATGGCGTCAACCACACGATGCTTTGTTCCGGAATACGCTGCAGGCTCGATCCCAGCTCCTCAAGCCGACGTTCCAGCTGTGGCCGCGATTTTAACCAGGCAATGTGGGATTCCGCATTCACGTTCTTCTGCTTCAAATCCTTCAGACGGCTTTCCAACTCCGTCGCCTGTCTGCCGCTGCGCAGCGCCTGATGCGAGAGATTCACGAAAAACAGCCCGTACAACACGCACACCAGACCCAGCGTGACCCATTTCACAATCGGAGCGACACCAATGCCTTTTCCCCCGCGCCGTTGATTGCGTACACTCATGATGCGTTTCTCCTTTCCACGACGCGCAGTTTCGCACTGCGCGCGCGACGGTTTTCACGCGTTTCATCCTCGTCGGCCTGAACGGGCTTTGCCGTAACCCGGTTGAACAGACGGCGTTCGTTCCTGATCGGTTCCGGCCAGCCCGGCTTGTCGATCCATTCGCGGGAGCGCTCGCGAAAGAACTCTTTCACGATCCTGTCCTCCAACGAATGAAAGCTGATGACAGCCATGCGCCCGCCCGGCTTCAAACGGCTTGGCAGTGATTCAAGCGCGTCGCGCAGCGAACCAAGCTCGTCGTTCACCGCCATGCGGAGAGCCTGAAAGATTTTTGTGGCCGGATGACGTCCGGATCGGCGCGGGAGCACAGTCTCGATGACGTCTGCCAGCCGCGCGGTGTTCACGATCGGCGCTGCAGCCCGGGCTTTCACAATGGCCGACGCAGCCCGGCGGCTGCCGCTCTCCTCCCCCAGCCGGAAGAACGCATCCGCGAGTTGCTCCGCAGACCAGGTGTTTACGATATCGGCAGCGGTCAATCCTTGCGAGGCATCCATCCGCATGTCCAGCGGGCCATCGTGTTGAAAACTGAACCCCCGTTCGGGTGTGTCCAGTTGCCAACTGGAAACTCCAAGATCCAGCAGAACGCCATCCACCGCTGTAACACCGGCCAAATCCAGCGCCTCCGCCGCATTGCGAAAATCGCCATGCAAAAGCCGCAAGCGGCCGGCGAACTCGCGCAGAGTATCCGCCGCGTGTGCAATGGCATCCTTGTCGCGATCCATGGCGATGACATCCGCACCGGCTTCCAGCATAGCCCGCGTGTGTCCGCCACCACCAAGCGTTGCATCGAAGATCAATGCGCCGGGCGCAGGCCGCAGCAGTTCAATGACATCCCCGAGGAGAACCGGTTCATGAAAGGTCCATGACATTGCGAAGTCCGAATCCTGGATTTGCGGTGTTAGCCAGAGGGTTGGGTTCATGAAAGTTAACGGCGTAAGCGCCATGCCGCCCTACAATCCCGCCTGCCCGGCGACCTGCTCGTAGATTGCCGTTTCCGTGGCTGTGATGGCTTCCCAACGGTCCGGGCTCCAGATCTCAAACCAGCGGTCCACGCCGACCAGCACCACGTCTCCGGACAGGTCCGATTGTTTGCAATGTTCTTCAGCCAGCACGATCCGGCCCTGGCGGTCGGTCGCGACATGCTGAGCCCGCGAATAAAATCCGCGCTCAAAGATCGCCCGATCCCGCGGCGAGATATTCGGATTCGCCTTTACTTCGTCGCTGATGCGCCGCATTTCCTGGGGCGGAATCACACGGAGAAAATCGCCACGCGGCGCCGGCACAGTATAAAACTCGTCGATTTCACTTTGGCGCCAGCGCGCAGGGATGGTGACACGATTTTTGACGTCCATAACGTGACGAAAATCGCCGGCGAAAATGATTCGATTATCCGGAGCGCCATCCATGAGAAATATTGGGAAGAGAACCGAGGAATATCTGGCCACTGGGAGCCATTATTCCCCATTTCACCCCACTTTACCCCACCAAGAGGCAAAATGCCAAGCGTTTTGTTCGTTCACCTTAAAAATTTATCGCTCCACCCAATCTGCTGGCTTCATGCGTCACAAGATGCCGCATGTCACAAATGCGCAGCGCGATCCTGGTCGCATGAGAACTCTCACGCGCTGTTCCGAGCGCCCTCTACAAAACGTGCCTCCTCCTCAACGGATCGGAGTGGCCAGATCCCTTCCTGCTCGATAACCCTATGACGTGTCAACCGAGCACCCCATTCCTACGCAATCAGCCGCGCCGACGAAACCTGCGACTTGCAGCGAGCAATCCAAACGCGGTGACAATTAACGCACCAATCCCGGGTTCCGGGATGGCGCTGACCACATTAATCGCGATGCCTTGTAGACTGGAGCTGGGTGTATCGGCAAAGTCCGCGAGCTGTTTGAAAATCAGGGTACCACCATTTAACACGTTGGAGGTCTTGCCTGTGTAAATGGAGAAGGGTGAGCTGTTGTCAGCAGCGCCGATCTGCAACTGGTCTGGTGGAGTGCCTGCCTGTACAAGCTGAGACCCTGACAAGGACAAATTCCAATCGTCACCACTGGTTGTCCATTCATGACTATCGACAGAAATAGGACCGGGATCCCCAAAGGCGTCAAGGCGATCAGGATCATACACGAGGGGTAAGGTATTGGTGACTTCCAATGTGATCGAAGGTGCGCCATTGAACTCGAAAGAATATTCTGCGATTGGATCGAACTCAGATTCAATTTCGGTCAGAAAACTCGTGCCTGACGCAGACGGGGTAACCGTGCCATCCAAAACTTTCACCAGCCGGACAGTGACCGTTCCGCTTAACGATCCGGCCGTCCACTCGAAAGTTTGACCTCCTGAAGTGGCAATAGTCGCTGCATCGAAAGCATTCCCACCGCTGTCAGTAGCCCAATTAATGGGGTCTGCCATGGTGACAGACAGCATACAACAAAACACAACGCTGGCCGCAAGCGCTAGCCTGGCTGGCCAAACCTCGAAAGCCAGGACGGTCTTACAAGCTACCAGAGAACCGTTGAAAGGTGACGCTGAGAACTGCATAGATCCCATGCATCATGCAATATTCATGCCTGATTACAAGCGGATTTATCGTGGAGCGGAACTGTCTTTCGCGACCTGACGCGGACGCCAGCGCCATGAGTAAAGACTGCCGCGCAGTTCCTCCCGGACACCCTCGAATTCCTGAGCGCGCGCCGTGGTCACAAAACGCACAAGTTGCGGCTTCCGTTTGAGCATAAGGTAAAGCACGCTCGTCCGAAACTCAACCCCGGCAAGCTTGTAACCGATAACCACTTCATGATCGTCGTAATCCTGCGGGGCCGGCGGACCGAAATTTTTGCTGTCAGAAATGACCTCGGCATCGGCGGCATCCACAGGCACTGCTTTTAATGTCTGTTCTTTCAGATATTCGATTCCCTCCAAATCGAACACTAGCGGATTGTCGAGTATGGTTGAGTCAATGGAAATGGACGCCTGCGGCGGACCCGGAGTCAGAAACAGTCCATTTGGAGAAATACGATAGTCCCATCCATCGGGCGGTTGATAAACCACTTCCTCATCGCCATCGGGGAAAGCCCATAGCTTGTAGACGATGTCGTGACCGTCCCCGGCATCTTCTTCAAACGGTTGAGGAACGAGTTCAAGCGCTCCGACGCGACTTCCGTTGGAAGCCAAAAAGCTTAGCACCAACATGGCCGAGAGAACGACGCGCCTCGACTCAATAAAGAACGGGTGTCCGCAACTCATACCGAAGGCGACACGGGATCCTGTCCGGGCGCACCGATAAATACGCGTCCCTTCCGGTAGGACACGCCAGCTTTGATAATGAAATCTTCTGGCAGGCCCGTCGCTTTGCGATAGATCATCTCAAAGAACCAACGACGCCGAGGCGGGTCATAGACGTTGCCCTTGCCCCACGCGCCCGTGAATTGTCCACTGTAATATCCGAGAATCATTGTGCCGTAATACGTGAAGTTGCGGTCCTTTCCCCATTTCTCCATGAAACGTGGAAAATTCTCAAGCCCACCACTGTAATCTTTCCCACCGTTAAGCTGATTGGATTCCGGCTGCACATTGCCGGAGACGATGGCAAAATTCATGGTGGTGTGATCGGCTCGCCGATCGCTGTTACCAACATCCAGATAACTGTCGCTATCCTGCCACGCGTTGGAAAGGATCATCACAGCGTCGGCTGCGACCATGACCGGCGCCCGTTCATAACCGGGAGCAGTCGTGAACGATTCATACTTCTCGTTAGCCGCTGTGGTATCGTCCGTAGTCGGCATGGATATGCCGGGGTTGTTCGACGGCGGATTGGGTCCGGTATTAAAATCGCCTTGCACGTAGATGCCGTTCTGACTTGAGAATGTGAAGCCGAGTCGGTTGCCATAGAAATCCTTGTAATCCGGAAGCGTATCGCCATTACGCAGGCGGATGGCTTTTTTCATCTGCTGGGTTTCGTAGGAATCGGTTGCCGGATCGTAAATCGGCACATCGGAAGGCGCGCTGCCCTTCTGGCTGATGTCGGTAATATAAATTCCCATCCCGGTTTCACCAACGGGTGCATCGGCATCGATCAAATTCTGAGTCAGAACTTCTACATCGACATCGGTCAGGAAAATCTCGTGTTTCTCCCGGTTATCGCGGATCTGAACGCCACCATTTACGTCGGGGATCGGTTGACCATTCTCATCGACATAGCCCAGACCTGCGAGGACGGCATCGCGGATGGCCCCGGTATCTTCCTTGTGGGTTTTAGTTCCCTGCTGGTCTTCTTCCAGCACAAGCACTTTGATACGGTTCGGATCGTCGGGCGTTTTGCTGGAATCGATCAGGATCTGGATCTCGGAGTTGTTTGAAAGGCGTCGCTCGGCAATCTGCGGAGGATCTTCGTAAGTCGGATCGGGAAGCTCGATCAATTCACGCAGTCCGCTGGAACTGTTAGGATTAGTTCCGTCGCCAACCAGAATATCCTCAGATTCGCCGAGCAGTTGACGATTTTCCAACCCTGTTTGCGGGCCGAATCCGGCGTTGTCGACAAAGTTCGCTTGCGACGGAGTTTGCGTACCCCGGTAGGTTTTTTTATAATATTCATTGTAGGCGTTGCCGGCAGTCATTACCGGCTCGTGGAACCAAAGACTGGAGTGCCCATAATACAGATCGGTATTGGCGAAGATGGATCCCGTGATGTCCATGCGTGGACCTGGAAAAATTTCGAGCGGATTGTTGGGGTCGCTGGGTGCCGAATACGTAAAATCGGTGTAGTTCGATCCTTTAATCACCTCGAAATCCCTCGTCACGCGGACTCCAAGACCCTGGCCTCCGGCAACCGACGGCACTTCGACAGTAACATAGGCGCGATAACGGAAATAGCTATTGATCAATGCACCCGGATCATCTGCATCCCCTTCGACAATTTCAACGCCAGTGGGTGTCGCGTCCTTTGCTGTCAATTCTCTGCCAGCAGCATCCAGAGCGACCACGCGGTACTCAGTCAGATTAAAGCCCGCAAAATGCGCGGCAAACGCAGGATGCTGATCCGGCGGGTTTTGTTCAATAAATGACAAATCATCATTGGTCGCAAGGTCGCTTGTGGGCGAAATCTTGCCGTTCAGATCAACATCAACGCGGACATCGACGATATTGAGACCGGCGTAACGCCTCCACTGGGCATACGCGATTTCCAGGGCACCCTCACCGAGGGATTGCGCCTGCGCTAGGGCAAGCGTGCGCGCGCGATGACGACTTGTCGTGGAGTTGAGACCTGAGACGCTGGCACCGAGGAGTCCAAGGACTCCGACGATGCTCATCACAATGACGATGCCCTGCCCCGATTCGGATCGGCGGGCAGGATTTGCTGACGAGTGTTTGGCTTTCATGGCGGAGTCGGAACGGTTGGCGTGTGGTTTAAAATTTTGTGAACGGTCAGCTTTTCGCCTAATCCCCCTCGCTTTCATCCTTGACCACGAATATACGGTCGTTAAAACGATAGCCAATCATGGTGCGGAGCTGCTGAAAGGTGTTTGGATTCTGTTCATCCAACGTTTCCCGTCTTCCAGCGAGATACGTGGAATAATCCCTGGCCAACACGCGCAGATTTACGTCCACAAGCCGGGATGGCGCACGCGGATCGCTGGCTGGGTAACTGGAGAAATGAAATGGAAGATTTTCGGGTTCCTCACCTGCGACAGCTGTGGGGGCGACAATATTGCGGGAGATCGTTTTAAATGTGCCACCAAGCCGATCATCGGTGAATCCCGAGCGATAAAATCTGAGTTCATTGCCGTTCACAACGATCAGGGCAGCCGAATCGCGTTCGTTATAATCGTCTTCACTCCATCGGGTATAACGCACGCCCAACCCCCCCCCATCCACATTGGGTAAGTCCTGCCCATTTTCATCAAGGAAAACAGGAGGGCCGGACGCGGCCTGAAGTTCCCGGGCAATCAATTCCATGGCGCGTCGGGAATTGTATTCGGCCAGTGTGACGGAGAGACCTTTTACATAGAGGCGCATTCCGAACTCCATGAATGCAACGGATCCAAGCGTTACGAGCGAGAGCAGCGTCAGGGATATGAGGAGTTCGATTAACGAGAAGCCGCCACGGTTCCGTCGAACAAAACCGGTGTGAAGCGTCCGGACTGCAGATTTGGAAATGGCTCGCTTCATGGCAATCAATTTGAGGGAGCGCGAAATGTGACCATGCGCACTGGAGCCAGACCATTGCTTTGGCTGCCGCGCGCGTCGCTCTCAACTTCGACTTCGAAAATCCGGATCCCGCTGTTTTCGATGGTGGTACCGTCGTTGTTGATGACGATTTCGCGAGCGTCCTCTTCATCTTCTGCGTCAATCAATGTCGTGCGGGCGCGCAGAGTTCCGGATACCTGAGGGGCACGTAACAGCTGCTTTTTGTCATTCAACTCGCTGTTGGGACGTCCGGCATCGGCCGGCGCGTAAATTGGCACGGCATTGAAGACAACCAGCCCGTTTTCGTCCACCTGTTCAAAATCGAAAGCCCGGAACGACGGGGTGTACTCGCGGCGTTTGGTTTCATCATCGTAATCGTAAACGAACGTTGAAGGGGCTTTAAGCCCGGGGATGTCCGGGTCATCAACAACATCCGGCGGCAGCCTCAAAATCTCGGGGATAATAGCGAGGTTCTCTCCGTCGAACAGATTGGCATCTCGTTTGTAGGGAACGGTAAGCGCCTGCTCGATCTGGCTGCGCAACACTTCGCTGATCGACGTCATATCCCTTGTAACAATCCCGCGGGCGTGCGTCGAGCCCAACAATCCGATCATCGCCCCCACCGTGATTCCAAGCAACGCAAGGGAGATAACAACTTCTGTAAGCGTCATGGCGCACTGTGCGCCCAAGGCGATCCTGCCCGGACCAAAATCAGAGGAGACGCTTCGACGCAATCCCGGCTCCATGGGCAAACGAGGCACCACGAAACCCGACAAGCACAATCGCCTCGGCGTGGTGCGGGTGCCGCCGATAAAGCCGTTGGCCGACGATTGTGTGCCGCGCCGACATCCTGAAGTTGGCTGATTCATTGGTGGTGTGACTCTTGAAAAGGAAATTCACTCTTGGATGGCTATCACCATACCACGCCTGGTTTGGATTAGAAGGAAATTTTAGCTTGGTGGATGGGTTCAGTTGCAGGGAAACAGAAACACATTCTACAATTAGCACATTTGGTACCACGAAGGAGGTCTGCCTTTTTGAGGAGACTTCGCGTTGACCTCACTGTCGACCCTCCGGACGAAGGCGACGCGGATGGGGGGGGATTCGAACCCCCGGTACCTTGCGGTACACACGCTTTCCAGGCGTGCACAATCGGCCACTCTGTCACCCATCCAAAACCACGGGAAAACCCGGTGTGCCTGAAGGATTCCACAATGGCCCAATCGCCGCGCCAATCAAGGCCAGCCTCGTAGCTTGCAGCACTCAAAAGGGGAACGGACCAGCTGTTCTCGCAAGACCGTGGTCGGCGTCTTCGAGGTCAGCCTTCCACGCCGAGATGCATCTGAATGGCTTCCAACTCCTGATCCAGCTCTTCGCGCCGCGAGTTCAACCGTTCCAAACCCATCTGATACCTATGCACCTGCAGCATGGTGCGGTTCAAATGACCGCGTGTTTCGACGCGTTGCGATTCGTTTTCCTTAATCTGTAATTTAAGATCTGTGAGCTTCTTTTGCGCGTCATCGGGACTCAAATTTGAGAAATCGAAACTTAATTTCTTTGCCGGCGCTTTTGCGGCGGGGGCTTTTTCCCCAGTGGCCGAACGGCCTACAACCACTTCTCCTTTGCGTTCCTTGGCTTTGCTCTCGGCAAACATCGGTACCAGCACCGGCGCTCCGCAATGCACGCAATTGAGTTGCATGCCTTCGCCATCCCGATCAACAACGAGTTCTCCTCCGCATTTCGGACAATCGAAAACGATATCGCGATCTGTGATGACCACGGTGGGATCGTTGTCTTCTATGGGCGAGCGGGGGGATTGCGAGGCGGGATTAAAGGCCATGAGGAGGTTTTAAGACGATTACAAAAACGGAAACTTGTTGGGGAAATTTTGCGATTCAGCCGGCCGACAGGCAGTCATCCGGCATTGCGAGGGTCTACTTCGGGCGGCGATTCGCTGATGGGATGTGCAGCTGCCACCACCCGGACCTGGGTTGGGCGCGGTCCCTGAGTGGCGGCACGCGGCGCATCGCTCTCTACGGGAGAAGGCACCTCGGGGAGTTCCTGTGGCGGGGCCTGCTGCGTTTCCATGTCGAAAACGCCTTGTGTCCTTTCAACGGCCGACTCGGTACTCATCCCCGGCTCTTCGCCGAGGGTCTCGGAGGGTCCCAGATCTTCTGACGCGTTCTCCTGAGAAGGATCGCCCAATGGCGCTACGGCAGTGTCCGGCTCCGCCATGGCGGCGCTTTCCGGCCCCTGATCGAACTCGAGTGCGGAACGCAGGGCAGCTTTCACTTGGTCAACAAGGTCGCGCGCCAGATATCCGCGAATAATGATGCCCAGCGACACCTCCTGCCATGGCATCTGAAGCTGCAGGAGCTGGAACATCTCGTTCCCGCCAAGTTCAAGCCCGATACTAGCTTCTTCGGGAAGCTGCAGATGGCTGCGGAGTTGTTTCGATGCATCCATCAACACCGTGGAAATCCCGATCAGATCGATGTTGGAATGGCGTTGGGCCAATGGCAGACCGTCGCCATCGGCAATGAAAACGCGCTGACACGGCAGGTTGCGGAACAACCAATCAATGAATGCGTTCAACCGTTGACCCATGGCCGCAGCCTGCGGCGGGGCGAATGGAGGCAATCCCTGGGGACGATCCTCGGGCACAGGGGCTTGAGGGTGCTGCGCGGACACGCCCAAACGCTGGCGCATGGGCGAGGACGCCACTGGCGGGGCGGGTGCCGCAACGGGGCGTGTGGCAACCGTTTCAGCGCGGCGTACAACGCCCGGACCTCCGGTACGAAGTGGGGCGCCACCTGACAGCCCGGCGGCTGAAGCCAGGGCCCTCAGATTGTCGGAATCAAGCCAGGAAAGATTGGAGTTGGTGTTCATCGCTACGGGCAGTCAGCCCGAGCCGCGCTTCGATCTCGGCCGCAATCTGGTCGAAAACGATCGCGGGCGCCGGGGGGTTCTGCTGGAGCATCCCAACGGGCACGCCGTTGGCGCTTGCTTCCAGATAAATGGGATCGCGTGTCACCACCGAATCGAGCACCAGCTCCGCCGGGAGATTGTTCCAAAGTTCGTGAGTCACCTGCATGGATTCCTGCTGCGTGGTATCCAGCATAGTGATCAGGACGGCACCATTAAGCTGGCGGCCTGTCTTTTCATTGACTTCCTTCAAGGCTTCCATAAGCCGTTCGACGGAACGGATGGCAAGCGGTTCGGCCTGTTGGGGCGAGAGTACGAAATCGGCGCGGCTCAGTGCGGCAACGGTCGCGGAAGAAAAACCGGAGGGACAATCCAGCACAAGAATGTCGAATGCGGAGGCATCAGCTTGATCGATCAATCGGGTAAGCGCTTCTTCGCGGGAGCGCATTTGTGAGGCGGCCAGAGCGGGTTCCGGCCCATAGGGCAGGATTCTGAGTTTATCGACAATCGTCTTGAGTACGACTTCCTGAAGGTTGGCATCGCCTGTGGCTACCTGGGCGAAACCGTGTACCCCGCGCGCTTTTGCGGCGAGGGAATACGCCACCGACCCCTGAGGATCCAGATCAGCAAGCAGCGTGCCCCATTCCCGGCGTGCAAAAGAATATGAAAGGTTCAACGCGACGGTGGTTTTGCCGACTCCACCCTTTTGACTGCAAATACAGATGATCGTCATAGAAATTTGACAGTTCTAATCAGATACGGGGCGAATTCGAATGACGCAAAGAAAAAACGGCTTAACCCGGTATCTCGTGCAGCATTTGTTCGTTCGTCGGGAATTTTCTCAGGAAGAAAAGTAGCCGCTCGATGGCTTCGATCGGTCGATGCCCGGATAAACCGCGCCGGATCACGCTGATTTTGTGCAGGGCCTCCTCCGAAAGCAGCAGCTCCTCGCGGCGGGTTCCGGAGCGGAAGATGTCCACCGCGGGATAGACGCGTTGTTCGGAAATTTTGCGGTCAAGGACGAGTTCCATATTTCCCGTGCCTTTAAATTCCTGAAAGATGAGTTCGTCCATCTTGCTGCCCGTTTCGACCAGGGCCGTGGCGACAATGGTAAGCGAGCCGGCCTCCTCGGTGTTGCGCGCAGCGGCAAAAAGTCGGCGTGGAATCTCGAGCGCCCTGGCATCGACGCCGCCGGACATTGTGCGCCCGCTGTTGGCCATGGCATTGTTAAAGGCACGCCCGACGCGAGTGATGGAATCGAGCAGCATGAACACATGGCTGCCTGCCTCAACAAGCCGCTTTGCGCGTTCAATCGCCAGCTGGGCGATGCGCGTGTGACTTTTTAAATCGCTGTCGTTCGAACTGGCCCAGATTTCCGCATCGGGTAACACGTGTTTGAATTCAGTGACTTCTTCGGGGCGTTCATCCACGAGAAGCAGCATGAGATGAAGATCCTTGTGCTTTAAGGACACGGCCTCCGCCATGTGCTGGAGCAGCGTGGTTTTCCCCGTGCGGGGAGGTGCCACGATCAGGCCACGCTGGCCGCGCCCGATCGGTGTCATCAGATCGATCACCCGCGTTGTGCTGCGATCGCTCACCGTTTCCAAGGGAACGAACACGTCCGGATTTACGGAACGCAACTCCTCGAATAGCGGCAGTTCCCGGATCTTGTCGGGATCCTCGCCGTTGATGGCGCTCAACTCGCACAACTGCGGCCCGCGTTGCCCGCGGCGCACGGCGCCAGTCACCATCATGCCGTCCCGCAATGCGTACCGGCGGACAAATTCCGGAGTGACGAATGTATCCAGCGGATGCTGCTGATAATTGCGCTTGCGATCGCGTAAAAACCCGAACCCTTTTCCACTAATCTCGATGACGCCTTCTCCCGGTGTCGCCGGTTCATTCGGGTCGAGCGGCTCGCTTGTCCGCTCCGCATATTCATCCATCCCGCCACCGCCGGAATCGCGCCATTTTTCCTCCCCACCCTGCGCTCCGTCTTTGTACGGGCGACGGGGTTTTCGCCGGTTGCGATAGTAACCGCCATTACGCCGCCCGCGGCCCGCAGGGCGGGGCCGACGGCGCGGACCGCCGGTGTCGCCGGAGGGACCTCCGCCGGCTTGCGTGGTTGAAGATGCTGGCTCGTCACTCATGGGTATGCTGCGTTGAAATCGGGATGCTGTAAGAAAACCTGGCTGCGTTGTAAAAAGGGGGACTGTAAAAGCGGGGGCTAAATGTCAGGGGTAATCGCCGCGCGGGATGCAGACGGAATGGCTGCGGGGAAAGTCAGGATGCGATCCGCGTCATAATGTCGTCCGGAATCTCGAAATTCGCGTGCACAGCCTGGACATCGTCATTGTCCTCAAGGGCTTCGCAAAGATGGAGCACCCGCGCAGCAGCCGCTTCGTCGCCAACGGCAACGGTATTTTCCGGAATATAAACCAGAGCAGCTTCGGCGGGTTCGACACCGGCTCCGCGCAATGCGTCGAGAACCGCCGTGAACTGGGTTACCGGCGTTACGATGGCATAATGCTCGTCGTCCGTGGAAAACTCCTCTGCGCCGGCGTCAATCACCAGACCGAGCAGGGCATCCTCCGCGGCGCGATCCCTTGGCACGGCGATACGCCCACGGCGCTGAAACTGATACGACACACTGCCGGACGCGGCGAGCGACCCGTTATGCTTTGAAAAGATGGCGCGCACATCCTGCGCAGCGCGGTTGCGATTGTCGGTCGCGACTTCCACAAGCACTGCCACACCGCCGGGACCGTATCCTTCATAAACGATTTCTTCGATGGCGACGCCCTGCAGTTCTCCAGTGCCACGTTTGATTGCCCGCTCGATGTTATCCGACGGCATATTCTCTGTGCGCGCGGCGAGCACGGCCGTGCGCAGGCGAGCGTTCGCGTCGGGATCGCCGCCGCCGGCTTTTGCGGCAACCGTGATTTCCTTGGACAGGCGCGAGAACAATTTGCCCCTGCGCGCGTCAAGAACACCTTTGGTACGCTTAATTTTGGACCATTTGTTATGGCCGGCCATGATGGGAAGTGGTGGCGAAGGCGGTCAGCCGCCGTTGCAGAAAAGGTGATGGGAAAGAGTGGGATTGAATAATTAGCGAATGACAATTGGCCGCCATTTAAAGCGGAGGGTGGCAGCCGGGGCTGCATCCATCTGAAATTGAGCCGGTTTGGGAAGCGTTTGTGCGTGCGCGTGGCGGCGTTGGACTACCTCGGACTCCGTTGAGCTACCATGAATTGCATTAGGGCTGGCCATGAGCGCTGCGGGGCATGAGCGGCGTCCACCTCGAAGGGACCTTCCCGGAGAAGGATCAGCCTTGAATCCTGAAACAACATCGCCACCAGTTTCGCCATGGTACTGGCTCTATCCGGTCAAGGGCGGGTGTTCAGGAGGGCTAATCCCCGGAAACCCCAAACTGAGCCGGAACCCATGGAATATTCCAACGACACGCCAAAGTTCGCAATACCGTTCGCAAAGCCTCTTGCAAAACCATTTGCAAAACCATTTGCAACACCATTGAAGACGCAGACGCCCGGGGGCGGGCCGTTGTCCCCGTGTTACAACCCATTCCTCACTCCCCTGCCTTGCCTTGTCAACCCGGATTTCGAAAACTCCGAAATGGCCTGCTGCATTGTCCGTTGACGGCGCACCATCACCCGGTCATAGTCGCGCCCGCCCGTATTGCATCTATGCACTCCATCCGAAACGTCGCCATCATCGCCCATGTCGATCATGGCAAAACCACCCTCGTCGATCAGCTTCTCCGATTGTCCGGGACATTCCGCGCCAATCAAAAGGTGGAAGAGCGCGTGATGGATTCCATGGATCTGGAGCGGGAAAAAGGCATCACCATCAAGGCCAAAAACGCGGCCTTCACATGGAACGGTCACCACATTAACATCGTCGACACGCCCGGCCATGCCGATTTCGGGGGCGAGGTGGAGCGCATCATGAAGATGATCGACGGTGTGCTTCTTGTCGTCGACGCACACGACGGACCGCAGGCCCAGACGAAGTTTGTGTTGCGCAAAGCCCTTGAAGATGGTGCCCGGGTCATTGTGGTCATCAACAAGATCGACCGGGAAAATGCGCGACCCAAGGCGGTGCTGGACATGGTTTTCGAATTATTTCTTGAACTGCACGCGACGGATGAGCAGTTGGATTTCCCTATCATTTACGCAAGCGCCAAACAGGGTTACGCGCTCAACGATCCCGCCGATCCTCCCGTGAACATGGATCCGCTTTTCGACTGCATTGTCCGCGAGGTGCCTCCACCGCGCATCGCGGAAGGGCCCTTCCGGATGCTCGTTTCGAATCTGGATTACAGCGATTATCTCGGTCGGATTGCGCATGGCCGCATTTTCAGCGGCCGGATTGCGGTGGGTGACACGATCCACTCTCTGGGGCCGGATGGGCGAGTCCGCGCCAAGGGCGCCGCCACCACGTTATTCGGCCATCGCGGGCTTGAGACGATCGAATTGCCGGAGGTCGAAGCCGGAGCCATCCTCGGTGTGGCAGGGCTGGAAGAGGTGGGGATCGGCGACACCTTCGTGGCGGATCCGGCGCAGGGACCTCTGCCATTCGCTCAAATCGATCCGCCCACCATTGCGATGAGGATTTCCGTCAACGACGGACCATTCGCGGGCAAGGAAGGGCGCCTGCTCACCGCACGCCACATCCGCGACCGGCTCGAACGCGAAACGCGTGTCAATGTTTCCCTGCAGGTTGCCGAATCCGAAACTGCGGGTGTGTTCAATGTGCAGGCGCGCGGACGAATGCAAATTGCGATCCTTGTCGAGCAGATGCGGCGCGAAGGATTCGAACTGCTGGTGTCTCCCCCCAATGTCATCATGCAAAAGAGCGACGACGGCGAAGTCCTTGAGCCGATCGAAAACGTTTACGTCGAGGCTCCCTCGGAGAATCTCGGCGATGTTCTGCAATCGCTTGCAGCCCGCAAGACGGAGGTGGTGAACATGCATCACCACACCGCCACGGTCTCTGTGGAAGCGGTCGGCCCGACGCGCGGCCTCATCGGCTTCGAAACGGAGCTGATCAATCTCACCCGCGGGTTGGGCTTGTTCAGTCATATCTTCAAAGAGTACGCACCGCACCGTGGACCCATACCCAGTCGCAAGAGCGGCGTGCTGATCGCCATGGAGCCCGGAATGGCAACTGCCTATGCGCTCGACAGTATCCAGGCGCGCGGACGGCTCTTTATTGAGCCGGGCGAACAGGTTTATGAGGGCATGATCGTAGGCGAAAGCTCGCGACCGGACGATCTTGTCGTAAACCCCTGCAAAGCGAAACAGCTGACCAACATGCGGAGTTCCGGCGACGGCAAAGGTATTATTCTCAACGCTCCACTCAAGCCGACTCTTGAACGCGCTCTGGAATTCATTGCGGAGGATGAACTCATAGAGGCTACACCGGAAAATTTGCGGCTGCGTAAGCGGATTCTCAACGCTACGGCACGCAAACGCGCCGGATCAAAAGCGGCGGCGCTTGCCTGAGCGGCATACGCTATTGCGCTGCAGGACTGTCGCCGGATTCTGAACCGTCGGCAGCCGCTTTCTCTGCCACCGTCAGAAGGCCCGCCTCCATGCGTAACGCCTTGTGCTCTTCGGTCTCTTCGAGCACCTCCCTGAGAACGCCATTCTCCCAGAGCAGCCGGACCTTGATCGTTCCTTCGGGGTCGTATTCCGTGCCCAATCCGTCGAATCCCCCTTCGCCATTATAAATGTTGTGCGCTTCAAGCGATCCGTTTTCGTACCATCGCAGATGGGGACCGGTGAGCGCCCCGAGACATACAGCTTCAATCCGGTCGAACCATTCCTGCGCCGTGAGAGTAGGGTCGAAAGTCGGACTTTCCTCCCCCTGCAACTGCGTGGCAAATTTGATGGGGCCCCATGGCGCGGCGGGTTTGTTCGCAGCAGAATACCGTCCGAGAATCGTGCGCCATTGTCCGTCCAGGAAATGATACTCACGCTCAACCGATCCGCCGCGTGAGAACTGCAGGAGCGCTCCATGAATGCGGCCGTTTTCGAACGGAATCCGGAACCGGACCTGATCCGGTTTTTCCGGGTAAAATATTTCAAACACGCCCGTGTAGGGCGCGTCGTCCAACAGCACCAGCCCGGTGGAATCCATGGCGAGAGCAGGCTGGACAAGGGAGGGCTTTTCCGATCGTTCAGTCGTGATCTCCTCACGCTTGCAGCCAGACATCGCGGCAAGAACAACCAGAACGAACGCCAATAGTCGCAAACCCGCGGAGGGCGCAGAGGCAGAATGCACGTCAGAAAACATGTCTGTCGGTACGCGAAAATTGCCGGGTTTGTCAACCGGCTTAGGGCGACGCCGATGATCTCTGCCACCGGTGCGCACCTGTTACACCGGCACGAGAAGTTCGTAGTCGATTATACCCATCACAAGACGGCCGTTGCGCCTGAGCAGGCTACCGTTGCGATTGTTGCGGCGCAGGATGAGATGGCGGGGTTTATGATCGAGCACAATCCAACCGGTTTCCCGCAGCAACAATGAGGTCTGCGCAGCCAGCGCAGCCATCTCGTCGCGGCTCAACAGATTCATGGTAAAGGCCTCTTCCACGTCGAAACCGTCAAGCCAGCGGTAGAGCAGGATGTAAAGCCGCTCCCAATCGTACTGAAACCGGTCTTCGGCGGGTATGTCTTCCTGGTCGGCTTCCAGCCGGCGATTGTACGACCGACGCAAATAACTTTTGCGGCCAAGCTCCCACTCCAGATAACGCGTGGGAGGCGAGTAGATAGCGAGCGGCGTCATTAAGGCAAGTCGGCCTTTGACGTCGGCGGACAGACGGCAAAGATGTCCGAACTCTTCGAACGGCGGGAGAAACTGCGCCCCGGCAAGGCGTGCCGCCAACACGGGATCCATGTTCGTAACCTCAAGCGCCACGGTGCCCCCGATGTCCTGCCCAAAGCGGCTGAACTTGACGACCAGGGCGTAGTTCGGGTTTGCGCGGTGCGGCGCTGGCACGCGATACACGGCTCCGGTGGCTCCGGCGAGTGCACGTCCGCTTTTGCGGAATGCTTCGCCGGCGAACCATTGTTGAGGCAACAAAGATTCTGCGGACTCCCAACCCTGCCGCGTGCAGAACAGGTCCCCACCCTGCAATCCTTTCAGATGCAGGTAATCCACCCCGAACAGGCGTGTGCGGCTTCGCTCTGGGGCGCAATCAAAGGCCGGGCGGGTGGTCCGGCCGAATTTGAGGTCGAAGCCTTCCATTCGCCTCAGTTGTTTTCATCCCGTTCGAGAGTGGGAATATCGAGCAGGCTCTCGTAATCCGCCACAGAGCCGCCGGACATGCAGCACTCGATGATGCGCCGCCCTGAAGGCAGCAGATCCTCGACGAGGAATTGCCCGAGTTCCTCGCGAAAAAATTCCTTAAGAATCTCCGCTCCGCGATCATACGCCTCCACGCCAACTTCCGGCTGCGTCTCGAGGTCGAACAGCATGCGTCCGATGGTGCGCCCTTCAACCACGATCTTGCCCGGCGAATAGCCCAGCAGCGGGCAGCGTGAGGGTTGCATTTGGCTTGCGTTGAAACGCGCACTACCGCGCCGGGCAAGAAATTCCCGCATAACCCACTGCGGCATGAATCCCACTTCCCATGCGCCCAGATGCTGGTTCGGGGTGAGGATATAGCGCACCTGCGGCGTTTCGATGATCTGGTTAAGCAGCAGGTTGGCGTGATCCACACGACGTCCGGTCGCAAAGGGCCAGTAAGATCCGACGCCTTCGGAAGACATGCCTTCCGAATCCACGATACTCGGGTTGGCATGCCCGCGCGGGGCTACCAGGCGCCACAACCATGCCAACGCGGGCGGCAGCAGATGAAACAAGCCAATGATGCCGTACGTGGGGTTGTCTGCGGTGCACGGCGGGGTGCGCACGCCCATGCTGCGAATCTCGACATCCACCGGGCCTTTCACCACGTTAGGCACAATGTCGCGCGGGATGACAACGCGCGGATTCGGACACGGTACACCGGGTTCATCTTCGATATGCTCCCAGATCAAAGTCGTGGCACCAGGGTTGGCGACAAGATTCAGAAACAGCAACGGTTTGGGCGGTCGGATGGTCAGTTGTTCCAGGTGCGGATCCACACCGTAATCGCGAATGTGATTGACGCGGACAAACCAGGCATCTTCCGCATCCATGAGACTGAGTTTGCCCCGGCCCTTCTCGAGGGAAGGATGGCACAACGCCATGTCGTCGGTGACGGGACGCAGATCGCACGCCTGCGGAAGCGTCAGCGTGCGTTCCTCGCCGGTGATAATATTCCGCCCCAGCAACAGCGCGCCGTCGGCCATGCGATGAACCTGTTCAAGCATTTCGCTTTTGCCGCCGCCGCTGGCGCCCTCGTGGGAAATGACGATGCGATTATCGTACGGAGTGACGACCTGCACGGTGGAGCAATGCATCGTGATCCATTTCTCGGCGACACCGAGGTTGAGCAGGACTCCATAGACGCCTTTTTTGGCGCTTGGCCCGGGATAAAGGTTGTAACTGAACAGCTCGTGCATGTGATCCAACCGGTTGTGCACGACCACCTGGCGACCTTTGAAATGGGTGTGTCGGAATGGCGGCGCGACGTAGATGACAGCACGCGGCGCAAATCGGTCGGGCAACGTTTCCACATCGATGATTCCCTGGAGCAGTGCCAGGCCGAACGCAAAGAACCCCGCGTTTTCAGGACAGATCGCAAGGCAATCGGTGCCTTTGCCCGTCAGCCCTGCGGTAAACGCAAACACACACAATGGCTGGGTACGCAGCCAGTCGAATGTTTCGTGGCGCACCGGCGCAAAGGGCTGGCCGTAACGCGCGGCGAAAGTCGGCTTGTCGGTGGGCCGTTCATCGCCAATCACCATGCAATCGGCGTCCCGCCGGCGCATGTACGGTTCGGGATAGTTTGCAGAAATCCCGTTGCGCGACCGGCACACCGTCGCTTCCACAACGCGGCCTTTGCCCGGTACGTCGTAAGCCACCTCCTGCCAGCCGTGTACGGCGTCCTTCACAGAGAACGCCACGAGATCGTCGGAATTGCGCGCCAAAATGACCGATGGCGCATTATCCAGAATTTCAGCAACCTCACCCGGAACGTCGAACGGGAGAGCACGGCACCGCACGAGCGAGGGCATACTCTTCACGGAGGGTTGACTGGCAGAATGGCGGGGTGAATTGAGCTGTTGAGTAATGGGCGACATGGCATGGTGAATCGAACCGCGCCGACTCTCGTTCGTCAATCCTGCGATGCACCGCATTCGCTGCGAAACACTGCGCAAAAACTGGGATTTCCGTCCAGTGCGGTTTTACCGCATCAGCAGAACCGCGGTTTTGCACGGCAGTCTAACAGTATTGGCGTTTCACCGATTCCACGACATCGGCGCACGCGGAAGAATCGAACCGGCCCCAGTCGGCTCCAGAGGGTTTTCTTGCAAAAAGTGCGCCGTTGACCATGCGTTCTGCCTTGATCAGCCCCCAGCCGGTCAGCAACTCAACCAACCGCACCGTGAGCGCCTTTTTTGCCGCCCGCCGGATTTCCATGTCGTCCTGTGGCACCCTGGGATACGGCTCGCAATCGTCGATCACGATACCACCGTCGGGAACCAGCGATGGCCAGAAAATTTGGAAGTCGCGGTCGATCCGTCCGTCTGCATCGTGAATCAGCGTCCCGATCTGCGGGCCCTTGACGAGCGCAAGGACTTCATGGCCGTTGCGCAAGGTCAACGCGTGCGGGTAGAGCTGGATGACATGCCGCACACCAAAATGTTCCAGGCGTTTCTCAATGGCCGCGAGATTTTCTTCGTAAGACCCGTCACGTGCGCGCGAGCCACCTGCAAATTTCTCGACAACGACAAGGCGCCCGTTGCTCTTCGGTCGCCGGGTGTAAGCCCATGCCGCCGCAATACTTCCGGCACCTGTCCCGCCCCCGATCTCAACCGCGTCGAGATCGGGATGTCGCGAGACTGTGCGATAAATCTGGCGGTAGGTCCTCCAATGCAGCATCCCTCCGGCATGCGATTGCAACAGCCGAAAACGGCCGGACGAAAATAACAACCGGAATCGCACAGCCAGCGGCAGGCTTTTACTGTAGTCTGCGGCTGCCTGGGTGGACGTCATCTGCACGGTTGTGCGCATGGGTACGGCAGCCTGCCCCTGCGATCAAGGGCGAGCTGCCACCTTCCGAATCGTCTACCGAACCTTGCGCTTTGCGTTCAACGGCGGCGACGCGGACGTCGCCGGGCGTCGTGGCGCGCGGATCCTTCCTTGCGTCGTGCCCCGCCAAAAGTCGGGAGTGGCGCCGTCGAGCCCCGAGCGCGTTCGCAATGGAATTCATGACCGATATCCTGGCTGACCGGCGCACCCAGCAGCCGTTCAATGCCACGCAGGCACGCGCGTTCAGCTGCGGCACAGAAGGAAATGGCCCCGCCGCTTGCACCGGCGCGAGCCGTGCGTCCAATGCGGTGCACATACGTCTCGGCTTCCAACGGGAGATCATAGTTGATCACATGCGTGATGCCATCGACATCGAGGCCTCTCGCAGCCACGTCTGTGGCGACAAGCACCCGATATCGCCCCTTCCGAAAGCCGTCCAGTGCCCGAGTGCGTGCGCCCTGGCTTTTGTTGCCGTGAATCGCAGTCCCGGATATCGCCGCGGTTTCCAGCGTTTTCACCACCTTATTGGCGGCGTGCTTCATTTGGGTGAAAACTACCGCCTTTTTGATCGAGGGATTCTTCAGCAACGACACAAGGAGCGCTGCCTTGTTTTCGCTGCCCACAAACAACACCTTCTGATCGATGCGTTCGGCAGCCGCCTTCTCAGGCGCGATGGCAATGCGCACGCTCTCTGGTGCCAAGCCCTTGACCAGACGCTCCACAGCACTGGGCAACGTGGCAGAGAAGAACACATTCTGACGCGTTGCGCCAAGAGCAGCTTCGATCTCACGGATGGCGGGCAGAAATCCCATGTCCAGCATGCGATCCACCTCATCAAGGACAAGCGTGCGCACGTCCTGGAGGGAAACCAAACGTTGATTCATGAGATCCAGTAGTCGGCCGGGCGTGGCCACAAGGATGTGCACCCCCTGCTGCAACGCTTTGGCCTGCGGAAACTGGCTGACCCCACCGAACACAATGCCGTGCCGTAAATTGAGGTAGCGCCCGTACACGGAGACGCTTTCTGCGATCTGTGCGGCAAGCTCCCGTGTGGGCGCCAGCACAAGCGCGGACGGACGCCGCGATTTGGCAGGCGCATTCTCGCGGGAAAGCCTCTGCAACAGAGGAAGCACAAACGCCGCCGTTTTGCCTGTGCCGGTCTGGGCTGTGGCAACACAATCCGATCCGGCAAGAAGAACCGGCAGACATTTTTCCTGAACAGGTGTGGGTTCTGTATAGCCGGCTTTTGCAACGGCGCGGCGGAGTGGAGCGTCCAGCAATGCAAACGCTCCCGTAACGCCGGGCTCGCAGCTGGCCGCAGCAGACAGATTCTGCGCAACCGGCGCTACGGGAGGCGCCATGGGCGCATCAAATTGAGTATTCACTGATATCATCTATTAAAAATCCGGGCGGAAAACGTCTTGGCTGCCCGGACAGTCAGCTCAGAACGTTGCTGCGCAGCATGGCAGCGGATGAGGGCAGACGCGGGCTGTAAGAAACGAAACGAGTGCGCAGAAAAATTCGTTGTGGGATTTGTCTCTGCGGCCGGCGGCCCTTAAAGCAAATGCGGCGGTCACAACATTCGCTTGCAGGAATTCCTGGCCGCGTCCGCAACAAATGAATCTGTGCGAACTGGATGAATGCCACAGCGGAGTTGAATCCCCGGTAAGAGTTGATCTTCGTTCATCGCCAACGGTATTGCAAGCGAAAGTTCAGCAGGTCATCCCTGGAGATGCCAGTAACCAGCCCGCCGAGTCCGGATCCGCCGCGGCTGTATCAGCTGCTGTACGAAAACGATTTGCGGTTGCCGCCATCTATGCAAGGCCGCACAGTGAGTGTTTACCTACATGGAGCGGGCTGTTTATTTCTTTTTTCGCGCGTTCAACGCAGTGTTGCGATCGCTGCCGCTTAAGCTCTGTTTCGGTTTGGGATTGGGTCTGGGACGCGTGGCTCACACACTGTTATGGCCCTATCGTAAGCTCGCTCTTAGCAACGTTCGCGTGGCTTTTGGGAGCGAACTGCCGGAGCGCGAAACGCGCCGCATTGTAAAACGCCATTTTTCATTGCTTGGCGCAAACCTGCTTGCTGGCGCGCGGCTGGCTTCCATGCCGCGGGATCAGGTGTTACAAGCGGTTGAAGTTGTGGGTGCAGAACGTCTTGCGCCGCTCCACGCTGCGGGACGCGGAATCGTCGGGCTGGTTTTGCATCAATCCTGTTGGGAAGCGCTGGCACATTGCTTTCACGTGACCTGGCCGGGGCAGGGCGGAGCGGTGTATCAGCCGCTCGGTAATCGTTTTATTGACGCTTACGTGAATGCGCTGCGGCAAAAGCAGGGGATGCTCCTGTTCGAAAGGCGGCGCGGCCTGTTGAGTGCGGCGCGGCTCCTCGATTCCGCAGGTGTGGTTGGGGTGTTGTGCGATCAGCATGCCGGCGACAAGGGAATCTGGGCGCCATTTTTCGGACGACTGGCCTCCACAACTCCGCTGCCGGATTTGCTGGCCCGCCGGACTGGAAGTCCATTGGTCCCCTATTTTCTCACAACATCTGGCTTTGCCCGATGGCGGCTCACCATCCTGCCGTATTTTGAAGCGGACCCCGATCCGGCTGCGTCGGCAGCCCGCATCAACCAGGTGGTTGAATCCCAGGTGCGCGAAGCCCCGGAAGACTGGTTCTGGGTGCATGACCGCTGGAAAATCTCGCAGAGCCACTTTCTTCTTTCGAGCGCAAAACGGAGCGTGCACTGCCCCAACGGGAGGAAGCTGGCACCGTTCCGGATGGTCTTGCGCTCGCCAAACTGGTTGGGCGACGCGTGCATGAGCCTGCCTGCAGTACGCGCTTTTTCTCGTGGAAGACCGGATGCGCAGGTTTCCATTGTCTGTCGGCCGAATCTTGCGCCGTTCTGGCGGCGTTGCGCCGACGTGCACGAAGTGGTTGTACTCTCAAAACGCCGCTCGGCCTTCGCAGCGGCCGTTGCCATCCGGAGAGCCGGCCCGTTCGATGCCGGGGTTCTATTTCCCAACTCAATTCGTTCAGCATTGGAGTTTCGTCTTGCCGGTGTGAGCTATCTTGTCGGAGAACGAGGCGGATGGCTCCGCCGCAGACTGTTAACCAAGGCGATGCCAAAACCTGGGCGGAAAGCCGTGCCGCAACATCAGGCACAAATTTATCTGCGCCTTGCAGAACGTTGCGGAGCGGCAAATGCACGGCTTGAGGCCGAACAGGGGGAACCGTTTCTGCGCGCGGAACAGGCGGGGCCCAGCGGTCGCTACGGCGTACTTTGCCCCGGCGCAGTGTACGGTCCGGCCAAACGCTGGTTGCCTGAACGCTTTGCTGAAACGGCGCGCCTCGCAGCTGAACGTCACGGGCTGCGCTGGATCGTAACGGGCACCACCAACGAACGCGACCTGTGCGAGGAGGTTGCCTCTGCAGCGGGCGATTGCGCGCAGAATTTCGCCGGTGAAACTTCGCTGGACGGTCTGATCGATCTGCTCGCAGGGGCGGCGGTGGTGCTTTCCAACGACACAGGAACCATGCATTTGGCAGCGGTGACGGGTGTGCCCGTGGTTGCAATTTTCGGCTCGACGGAACCGGTGTTGACAGGTCCTTTGGGAGGCAGACATGAAATTGTGAGGCGTCAGGTCGAATGCAGCCCGTGTTTTCTACGGAATTGTCCTTTGGACTTTCGTTGCATGAATGCGGTGACAACCAGGCACGTCGCCACGGCACTGGACACTATCCTGGCGAGAAAGATCGACACAACATCATGAATTGGGAGCTTGTCGCGGCAAATCTGTTGAGCGCCCCGGTGCTTTTTTTTCTGCTGGGAATATTCGCCGCGTTGTTGAAAACGGATCTTGAGTTTCCTCAGCCGATTCCAAGGCTCCTTTCCTTGTATCTGCTCTTCGCAATTGGTCTGAAAGGCGGAATGGGACTGCGTGAAACCGGGCTGACTCCCGAGGTGGCGCTGACGCTGTTAAGCGCAGTGGTATTGGCAACAGTTGTGCCGTTCTATGTTTTTGCAGCGGCGCGGGCGTGGTTCGGCAAGGAGAACGCTGCCGCCATCGCGGCGACTTACGGTTCGGTCAGTGCCGTGACTTTTATCACGGCTTCGGCGTTCCTTCAGAAAATCGGAGCGGACTACGGCGGACATATGGTGGCAGCCATGGCGCTGATGGAATCGCCCGCGATTGTCGTCGGCGTGATCCTTGCACGACGCGGAGGCGGATCGGCTTCGCGTCTTTCCGCGCGGGAACTGCTGCATGAAGGCCTGCTGAACGGTTCTGTGTTCCTCCTGCTGGGGAGCCTCGCTATTGGTACGATTATTTCTGAGCCAGACGCCGGCAGCCTCGATCTGCTTGCCCGCCAACTGTTCCCGGGCGTGCTCTGCCTTTTCCTGCTCGACATGGGCATTGTGGCGGCAAGGCGCCTCATGGAAGCGCGGCAGGCTCTCGGACCGATGCTGACTCTGGGAATCGGTCTGCCAATATTGAATGGCGGACTCGGACTCGTCGCCGCTGCTCTCCTTGGGCTTCAACCGGGCAACGCGCTTATGCTCACCGTCCTAAGCGCAAGCGCCTCATACATTGCCGTACCAGCAGCATTTCGTCTGGCGGTGCCGGCGGCGAATCCCGGTCTCTACGTGACGCTGGCGTTGGGAGTGACTTTTCCATTCAATATCGCCATTGGAATCCCAGTTTACTATTGGTGCATCACAGCTCTTGGTCTTTGAAGCTCCACCAAACGTGCGTCATCATGACGCGTATCCCACCATGAACTCCGCCATACCCGCCGCCAACAAACGAACGCATCTTCTGCCAATGACGCGGCTTGAGATCGTCGTGGATGAAGCCCACGCGGCGCGCCTTATCGAAACCCTGGAACGGCACGGTCTGCGGGAATACACCGCCATCCATCGGGCTACAGGCCGGGGAACACGCGGCCTGCGCGAAGGAGACCATTTCGGGGCGTTCTCCAATGCATGGCTCATGATTGCCTGTCCAACCGATAAAGCGCAGGCGGCGTTGCCGGCATTACGCGATGAACTCTCGCAGCTGGGCGGGCTATGTCTGGTTACGGAAGTCCAAATGCTCGATTCCTGGAGCGCCTGAATTGTGCACTCCACCAAACGATAGCGACGGTTTTTCGGATGCCACGGTCTTCCGTGTTTCCTGTCAATAACTTGTGCGTAACCGGGGTGCGACACCGGACAACTTCATCGGAAAATTGCAAATTCCACTTTTGAGCCGTATCGCCACCCTGTTATCCACATCCCTCAAATCGCGTGGAACCATGCTGTTTGCATGCCTACAGGTGTGGAACATATGTTGTTGGCCAGCTTAAGAATACGCTTCGTTTACCGTCCAAAAAGGTATCTTAAAAGGCAAGTGAACAACTTTTCCAATTTCAAGGAAAAAACCGCTTCAGAATCGGGTCCAACGCCTTAACACGCTCAATTGGCCACAGTTCGCGGGGGGTGACCAGCGCCTCGTCCAATGTGCAATGTTCCGGCCAGTCGGGTTGCATCGGAATCATCGGGATGGCCGCCGCGAGGATCCTTTGCGCAAGACGGCCATTCGCCATGAGATGCTCTATGACGATGGCGGCGTTCACGGCATCCTCCGATTGATGCCATGCGTCGTAATCGGTCACCATACAAAGGCTGGCGTAGGCGATCTCGGCTTCCCGCGCGAGTTTGGCTTCAGGCAGGTTTGTCATCCCGATGATGTCAAACCCGAGCGTATGGTTCAGACGAGATTCGGCGCGGGTGGAGAAGGCGGGTCCATCCATGTTGACGTATGTTCCGCCGGAATGGACTACGCCATTCTCAGCGGCTGCTGCTGTGCCAAGTATAAAGCGCAGCTTTTCGCTGCAAGGTTCGCTGAATGCGATGTGGGCCACGATGCCATGGCCAAAAAAAGTGTGGGTGTCGCGTCGGCTGGTACGGTCGAAAAATTGATCCGGGATCACGACATCGCGCGGTTTGTAACGCGCCTGGAGGCTGCCAACCGCCCCCACGGAGAGAATCCAGCGGACACCAAGACGGCGCAGTGCGAGGATATTGGCGCGATGATTGAGCTCCATGGGTAGCAGACGGTGTCCGCGTGCGTGCCGTGGAAGAAAGTAAACGGTACGATTGGCAAGGCGACCTTCCATGATAACGTCTGAAGGGTCGCCATAAGCCGTGGTGAGCTGGTGTTCCTTAACAACTGTGAGGCCTTCCATTTCGTAAAGGCCGCTTCCGCCGATGACGCCGATGGCGGGGTCGAGGGTGTTCATGGCGTGCGCACGTCGGCTTGAGGGTCTTTCAGACCGAGGTGCAAGTCTGCAACCACTGGGTGTAATCGGGATTAAGACTAGCGCCGTGGAGTTGAACAATCTCCGGCACATCGTACGGATGAAGCTCTCTGATGCGCGTTGTCACAGCCTCACTGTGGGCTGAACGCGTCTTTACGAGAAGCACATGTTCGGGAACGCGCTCAATGGCGTCCTGCCAACGAAAAACTGAGATGCCCTGTGGGAGAATCTGCACGCACGCTGCGAGACGTTCGTCGACGAGCGTGCTGGATATGTGTTTTGCCGTCTTGTCATCCGGACAGGTGCACAGGATAAGTATGATCCCGTCCTCCAGAACCTGAATACTCATCGGAGCAAACGGGCGAGGTTATCGGTTTCCCAGCGTCGTGCGCGACTGTATCCGGGGAAGGCTTTTTCCCGCCGGAAAAACTCGGCGGTGTGGATGCGGCGACGACCCGATGGGCTGGATTCTTCGGGAACGACGGCGTGAAGCATCTCATGATAGACCACGTATTCAAGAAACCATTGCGGTACAAAACTGGCGTCGAGCCGCGGATGAATGGTGATGAGTTTGCGATCTTCGTGAATGGTTCCAAAGACGAAATAGCGTTTCGGAGCCAGCCGACGGCGTCGGCCCCAAGTGATGTGATAGCCGCGCAGACGATTCCGAAAGAAACGCGCATTGAGCTTATCGAAGATGGCCTTTAAATCGAAGAACCGGCCTTCATGCGCGAACGGCAGCTGTTGCTGGAAAGGAATGCGTGACGCAGAGAGTTTGCGCTTTGATGTTGGCATAACACAGAGAAGAAGCTGAGTAGAAATGAAACGATAGCGAGATGAAAACGGGACGCAAGACAAGGGTATTGGGAAAAATAAAAATACATAGAATGTACAAAGAGTAGTCTTTATATACTCATTTTGACCCGATTTGATCCTCAAGTTGTTTCACCCGTTCAAAAAGCCGGTCCAATCTGTGAATATATGCGTTGTTCCGCTTGGTTTTCTCCATCGGAGTTGCCGGTGAACCCCACCAGATTTCTCCAGCAGGTATGTCTTTCGAAATACCGCTCTGCGCAGCGACGATCGCGCGGTCCCCGATGGCTACATGCCCGACAACCCCCACCTGGCCGCCCATCGTGACGTAATCCCCCAGAACGGTGCTTCCGGAAATCGCGCAGGCTGACACGATAATGCAATGACGCCCAATGACGACGTTGTGACCGATCTGTACAAGATTGTCGATTTTGGTCCCGTCGCCTATTCGTGTCCGCCCGAAGCGGGCTCGGTCAATGGTTGTGTTGGCGCCGATTTCCACGTCGTCCCCAATCTCTACGCCACCGAGCTGCTGAATTTTTTCGTGCCGCCCGTTCCTGAACTCGAACCCGAATCCATCCGCACCAAGCACTGCGCCGCAATGCACAATCACGCGATCTCCGAGGCTGACATCCTCCCGGATTGCGACGTTGGAATAGATAATGCAGTCGGCGCCAAGAACGCTTCGAGGGCCGATTACGGCATTCGCATGCACAACGGTGCGCGGTCCGATGCGTGCCCCGTTATCGATGCAGGCCCCGGGCCCGACGGATGCGGAGGCGTCCACCACCGCGTCGGGATGCACCGTTGCGGCAGGATGAATCCCGACAGGTGGCCGGGGTGCAGGGGTGTGAAAATGCTCCACCAGCGTTGCAAATGCCAGGGAAGGGCTTTCGACGCCGATGACCACGGTCGAGCTGTTGGCCTGCGGGGAAAAAGATTCTGGCGCAAGCACGACACCGGCCTTTGTGGCGCGTGCCGCACGCGTATACCTTGGATTTGCCAGAAATGAGATGTTATGCGGCCCGGCATCTCGAAGGCCGGCGAATCCGGTTAAAAGCGGTTCTTCGGGAAATTCAGAGGCGTTCGGAAGCTCGAGCAGTTCGGCGAGGTGGCGTGGGGTTGTAGTCATGACTTAAAAAAAGCAAAACCGCCATGAAGCGTTGCTCCATGGCGGTTTGCAAAACGGGATTCAATCCTTGGGTTTGTGGTACAGACTTATTCGGAGGCGCCCTGGCCGCCTGCGTTCAGTTGGTCGATGACTTCCTGGCTGAAATCGTACTGGGGATTGGCGTGGAGGATCGAAGGCACTCCGTTCAGCGTTTTTCCTGAGACGTCGATTACAACATCGTAGCCTTTGGCTGCCACCATTTCGTTGATCACCCCCTGGATTTCCTCGACGATACCAGCGCGCATACGAAGAGCCTGTTCGTTGAGCTGGCGTTCGCGGGTGCGCCGGAACTCCTGAATCTCGCGCTCAAGATTTCGCGCTTCGTTGATTTTCTCGTCGCGCGCACGCTCCTTCCCGGCTTTTGCGTCGGCGCTCAGTGCCGGATTGCGGGCTTCCTCCTGGAGTTTGTTGATTTCTTCGATAAGCGATTTTTGCGTTTCCATACGCTCATCGAATTCTTTTTTCGCGGCGGCCTGCGCTTCATTGATGCGTTGTTCGGCATCCTTGGTCTTGGTGTAGGCGGCGAAGATTTTGGTCATATCCACCGAGCCGACTTTGATCTGGGCAAACGCTGGTTGGGCGGTGACCGCGAGCAGAATGGCGGTGGCGAGGGTTGGAAGAGAGAATTTCATGGAATGAGTTTGGATCGAATCGGGTCTGTGGTGCGTTCCACAGCGGGCCACGACGTAGCAGCTGGCCGCGGATGGCGCAAGTCTTTGACTTAGAACTGGTAGCCAACGTTGAAATTGAAACGCGGGCCGTTGTCGTTGAAGTCGTCGCTTTCGATGGGGAAACCGACATCGATACGGATTGGCCCGATCGGGAGATCGAGACGCACGCCGACACCGACATCGGAGTTGAAGTCGCCGCCGAAATCGAAGGAATCGTCCGAAACCTGGCCGACGTCATAGAACACGGCTCCACGCACACGTGAAATGATCGGGAACGTGTATTCCAGTGTCAGCCGCGCAAGCGAAAGACCGCCAACAGGCTCCCCAAATTCGTCTTTGGGTCCCACATCGCGGAAATCGAACCCGCGAAGATCGTTGGCGCCGCCAAGGTACAGGCGGTTGTAAACCGGGACGCGGTCGTCTCCTTCCACGAAGGCGATCTCGGCGTTGATGAGGAAAATGGTGTCGAACGGCAGCGAGAAATATTGCGAGACTTCAGCGCCCACGGTGTACAGCTCGGTGTCGCCCCCGAAAATCTGGCCCATGAGACCGGCGTACGCATCGAAACGGATGCCGCGACGGGTAAGCAGGCTGCTGTCACGCCTGTCGTACGTGTACGTAAGCGTTCCCGACCCTTGGGTACGCGCTCCGCTGTCGAGGAAGAATTCTTCAGAGGCGTTTGCTTCGATATCGAAAAGATCCACCTGTTCAAGGCGGTACTCGAATTTCAGCGAAGAGAATTCTCCCACGGCGCGCCGGAAGAAGATGGAGCCACCGGCATTGCGCTGATCGTAGACGTCCGAGAAGAATTGCGAATCCCTGTAGTATCCTTCCACACCGAACTGAAGTTGATAATCGAGGAACCAGGGCTCGATAAACGTGACCAGGAAGTCACGACGTTCGAGACCGTACTGGCCTCGGATTCGGAACTTCTGGCCTGCGCCGGTGAAGCCCCGCCAATTGGTGATGTCGAAGTTGCCTTGGGTGAGTTCGGCAAATCCAATCAGATTATCGATGGAGCTGAAGCCGGCACCGAACGTGAAATTCCCGGTGCGTTTCTCCTGGACGATGATGTTGAGATCCTTACGGCCGTCGACCCCGGTATCCGAAGGAAACACTTCAACGCGCTCGAAAAAGCCGACGTTCTGAAGACGCCGTCGGCTGGTATCAACCAGGATGGTGTTGTAAAGATCGCCCGGGGCCACGGCCAGCTCCCGGCGAAGTACTTTGTCCTTCGTGCGACTGTTGCCGGAAATTTGCACACGCTCAACGTAGGACGGCGTGCCTTCGTCCACGGACACTGCCAGTGCCAGTGAGTCGCCGGTGCCGGGAAGTGCGTCTGCGGTCACCTGAGCGTCGACATAACCCTGGCTGCCATAGTGGTCTTCAATGGCCTTGGTGCCGGTGCGGATCGCCTGTTGGGAGAATGTATCGCCAGGATTGACGCCGAAAAGCGTGGCAGCCTGATCCTGGCTCAGCAGCGTGATTCCATCGAAGCGAATGTCTGCGAGTGAATATTTTGGTCCTTCCTCAATGACGAATACGAGCGCGACGCCTTTTCGGGCTGGATCGCGACGCACATCGGCCACCTGCATGTCTGCGTAGCCTGCGTTTCGATAGTGTTCTTCCAGAGCCACGAGATCTTCATCGAGCTTCGTCTCATCGATCCGCCCGGCCTTTGTGATGAAAGAAAGGAAGTTGCGGGGGCGTGTGCCGATCACCTTGCGGAGTTCCCGGCTGTTAAACGCGGTGTTTCCCTCGAAATCGATGTTTTCGATGAATAAACGCTGGCCTTCATCAATCGAAAAAAGCAGGCGCGATTGGGATCCGGCCTCGTCGGAATCCACAGTGTATTGCACGTCGACGTCTCCAAAGCCGCGGTTGCGGTACAGCTCAAGAATCTTCTGCCGATCCTCCTCCAGGCTTTCCTCTTTTAGGGGCTTATTGAGTGCCACGGAAAGCTCCCGTTTGATGCGCCGCGTTGAAATGCGGCTGGCACCCTCGACAGTGATTTCGCTCACGATCGAGCGGGGCTGAACGACGACCACCACTTTCACGCCTCCTGGGGCCGGCTCGCTGAAGATACGCACATTGGCAATATCGCCGGAGTCGAACAGGTTTCGGATGTCTTCCTCAATGTTCAGCTGACTGAAAGGTTGCCCGACGGCTGTGCGCATATTCGCCAGAATGCGTTCTCTTGCGATGGTTTCCGGGCCCGCGAATTCGATTTCGATTTCGCGAACGATGGGCGCTGACGCTTCGGCAGCGTCCTGAGCAATACCGGGGCTGAGAAGAAACGCGCCACCAACGGCAAGGGCGAGAGCGGGGAAGAGGAGTTTGATGCTGACTTTCATGGATGAACGAACGTGGGAAGAGATGATCTGTGGCCTGGTTTTGTGTGGCCTGGTTTTGTGTGGCCTGGTTTTGTACCAGTCGGAGCCCGCAAACGCATTGGCGCGCAACGGTCAGGCGACGGTTCGCCTTGCGGCGGAGCAGGCCATTCCGCAGGCATGGAGGGGAAAATCAGAAATCGTTTCCGAAAGGTCAAGCGTCGATTTGCGGGAGAAACGACGAATTTTCGTCTGCATCCTGAGGCGGGAAGTCCGGAGGACGCCTCGTTTTGGCAATCGCACGCCATAGTTGAGGTCGCCAGGGAGGCATTCGTTGAGCCATTTCACTCCTGGTCAGGCAGGCCTGGCGCCATTTCGCTGCTGCCGCGCAGAATGTCTGCAGCGTCCGTGGACGGTGTGTTACCATCATCCCCCGGCTCGGCGTTTTCTTCGTCGGAATCGAACATGCTCGCCAGTTGATCGTCCACACGCAGATCCAGCAGACGCCACCCTTTGTCGCCGCTTTCGCCCTGATAAAAATAAAATCGCCAACGCAGCGGATAATCTCGCCCCACGCTCAGGTAGGTCAGACGCAGCAGCGAACCGGACGCGACTTTGCAATCGAGAAGTTCAAATCCGCGGATTGGCCCGAATTCCGCAATAGCCCGCTTCCCATTTTCCTGAAGCATGGCCACATCCTCGGGCTGTGTGCCAATCCGGCTGCCCTCCAGCAAGGCGGAAAAGGCTTCCAGAACCCGCGCTTCCTGCATGGCCGCAAAGAACCTTTGCAACATCGCCCGAACCGGCTCGGGAATGTCCGCCGCTGGCGCTCGTGTCTGCAGAGTTTCCTGCTGTGCCCTCGCAATGGCTCCGTCGGCTGCAGGCCCGCTCGTTTCCGTGCTCTCGGACCTCTGTTGCGGCGTTGCCGCCGCGTCCTGCGCCTCGATGCGCTGCTCGCGTGTGGCAAGAAATAACGCGCCTGCTCCCAGCAGGAGAGCCAGGCAGCCCGCTGCCAGGCGAAATTTGTTCTTTTGGGTCATAACGTCAAGGTCTGGCACGGCGCGTTAGCGACGTTGTCCAGCACCGCCTTGTTCTGATTTATCTCTCACAAAGGCACGAAGGCACAAAGCGATTCTTCGAGGTTTCCATTGA
>CAZZCL010000014.1:0-29039 GCA_964652295.1 uncultured Chthoniobacterales bacterium
TCCGGAGTTTCGACGGTGATGTTCTCCGCGGTGGGGGCGTCATTGACGGGGGTGATGGTGATCGAGACAGTAGCGGGTGGCGAGTGGCTGGTGGCGGGATCGGTGGCGATGTAGGTGAACGCGGCGGGACCGTTGTAGTTGGCAGCCGGGTGGAAAACGAGATGATAATTGGAGGCCACGACAAACCCACCACCGTCCTGGCTGCCGACAAGCGGCACGCCGATTTGCGCGGGAGCGCCTGGCACGGTGTACAGCACGCCCGTGGAAGGATCGGGCAGGGTGACCAAGCTGAATGCGAGCGTGTCACCGTCCAAATCGCTGCCCTTCAGCTCAATGTACAAGCTGACATCTTCCGTAGTTGTAAAGCTGAGAACATCCGCTGTGGGCGGACGATTTTCCTGGCCCTGAATTGTGATGGATACCGGGGCGGAAGTGGCTGAGAGATCCTCCACGTCGGTGGCCACAGCCGTGAGAACCACGGTGTCACCCGCAGGCAGCACCGCGCCGCCTGCAGAGAGGAGGAAGGTGTCGGTTCCCGCGATGCGGACGGCTTCACCGAGCGAATCGGCACCAGCAAAAATTTCAACGTATTGAATGCCGGCTGGCCCGACAGGATCGGGATCGGCGGCCGAAACAAGAATCTCGATGGTGTTTTCGCGCTCGTAAACAGCGCCTTCGGCCGGGGTGCTGATTGCGACCGATGGCGCGGCGTTGAGGCGTTTGGAATTGGGTGAAGCCGTGGCGGTGCGCGTCTTGCCGTCCGGCCCGCGCAAAGTCCACACCTGATTGTCGGCGGCAAAGGGCACAACAAAGGCAGCATCGGGATAATACGGCGTGCGCCCGGGTTCGAAGAGTTGCGCCTGGCCGCGGTCAATCGGGACAGGAGTAAACTTGTTGTCCGGCCCGGCGGGGATGGCGATGGGATCGCCGTTCTCGTTGAGATACCCGAAGAATGCGAGGAATGAGCCGTCGGACAATTCGCGCACACCGTCGAGGATGGGACGCACAGATTTGTACTCGCCCGGCTCGCGAACCTCGATTTCGATGGTGCCTTGCCCTGTGCGCACGCCATCGCTCACAGCCAGCGCAAGCGTGTATGAACCCACCTCGGTGAAGGCAGCCGTCGCGGTGGGCTGGGTCGGCGTGCTGAAACTCACATCGCCCGGACCCGACGTTTTGCTCCATGCATAAACAAAAATCGCGTTGGGCGGTTGGCCGTCGTCTGAGACCAAAGAAGTGAGTTGGGCGGGTTTATCGAGGGCGATCTGAGGCTGCCCGACGATCTGTACGCTGGGCGCGTTGTTCAGATACACGACCACATCGGCGCTGCGAACACGGGCATCACCGCTGTCGACGGCTTCGGCGCGCAACACCAGTTCGCCGGGCTCAAACGCTTCGTGTTCGAGCACGAAGGAATCGACGCCGGACCGCGCGCCGATCCGGTTGTCGTTCGCGAAGAATTCCACAAGCAACGAGTCATCTTCGACATCTGCAGCGGAAGCGCGCAGGGTGAGGGTAACCGGATGATCGAACAGCGCGCCTTCATCGGGTTCAGCGAGGGCAATGGCAGGTGCGTCGTTGACCGGCTTGACGGACAGGCCGGCTGTGGCGGGGCCGGAATGCGCAGCCTTGGAATCGGTCGCGCGATAAGTAAAGGCGTCCTCCCCGAAAAAGTTGAGCGCGGGGATGTAGGAGACCTGCAACGGGAGACCTGAGACCTGAGTGCCAACGGTGAGCGGTTGGCCGTTGTGGATAAGGATGCCGTGGGAGGGGAGCGTCAGGATTTCGTAGGTGAGATCGTCGTTGTCGGGGTCGGAGGCGGACAGAACGAAATCGGCCGGAGTGTCTTCCGGAGTTTCGACTGTAATATCGGCGGCTGTGGGCGCGCGATTATCGGGTGCGGGCGGCGGGACGATATCGATGGAAAGCGTGAGTTCACCGGAGGAATTGACGGTGAGCCTGTCGGCGGCGAGCCCACCTGAGAGCGTGCCATTGACCTGAACATGGCTGTTGGGCGCAATGAGTTTTGCGAACACGCCGCTTTCGCTGTTGATATTGATGTCGCCAGTATGAACGCGGATGACCAGCCATTCTGGTTTTGCCGGCTCGCCGATCATGCTGTCCTCACCGTTGATATTGAACCCATGATGAAGGTTCAGCGCGACAGGACCGGCCAGGCGCACGCTGCCGCGTGTGTTGAGTGTGAGACGCTGAAGATTATAGACTGCAGGCTCCGCCTCGGGCGGTCCTGCAGCGCCCAACGTTACGGTGCACCCGCTGTTGACAGTCAGATCGCCGTAGTCGCCGGGTGGAAGTGTGAGTGCGCCGTAGTTGGCATTGAGACCGAGATTGCGGATGGTGGCGAAGTCTCCCGGAGACTGGCCGGCGTTGAGCCAGACGGTGCGAGTGCCGGTAGGGGAAGGCGGCGGTGCGGTCTCTGGCATGAGGACCGGATCGGTGCGTGTTACGATATTGCCGAGGGTGGCGCCCTCGTTGAGGACGATTGTGTACCCGGCAGGATCGGCCGCGCCGGCGCCTTCGAGAACGCCGCCATAATCGGGAGCACCATTGAGGAGGATGTTTGGACTGCCGGGAACAAGCAGTCGGCGGAGGATGACGGCCCCGGAGTTGAGATTAAGCCCTTCGGCGGCGAGTTGTTGCAGGGATCCCTCGGTATAACCGTTCACCTGCGGGGCGTGGCGGACAAGACCGATATGGTCGCGCAACTCGGCATCGACACCGCGCGCGAGGAAAAGCTGCCAGAGCAGCAGGGAAAAAATGGCGGCGAACGCCAGGGACAACCCGGGAGTTGCACGACGCAACAAACGGCTCATAGGAGGTTTTTTGAGGGTGAAGCCGTTCTACTGCGTTGGTTACTGCATTACGCGTTGGAGCGCATAGCGCGATGACGTCCGGATGGAGCAGGCTTCGGGGTGATTTTGGGGTGTTGGAGTGGAGTGGTGTGTCTACAGGCGGTGCGAGTCATGCATAACCGCGCGGGATCTGGCGAGCTTTTTTTTGTTCGTGGGACAAAAGTTTTTTTGTCAGAGATGGATTTGCAGGGATGGGGAGAGCGGAACAGGTCGAGACGCTGTTCTACGGCGGCGTTGTTCTTTAGGATGGGTGGGCGCGGGGTTTGGATCGTGTTACAGGTGCTGACCCATGACGCTGGCTGAAATCCGCGCGGAACTGCGCCCCACACTCGCTCTCGCCGCACCGTTAATGGCGGGACAGTTTGCGCAGATGATGATCGGTCTTGCCGATACGCTCATGGTCGGCCGGGTCGGGGTCACTCCGCTGGCGGCGTGCGCCTTCGCAAATATTGTGATCTACATCCCGTTTCTCTTTGGCGTGGGCTTGCTCACAAGCACGGCGGTGCGCACGTCACAAGCGGTAGGCTCCGGTGATGCGCAGGGGGCGGCGGAAACGTTGCGACACGGCATGCTGCTTGCCATTGTGTTTGGCGCGCTGTGCATGGCAATCATCATTGCGTTTATACCGTTTGCCGGGCTTTTGGGCCAGCCGCCGGAGGTGGTGGCTGAGGCGGGGAACTATCTGGTGATTGTGGCGTGTTCCCTGCCATTTGCGCTGGCAACGATCGTTCTCAAAAACCATTGTGAAGCGTTGAACCGGCCATGGATTTCGTTCTGGATCACCATGGGGGGAGTGGTTCTTAATGTGGCGCTCAACTGGGTGCTTATCTTTGGCCATCTCGGCGCGGCGGCACTCGGCCTGGACGGGGCCGGTTGGGCGACTCTGATTGCGCGCGCTGTAGCGGCAGCCTGTCTCGCGGGTGTCATCGTCCGAATGTCGGCATTTGCTTCTCATCGCCCGCCATGCTGGTTGCGAATGCCTTCGGCTGCCCGCATGCGCGATCTCCTTGGGCTCGGAGTGCCCAGCGGCAGCCAGCTCGTGGTGGAAGTGGGAGCGTTTGCGTTTTGCGGGGTCATGATGGGTTGGCTGGGTGCCAGCCCACTTGCTGCGCATCAGATCGCGCTGACCTGCGCCTCCATGACATTCATGCTTCCGCTGGGCCTGGGCATGGCGTTGACATTGCGTCTGGGACAATGCCATGGGGCGCAGCAGTTTCACCGCCTGCGCGTGGTGGCAACGGGTGCGATGGCGCTTGCCGCAGTATGCATGTGCGTGACTGCCGCGCTGTTTCTTGCATTCCGCCAGACTATTGCAGGGGCTTTTGTCGGGACCGACGCGGCAGATGTCCTGGAGCTTGCGGCGCAATTGCTTATCATCGCGGGGCTCTTCCAGCTTTTTGACGGCATTCAGGTGACGGCGCTGGGCGGCCTGCGCGGTCTCGCGGATGTGCGATGGCCGTTATGGACGACAGCAGGGTGCTACTGGCTGATTTCCCTGCCGGTCGCGTATGCGGCCGCATTCCTTGTTGGCGCAGGGCCGGTTGGGGTGTGGTTTGGAATTCTTGCCGGGCTCGTCTGCGCAGCGGTTGCCCTAAGCTTTCGCCTCTGGACTAAGACGTACACGACAAATTTCTACGAAGCGCGTTGACCTGCGCAGCTTTATTGTGCCGCGGGTCTGCCGCGGTGGAGACGGGCGCAGGATGGGGAACTCAGAAATAGGCGGTGAGATCGTGGAGAATAGCGTCGAAACGTTCGTCGTCGAGTTCGTACACCCGGCCATGTGCAGCATGAGCGATCCTGGCGAGGACATCCATTTCAAGATCGCCTCCAAATCCCATGGCATAAATTGGCGAGGCATCCCGTTCGTCCACGGCGAGCGTCAGCCGTTTCGACAGGGGATCGAGGAGCAGAGGGCTATGGGTGTCGAGCCCGTCTGAACAAAGTACCACGGCACTCATGCGTCCCGAACGTTGCGGGGCAAGGCGGTCGTCCACGATTTCCCGGACGGTTTCGTAAAGTGCCGAGCCGCCATTGGGAAGTGTGCGCCCGAGAACGTCGACGATGCGTTGGCGTGCTTCATTGCGCAGAGCAGGGCGTACCGCGAGCACTTTTCTCTCGTTAAAAAGCAGCAGGCCCGCGGTGTCCCGTGGTCCGAGATCGTCGAGGATTCGGCCGGCCATGCGCAGGGCAAGTCCGGCGCGCTGTCCGCCCTCGGCGCTCATGCTCCCGGAATAGTCCATGACGAGAAGCACATCGGCGGGCGGGCGTGTTTCTCTCCAGATTTCCATGGCGAGATCGCGCACTCCTGGCGGCATCGATGGAAACGAGGGGGGAAGCGGGCAAGGATCGATGCCGCGCGCGGGATCAAGTGGTGCAATGCGATCCGGCGGCGCTGTCGGCAGGCGGAAGCCGACACTGCTTGCCAGCGACTGTTGCTCCGGAGCGAGTAGGAACTCCCTGAGTAAGACCAGCGCTTCGCGATGCGCTGGGGTTACCCACGGCGCTTCGACGGATATCAACGGATGATCGAGGACAAACGGGGCGTCGCGCGGGTACATTGCGACGATGGGTTCGCGCGGATTTTGTCCGTAACTCCGGAACACCAGTTGTTCGGTGCTCAACATGACGGTCGCCGCAAAGCGTCCGGCGCGCATCAGATCCTCGAACGACCGGGATGGCGCGCTTGTGAGCGCGCCAACTGTGCCCGCGCAAGCAGCCAGAAACGCCCGTGTCTGTGGCCTGCTCACCGCAACGGGGGTCGCTGCGCGATTCTGAAGGGTGGCAGATTGGATCATGGAATGGAGAGCGAGACGGCCTGTGACAGTCCGCTCCGGGTCCGGCATGACGAATCGCAGCTCGCGTACGCCGAGCGAAGCTTGTCCTTCCCACAAATCGGGGTTGGAACCCATTGCGGCCAGCTCCCGCCAACCGAATGGCGTATCGGGCCAGCCGAGGGAGCGTGCAACATCGAAGACTGCTGCAAACACAACCGGGGTAATCACCAGCGGAAAAGGTTCTCCGAAATACACCCTTTCCTCCGGCGGCAACCAGTCGAGGATGCGGCTGGATGAAGGAACCACGGCATGCGCGTCGAGCTGCCCGGACACTACGTTTGCGATGAGAGCTTCCGAAGAATGGGCGACGAGCTTTACCTCGACGGGGCGACCATCCGCGAGGTGCGGTCGGGAATCTTCAAAACGCCGCAGACAACTTCGCAACCATCCGCTTTTGCCGCCTGAGGCGCCTAAAAGAAGCTGAACTGGTTCGGGTTTAGCCTCCGGCTTCGGGTCGGCGCTGCACCCGGCGAGCACTGCCGCCACAATGGCTGTTGCGACGGCGAGACGCCATGAGTTCACGGCGTTTTCGCAAGACGTTCGTTGCCGTCTGCGGCGATGAGATCGCGCAGAATGAGAAGTGTTTCATCCTTGATGGGATCGATCCGCGGACGTTCAAACCGCGTGTAATAGCCGCCATTGTCGTTTTTGTCGTCTGTGGCGGTGTTGTCGGGCGGCTCCGGGCCATCGCTCTTTAAGCTCGCGCGGACATACTCGGAAAGTTTCTCCTCCTCAACATTGTCGAGGGTGAGTTTATACACCGTGTCTGCAGGCGTCTCCCGGGAGGCACGCTCTTCGGTGCGCTGTTTCTCACGAGCGTCGTCGGCGCGCAATTCGGCGAGACGCTGTTCCATATCGAGGGAGATGCGGTTGGCATCCATGCGCTCGCGGAATCGCTGCATGTCTTGTTTAATATATTGAAACTCGGAGTTTGCAGCCACGCGTTCGGCGGATCGCAACGCAAGCCGACGCACGATCGGCGCGATCTCGGCGACCCGGTCGTAGGCCATGGGATCGACTTCGTCGTAGGGAAGAGCATGATCCAAAGAGCTTTCGCCTACTTCATTGTAGTCGGTGGTGGATGGCAGAACGATGTCGGATAGCACTCCGCGGAACTGCGTGGATCCTCCTGCGATCCGATAGAACTTTTGGATGGTGAACCGCAGCGCACCCTCGTTGCCGCTGCTCAATCCCAGAAATGGGATGGCGTTATCGAGACGGAAAATGGTCTGGACTGTGCCTTTGCCAAACGTGCTTTCGTCACCGACAACCACCGCGCGTCCGTAATCCTGGAGGGCAGCGGCAAAAATTTCACTGGCTGAAGCGCTGAAGCGGCTGGTCAGGACCACGAGTGGCCCGTCGTAAACGATGCGGGCATCGCCGTCGTAGGTGGGTTTAATGGCGCCGTTGCTGAATTTGGTCTGAACGACGGGCCCTTTCCGAATAAACAAACCGGTGAGGTCGACCGCCTCATCCAGTGAACCACCTCCGTTGCGGCTGAGATCGACCACGAGCCCCGCAATTTTCTCCTGCTGTAATCGTCGTAACAAACGCCGGACATCGCCGGTGGCGCTCGCGGAATCAGAGGAACGCGATTGGCTGATGTCGGCGTAGAAGGATGGCAAAGTCAACCAGCCGAGTCGCAGGACCTCTCCATCTTCACCCGTGTGCTCGATGATCTGGGCGCTTGCCTCCGCGTCCTTAAGTTGCACCTCATCACGCACGATCTCGACAATTTGACGTTCGCTTGGATCGGTTGCTGTTCCGGGCAATACAAGCAGGCGCACGGTGGTGCCTTTCTTGCCTCGGATGAGATCGACAACTTCATCCAAGGGCATGTCCACGGTATCCAAAAAATCATTCTGGCCTTGGGCAACCGCTGCGATCCGATCCTTGGGCTTGAGCCGTCCGTCGCGCTCAGCTGGTCCTCCGGGGACCAGATCCTGAACCCGCGCGTAGGCTCCGTCGGCGTCTAACAAGGCGCCGATGCCCACCAGTTCCAGCGCCATATTGATCTCAAAATTCTTAAGTTCGCGTTGGCTCAGGTATTCGGAGTGCGGATCGTAAACCATCGCCAGCGCCGAAAGAAAATCTGTGGCCTGATCGGCACGACCTTTGTCTTCAACAGATTTGAGTAAACGCTCGCTCCGGCTGATGACAAGTTCTTCGGGAGTCTTGTCGAAAAGGGAGCGTGGCGCATCGTCCGTGGACTCGGCGGCGGCAGCACCCTCCTCGGCAGTTTCATTGTCGAGCGTCTCGAGTTTCAACCGTTCCTGAAGCAGATCGGCTGCCACCCGGTCGCGCCAGAGCCGTTGCGCTTCTGCTTCATCGCGTGGCCAAGGCGAATCTTCCCGGCTGATTTCGACGGAATGCGTCGGGTCAATGAGATTGGGATCGGCCACGAGATCCTCAGTGGCGGCAGTCCGCTCGGCCACGCGCTGTTTGTACCGGCCGAAAATGGTGTATGCAGCGTCGAGGTCGCCGCGTTTGATGTCGTCATCGAGAGAACGGCCGTACAGACGCTGAAATTCGTCGATATCGCTTTGGACAAAGAAAAACCGATTGTAATCGAGGGCGTCAATATATGCCGAGAGCAGCTGGAGTGATACTGTGTCGTCGAGCGGTTGCTGGCGGAAATGTTCATTTTCCAGCATGCGCGCCACGGTGTTGGCGGTACGGCTCATTTCGTCTTTGGCATCGAGCCGCGCGGCCCATGCGGCAACCAGCGCAAAGAGTAAAAGGATCCGGATGCCGTGCGTTGAGGTTTTCATGGATAGAATTTTCAAGTTTGCAAAGTTCGCGTGGAAATCAACCCTGCCACCCCGATGCTGTTGGGTAAGTATTGGTTATTACGAGTTGCACAAGGCTGCGGTCTTCCTCTATGACGCTTCAGAATGCCATTTCGTTATAAAAAGTTTACCGGCGGTCTTCTCGAAACGAATTCCTACCTTGTGGATGCGCCGGAGGGATGGCTGCTTTTCGATGCGCCGCAGGGCGTACTCGCGTGGCTGGATTCGCTGAACATCCGGGTTTCGTTGCTCGTTCTAACGCACGGGCACTTCGATCACATGATGGGCGCGGCGGAATTGCTTGCTTCACACGGTATGCCGGTCGCATGTCATCCTGCGGATGTGCCGTTGATCGCCGAGCGTCGGGATTATTCCTCATGGGGAATTCTGGAGCCTGTTCATCCCGTGGAGGCCGGGCGACTGCTGGAAGAAGGTGCGGGACAGCATTTGCTCGGCAGGCGTTACGACGTGATGCATGTGCCGGGGCATTCTCCAGGAAGTCTTTGTTTTTACGATGCAGAAGCGGAGGCGCTCGTTGGGGGCGACGTGCTCTTTTCCGGTGGCATCGGACGCACCGACCTTCCTGGCGGGGATCAGGACGCACTGCTTCGCGGTATTCGGAACAAGATCCTGCCGTTGCCCGGGCAGACGACGGTCCTCCCCGGTCATGGTCCGGCGACCACGATCAGCGACGAAAAATACAGCAATCCTTTCCTCATCTGATCGGTGTTCTGCGGGATGACGCCTTGGAGCAGAGTTCAGAATCAGTACGCCTGTCCAGCCAGAACGATGGGCCCTTCGGAAACAGGCACCCCTCCGTCCCGCTCAAGGGATACCGCTACTTTTCCAACTTCTCCAACTGGCGATGCAGGCTTGAAATCCACTTCCGCAGTTCCGTCCGGGCGCACGGCAAAAATCCCTGCGCTGACTGCTCCTCCGGAATCCGCGTCGAAAAGCCATAGTTGGTAGCAGCTTCCTTCGGGCAGCTTATCCAGCTCCCTCACCACCAGCCGGCCCTCCTGTCTTTGAGTGGAAAATCGGAATTCTGCCGTGGTGGCCGGGGCTTTTTCTCCTGCAGGGACAAGCAGGGCCGATCTCCAGCCTCCTGGCTCGAGCAGCGCCGCGCGCAGGGAACGGATCTCCCCACGCGCTCTGGACATCTGGAATGCCATCCACGCGCACATCACGGCGAACATTGCCACGGCAACCCATGGCAGCAGCCGATCAAACGTTATGCTGCGGCCCGCATCCCCCCTTTCGATCTCCCGCCGCGATGCCTCCAGCCTTTGGACTGCTTCCAGTAGCTGCGCCCGGGCCTGCCGGGGTGGGTTGACCGTAGGCGCAGTGTGCCCGAGCAAATCTGCGGTGCGCTGTAACGCTTCGAAAAGTGCCGCAGCTTTCTCGTCCCGGAGTACGACTTCAGCAAGCCTCTGCCGGTCAACAGGATCCAGCGCACCGAGAGCGCCGACGGAAAACAAATCTTCTTCTGCCGCCCCGGCTGACATTAAAGTTGACCTTCAAGCAGGTCCCGCAGCTTGAGCATGCCGCGGCGGATTCTGGCTTTTATTGTCCCAAGCGGTTCCTGAAGTTTGTCGGCGATTTCGCTTTGGGTCAGGCCGGAAAAATACGCCATTTCGATGGCCTGCCGTTGTTCTGGCGAAAGTTGCAGCACAGCGTCGCGCACCGCCCGGCTGTTTTCGGCAGCGTAAACATCCTCATGACTGTCGGCCATCGACGCCGCCTCGGTTGCTTTGGCTTCCTGCTCGGCCTCGTCGTGAAGGCGGTGACGCCTTTGGAGAGAGCGCAATCGGTCGATTGCCTTGTTGCGGGTCATGGACATGACCCACGTCAATGGCTTGCCACGTTTTGCGTCATAAAGGGAGGCCTTATCCCAGATCTGAACAAAAACTTCCTGCAGAAGATCCTCGGCCTCGGCTTCGTTATTCAGGATGCGGAGCGCGACGGAATACAACACGGTGCTGTATCGATCATAGAGCGCGCCGAGACTGTCCCGGTCACCCTTTCCCACAAGTTCGAGGAGCCGGATTTCGGCAGCCACATCGTTTTTTGAATCTTCGTTCATCGACTTCCTGCCGGAGCGTACGGAGGAGGCTGGGGAAATGCAACGGGCGATTGGCTCGGCGGAGCTTATATTCATAAGACGTAAGGTGTAAAACCGCAGCCGGTCGGCTTTGATACTCATGGGTAACGCGCCTCAACCAGCGGCTGGACGCGCCTTTTCTGCTTGCGGCGGCGCCCGGCCGCGAAGATCGTGAACATAGTTATGCTGCGCTACGCATCGATTTTTCTTTTCGCGATTCTTGCTGCGATCGCTTTCTCCAATTGCGACCAGCACCAGGGCTCGGACGTTTATCGTACCCACGCCGGAAGCCTCGCCGAAAAAAAGCCAGCGCAAGGCGGAGCGGGAGGGGCGGAGGATAAATCTGTTGGATACCCTGAGGGGGATCTCCGTCCGGATCCAAGCGCCACGGCAGCCGACGGAACGCCATCGCCCGCTCCACGATTCTTTCCGCAGAGCAACTGAACCCATCCGCGCATGTTCGTCCCCCGCGCGGCGGCCAATTGGCTGGCTGGTTTAGCGAGCCGCTTTGCCTGCGCGTTACGGGGGATGCTTGTGCTTTTCGCCAGACAGCGCAATGCTCACATCCTTCTTGCAGCTTCCTGTGTTGTACGGGCTGCGGGCATCCTGACGGAACGCACCTCATGCGAGTGGGGTCTTTTAGCCGCCGCCATGGCAGTTGTCTGAGTGGCGGAAGCCTTTAACACAGCCGTTCAGCGGCTTGGCGACCGCCTCAACGTGGAATGGGATCCACTTGTGCATGACGCGAAAGATCTCGCGGCGGCCGGCGTTCTGTTGGCTGCATGCGCCAGCGTTGCCATTGCAGCGGCCGCCTTGTGGCGCGGCGTGTGGAACATGGCCGCAACCTGACCGGGGAGTCGTGGGAGCGGGGGGAACCTGAGCGGGATATCCCGCGACAGAATTTGACCTCGCAGCTACAATCCGGCTTATGACATGGCTCATCGGCCTTCTTGCGGGCACCGTCAGCGGAGTCGTTGCCGCGCTGTGCGGCGTCGGCGGCGGCATTATTCTTGTTCCTCTGTTCGGAATCTTTCTCGGCCTGGACCAGCGCACTGCAGTGGCAACCTCGCTGGCAATCATCGTTCCCACGTCTCTTGCTGCGACACTGAAAAATCATGGCAACCAGTTCATCCACTGGCCGGTGGTGCCGTGGGCGACGGCGGGTGCGGTCGCCGCCGCTCTGCTTGCTGCAGAGGCATTGAAAACGCTGAGCAACCAGACGCTATCCCGGATCTTTGCGATTGTGCTTATTGCCATTGGCGTGCACATGCTGTTCCGACGTTGAACAGGGGGTGGATTCACGTCCGGAGATTCTCTGCTGCGCATCACGCGCCCCCTTGAATTCTCTCAGTGCTTCCGCGACACTTGCCAATTATGCGCAGTGTCTGGCGTCGAACCCTGCCGGTGTCGCGGCCTTACGGCCTTTGCGCGCTGATTGCCACCGCGTTCTTCTGTTGTCCGATGCTTTTCGCGGTGCCGACTGAGGAACAAGTGGCCAACGATAAAAAGACGCCCGCGCGGCAGCGCAAAGCTCAGGGCCTTAACACCCCCGCTAATCCTCCCCCTGGCAAGCCGCACTCGAATTCTTTAAACGCCGGGGCTGATCCTCGCCCTGCGGGCGGGGTTTCCGCCTCAACCCCCGTTCCCTCGGCGGAGCAGCAGATCTCGGCTGAGGAAATATTGTTGCGTCTCAAGGGGTCGTTGGAGGAGGAAATTGAGAACCCACCTCCGGTGTTTGCGTTGTACTTCGATGAAACGGACAGCCGCAACATCCAGATGAGCCAGAGCCTGACGCGGTCGGTCAAAGCTCAGTATGCATTGATGAAAAGCCGTGCAGCCGCGCGATATAACCGTTTTGTCTCGGAAGTGTTTCCAGGCGCGGATCTCTGGGTGGACCCGGCCGGGCGCCGCGTCTCGAACAATTCGCGCACCGTGACGCTTACGCCGCGTCGGATTTTGTGGCTTCTTGCCGACGATGCCGGGTCGTACTCCGGCCAGCTCCAAACATGGATCCGACAGATGCGTCCACCGGTGGTCGGGGCAGCCATCGATGCAATCGTAAACGTGGACGACTTGCTTACGGAAAACGCAGGAGAAGACATGGAAACCGCGCAGCTCCTTTGGGTTTCCAGTCGTGCGCGCGAGGCGATCCTTGGTCTTGTGTCCGACGAAGTCGTCAGCGTTGACGATCAACAGGCGCTGAAGCGCTTCCTGATCGAGTGCGGCGTCGAACAAGAAGGAAACCTCTGGTAACCTTCGTTAACCCATCTCCGCTGCAATTAAGGCATCGCGGCCTCGCCTTGCGCATTGCGGCCTGCTTCACCGACACGCCTGCGGTCGGAACCCGGATTCTAGACGGAACGCGGCGTTCCGTCCTCATCCTCAGACGGTGACGCAGCGCTTTCGGCTGGCGCGCCGTCTTCGGCTGGCGCACCGTCTGCGTGGCTGTCGCCGCTGCCGAGGTAGTGCTCTTCCTGGATCTGACGTTCCCGCTCGTCGATTTCGCGGAGTCGATGCAACGCATTGGCAGAATGGGTTGTGCCGGGCATTGTATCGGAGATCTGCGTCAGCAACACGCGGGCGGATTCGAAATCGCCTAGATGTTTCCAAAAAAGGTCCGCAAGGCGAAACGTTAAAAAGCCGGCTTTATCCGGCACCCACTCCCGTTCCAATGCCTGTGACAAACGGGCTGTAGCTTCGTCGGCGCGTCCTAATCGGTCTGAATAAAGATGCGAGATTTCACTCAGCGCCATTGTGTCTTCGGGATTCTGCTCCAGAACTTTTTCGTACTCGCCGATGGCACCTTCGTAATCGCCTTGGGCGACTTTGGCCAGGGCCTTTGCGTGCGGTCCGAGATCCTGTTTTTCCGTTGGGCCATAGACCAATCCCGCAGCCTGTTCGGCGAAGAGCGGCACGACGGTCGTTGCGAATAGCGCTGCGAGCAGCGCCGCCATCAGCAGGATCCCCACGTAATACCCGACGACTATGGAGCCATCCGGCGTTTCGCCGGCTGCTTCCAGCGCTTTCTGGCTTTCCACTCCCTGCCAGCACACATAAATCCCGGCAGCCAGTGCCACGACGATCAAAAGTTTGATGACGGTACCCATAAGCGGAAAAGAGATTGGAGGTTGGGGTGCATGGATGGCGAACCTGTGCGGACTCCGTCGCCCGATGTAACATCCCGGTCCCGCATTCTGTATTCAAGAATTAAATCGTTCTGGAAAATGCGGCAGCCATTTCACCAATCGTCAGTTTACAATGGTTGTGAAAACCCTCAATATGGAAGGTTGTGAGTGGCGAATTTTCTCCCCCGACAGGATCGGCTGCGCCGCACATTCATATCTGCGGCGTCAACGGGCTAAGCGAGTTCGCCAATCGGAAGGTCGACTATCTCATCTCGCTGAACGATCCGGAAACGCCAACTCCCACCCCCCCGTGGATCAAATCCACACGCCACATTTCCATCGATTTTTACGATGCGGAGGAGGACGTTCCGGGGTACGCATGTCCTGAGCTTGATGATGTTGAAGCGCTGCTGCGTTGGTTTGTCGAGCTGGTTCGCAAGGATCCGCACAGTGTCGTTCTCGTGCAATGCCGACAGGGGCGCAGCCGGTCGACCGCCATCGCATTCGCTTTTCTCGCGTTGTTGCATCCCGATACCCCGCCGGAATCCCTGCTCGGGCAACTGCTTATTCTCAGGCCCGGAGCATTTCCCAACCAGCGGATAGTCGATTTTGCCGATTCGCTGATGAAACGCGGCGGCGAACTGAGCCGATGTATTCGGGAGTTCAAGGTCCGGCGCACAGAAGCAATTCTTGCGTTGCAACGCGCGAGGGATTGATCGCCGGGAAACGGTGCCGGTGCAGCCGAGCCGCGCAGCCCGGCTCGAAGCGGGCGTCTAAGCGGCCTTGGTCTTGCGCCGTTCCACCAATCCCTGAACGAATGCGTAGCACGCCGGGATAAGAAAAATGCCCAGCAACGTGGCGACAGTCATCCCGACCACGACGGCGGTGCCCATCGTTTTGCGCGCCTCGGCGCCGGATCCGGTGGCGAGCGCAAGCGGCACGCAGCCGAGGATGAACGCGAATGAAGTCATCAGGATGGGGCGCAGGCGAAGGCGTGCGCCTTCGATGGCCGCTTCGCGAAAGGATTTTCCTGCCTCACGTTGTTGTCTGGCAAACTCGACGATCAGGATGGCGTTCTTTGCTGCCAACCCGATCAACGTTACCAATCCGATCTGCGCATAGACATTGAGTTCAAGACCCCTACCAAGCAGACCGAGAAATGTGCCCAGGACCACAAGCGGCGTGCAAAGCAGTACGGCGAACGGCAGTGCCCAGCTTTCATACTGGGCAGCGAGCAGCAGGAACACAAACACCACCGCCATAAGAAACACGGCGCCTGCCTGTCCTTCAGCAAGTTTTTCCTGAAACGTCAATCCGGTCCATTCATAGCCGAAATCGCGGGTCAACGTTTCCGCAGCCGTTTCCTCCATCGCTGCGGTCGCCTGTGCGGAACTGAATCCCGGAGCTGGCTGACCTGTAATCTCAGTAGCGCGAAAGAGATTATACCGGATGGTAAAAGCGGGACCTTCCGTCCGCCCCACATTGACAAGAACGCCGAGAGGAATCATTTCCCCGCGGTCGTTCCGGACAAAGAAATCGTCGATGCGATCGGGGGAACTTGTGAACTCGGGCTCTGCCTGCGCATACACCCGATAAACGCGCCCGAACCGGTTAAAATCGTTGATGTACGCGCCTCCGAGATAGGTTTGCAGGGTTGTGAACACGTCATTGATCTGCACACCCAGAGTCCGGCATTTTTCGCGGTCCAACTCGACAGCCACCTGGGGCACGGCAGGACGGAAGGCCGTGTAAAGGCGAGCCACTTCCGGACGCTGCTGTGCGGCGGCCATGAACGTGCGGGTCATTGCCGCCAGATCCTCCACGCTGCCGCCGGCGCGATCCTGCAGCATGAAGTTGAAACCGGATGCGTTCCCAAAGCCGGGCAGCGGCGGAGGGCCGAACGCAATGGTGCGGGCCTCAGGCCATGCTGCGGCCTTTCGCGTGACATCCCGGAGAATCCCATTGACATGCAGCTGCGGAGAAGTGCGATCCTTCCAATCGTCCAATCCGACGAATGCTGTTACCGACGCGCTATCGACAACGCCGGACAGGACGTTATATCCGGTTATGACCGATGCAGAGCGCACCCCTTCGGTCTCCATGAGCAATGCTTCCAGCCGTTTGGCGATGGAACGGCTTCGCTGCAAGGACGCGCCCGAGGGCAGCTCGGTTGACACAAGAAAGTAGCCTTTATCTTCATCGGGCACGAAGCCGCCGGGAACAATTTTTGACAGCAGCCAGATTCCACCCACGACAGCAGCGAGAATGAGGATCGCCGACACACTCGCGCGTACGGACAGTCGTACAACTCTCGTGTAGGCATGTGTGGCGGCATCGAAAGCCCGGTTGAATCCGCGGAAGAAAGCACCCAACGGTCCGCGCATGGGCGCGGGTTTCTTCAGCAATAACGCCGACAACGCCGGGCTTAACGTGAGTGCGCTGAGTCCTGAGAACACTACCGCCCCCGCGATTGTTAGCGCAAACTGTTGGTACAAACGGCCGGTTAACCCCGGCATAAACGCCACGGGTACGAACACTGCCGCCAGCACGAGTGTGATGGCGAGGATCGGTCCGCTGACTTCCTTCATGGCTTTCAGCGTTGCTTCGCGCGGCCCGAGTCCGTGTTCGATATGATGCTGTACGGCCTCCACAACCACGATGGCGTCGTCCACCACGATCCCGATCGCAAGTACAAGACCAAACAGGGTGAGGGTGTTCACCGTGAATCCCAGCATTGGGAAGAAAATGAACGCCGCCAGCAATGACACCGGCACTGTCAACATTGGGATGAGCGTTGCGCGAAAGCTTTGGAGAAAGACGAACACCACAAGCAGAACCAACACGGCCGCCTCCACAAGCGTGTGCTGGATCTCGTGCATCGACGCTTCGATCGGCGCTGTGGAGTCGAGCACGATGTCGTATTGCATGCCCTCCGGGAAGCGCTCGGCCATCTCCACCAATCGCGTTTTGACTTCGTCTGCAGCCGCCAGCGCGTTGGCGCCCGGCGCCAAATACAGGGAAATCACAGCAGCTGGTGCGCCGTTTAATCTTGCAGAGACGTTGTAGGTTTGCGTTCCGAGTTCGACCCGTGCGACATCTTTCAATTTCACCTGCGCGCCGTCCCGGCCCGATCTCACGATAATTTCCTCGAAGTCGCCGGGTTCCTTAAGTAAACCGCTCGCGCGCACGTTGTATTGTAATTCCTGTCCCGGCGGCGCGGGCTCTGCGCCCACCACGCCCGCGGCTGCCTGCACATTCTGATCGCGCACGGCTCCGACCACATCGGCGGGGGTCAACCCCAGGCTCGCGAGTTTATCGGGGCGCAGCCAGATGCGCATGGCGTAATCCTGCGCCGTGAGATTCGTCGCTTCGCCAACGCCACGCACACGCGCCAGCGAATCGATCATGTTCAAGGTGACGTAATTAGAGAGGAAAATGTCGTCGAGAACTCCGCCCGGTGCCGACACGCCGATGACCATGAGCAGGTCGGGGCTTGCCTTATTGACCTTGATCCCCTCGCGTGTGACCGCTTCCGGCAGGCGTGGTTGTGCCACCGCCGCCCGGTTTTGCACGTTGACCTGGTTCAGATTGGGGTTGGTCCCCAGGTCGAATGTGACCGTCGTGTTCAGCGAACCGTCGCTGGCATTGACGGATTTCATGTACAGCATGTCATCGACGCCGTTGATCTCCGCCTCCAGGGGCGTCGCCACGGATTGTTCCACGGCCAGGGAATCCGCCCCCCGATAATTGCCCGTGACCTGAACCACGGGCGGGCTGACTTCCGGATACTCCGATACGGGTAACCGACCGAGCGAGATCAGACCCACCAGCACCAACAGGATGGAGATCACCATGGCCACGATGGGCCGACGCACAAAAAAATCTGCCATCGATTCTACTCGCTGGTGCGTTCCCCCCCGTCCTCCGAAGATTCCGCTTCATCGCCCGGAGCCGCGCCATCCTGTTCCCATTGCGACACCCGAACGCGACTCCCGGAGCGGATCCGTTCCCAACCTTCCACAATCAGGCGTTCGCCGCCAGCCAACCCTTCTTCGACCACCCAATCACTGCCGATGCGTTGACCCAGCTTAACGGTGCGTACCTCCGCGATGTCTCCCTCTCCGACCACCGCCGCCTGATACAACCCCTGCAGGCTTTGCACTGCGCGCTGCGGCACAACCAGCGCATCCTTCAGAAGCCGGGCTTCGGCCCGCACCCTGGCGAATTGTCCCGGGCGCAGGATGTTTTTAGGATTGGGAAATACCGTGGCGAGGGTGAAGGTCCCCGTCTGGGAATCCACCTGCCGGTCTGCAGATTGAAACCGGCCCTTGTGAGAATGCACCCGCCCGTCCGCCAGTACCAGCTCCGCTGAGTCGCGCCGTTGCACCAGCGGCAGAGCCAAGGCCTCCGCAATCCGCTCCGCAAACGCAAGGTATTCGATCTCCGTCAACGCAAAAACCGCCTTGATCGGATCGACAACGGACATTTTCACAAGTGCTTCCCCGAGATTTTTCTGCCCGACCACGTCGCCCACGCTGTAGGCCGTGCGTCCGACGATCCCTGTCACCGGCGCCAGGATGCGGCTATAGTCCAGATTCAGTTGTGCCTGTTCCACCTGGGCTTTTGCCGCCTCGACTGCAGCTTCACTGGCGAGCTTTGCCTGAAGGGCGGTGTCGTAATCGCTTTGGGACACGGCCTTGTTGTCCAGCAGCCGTTTCTGGCGCGCTTCCTCAGTGGCATTGCGCAACGCAGCTGCCTCGCGTTCCTTCAACGTGGATTGCGCCTCCAGCAAAGCCGCCCGTAGCGGGCGCGGGTCGACCTCGAACAACAGCGTACCCTGCTCGACGATTGCGCCCTCTTCGACGTTGACCTGCGTCAGATAACCGCTAACCCGCGCGCGGACGTCCACATTGACCGAACCGTCGAGACGGCCAAGCCATTCGCGCGTCAATTGCACATCGCGTGGAACCAGAGTGAGCACGGCCACCGGAGCAGGGGGTGGCTCGGCGTTCTGCGCCTCGCGCGTGTCGCAACCCGCGACAAACACGGCGACAGACAAAATAATGAGGCGGTGGAGTCCAATCACAACGACCTGTGTTTCGACTGTTCAACCGCGCGGGTCAAGCCTTTCGAACCGGTCACGCCTCACTGCAAACGTTCGCGCATTAACACCGGGCTTGCCGGCGTGCGGTCCAGCACCACGTTGCCTGTGCCGTCGTACCGGCCAAACTGCAGCACACCTGTCGGGCATTGCTGCACGCACGCCGAACATCGCACGCATTCCACATCCTGCATCGGCATGCCTTTGTTGGCGAAATTCATGATGTCGATGCCCTGATGGCACACCGATGTACACACGTTGCAGCTGATGCATTTCTTTTTGTCTGCAAAAATCCGAAACTTCGAAAATCGTGCGTAGATATGCATTAACGCAGCCAGAGGACACGCAAAGCGGCACCACACCCGCCCGGAGAAATGGAAATACAGGCCGAACCCGATGATTCCGGCCCACAACAGATCCACAAACCATGCATAACTCCATGCCATCGTTCTTCCGCCGTCGCTGCCTTGCAGTCCGAAGCGGAACCATGTGGCAAATTCCGATTCCGGCATTGCCCAGCCAAGGATGCGCAGGGCGACTAGCACAAATGCGAACAGGAGAAAGACCTGCCCCACCATATTGAACCGATTCCAGAACGGTCCGTGCGGCATTTTGTGTCGGTGCGCGTCGCCAAGCGTTTCCGCCATCGCGCCGCACGAACAGATCCAGCCGCAGTACGCGCCCTTGCCCCAGCGATAAATGATGAGCGGGATGATGACAAAGGTCTGTACAAGACTGATGGCAAGCCATCCCCACAGCGGTTGTTCGGTGAACACATTCCAGATAAACAACGGCCACGCCAGGATGAAACCGAACGCGCGCCAGTATTCCCGCCCGCTGCCGTAATCCACCGCCGGAAATAACTCGTCTGCCACAGCTTTTCCCGCCCCGGCATCGAACCATCCATTGAAGCCCATCCACGGCAGCAGCAGGTATGGAAGAAGAAACAGCGGGATCAGCTGGATGGCTGCAAGTGTGACGGTTTGCCTTGTGACATATGGCGTCCTGCGCCGCTGGATCCGTCGGATGCCGAACACCACGATCAGCGTGCAGTAAAGGAGCGAATAATAGAAACCCGGATCCTGAATGACATACCGCATCGTGCCGAGAAACGTCGCCGGGTTGGATGCCGCTGTGCCCAGCGAATCCCACACAGGCGCCATATTATGCGGAAACCACTGCTGCTCCTTGAAGGTCTCCGCCAGCGGAAGCCATGTCCCACTTTTCTTCCACTGATAAAAGAACGTGAATATGGCAATCATCGCCAGCAGTCCCAACCACCAGGCCGTCGTTCTGTCGCCGCGCACATGAATGCCGGACTTACGGAAGAAATTCAGCGGCGCCTCGCGTCCAATCATGCTGAACACAAAATCGTTGGGAATCCGCGTTTCGGTTCCATCGTCGTCCTTGAGCACCGCCTCGCTCTGCGTGATTTCTTTTACCCCGGTCCCAAGGCGTAGAGTGAGTGTGCCTTCGGCGTCCACATCGCGCGCGGACGCATCGATCGCGGTGGTAACGCGTTCGCTGCTGGGATGTTCCACGCCGACCGCAGCCCTCGGGTTTGAGGCAAGCAGCTCAATCTTCTCGATGTTTTCGGGTTTTGGCCTCGAGAATTCCTTCTTGCGATAACTCATCGTGACGCGCGCTCCGCAAACCGCCAGCGCAATGGCGGTTTCCATGGCCGAATCGCCGCCGCCCACCACAAGAACATCCCGTCCCTTGTAATCCTTCGGGTCATGCAGCCGGTTGGAAACTTTATCCAACGCTTCCCCCGGCACGTTGAGCTTGCGAAAATTGCCGCTCCGGCCAATGCCGACAATCACCCGCCGCGCTTTGGTGACGCTCCTACCGCCGTCGCCGTGATGCAGAAGGAGTGCGCCGCCTTTACGTTCGATGCGTTCGATGCGCTCAAAGGCGGCTTCGACACCCGCACCCTTGCGCTGCGCGTCCATTTCCTCCAGCAACGGTTCTTTGATCTGCGCGGTGAACTGCAGATCTCCGGCTGGCGTCATCTCTGTGGGGTATGTGTAGATCGGTTTGCCCTTGGGAAAATTTGCGACCGTCGAAAAAAGCTGGCTTGCTTCAAAAAGCCTGAAGTTCAGCCCTGCCTTGCGCGCTTCCATGGCTGCCGCCACACCGGATACGCCGCCCCCAACGATCGCCAGATCCAGCATGTCATCCCCCGCAGCCGGGTTGCCCCGCGCAAAATCCGGTTCGGCAAGGATTGCCTGCACAGCTTTTGCCCCCGTATCGGCGCTGAATTTCAGGAGTGGAATTCCCGTGAGATCCCCCACGATCCGAACCCCCGGAACGTTTGTTGTCCCGTCCTCCCGCATATCCGGAAGTTTCTCAACAGTGCCTGCGGGCCAGCGTGTGTGAAGCCAATTTGTATATGCCGCAACAGGACGAAACAGCGCAGAGAGAAATGTGGTCATTGAGAAATTGCGGTCGGAGCAGAGGCTAATGCTCTCCGGTCGAACAATGCGAGTGCGAATGTTCTGACGATATTCCCTCTTCGATCACGGGATTTAAGCTCCGGTCTCAGCGCGTTTTATGCATTGAAATCCCCCGCACCACCCCTTACGCTGCTTTTTAGGAGGTCTCCCCAGCATGATTGAAGTCGAAATTTACGCGCGCGGGATTCGCGATACGGCATGCGTTCTCGTGTTGGATCGTGAAATCCAGTCGTTCCCCGGGCTGCGTTACAAAGTGGATACGAATCACGACCTCGTTTACCTTGAGATGGATGCTCCTGTGGTCACCATTCAGGATCTGCGCGCCTTGTTCCGGCGCGTGGGAATTGAGGGCCAGTTTGTCGGGCGCATTCCGCCGGAACTCAAACCGAAAGCGAAAACCCAGTTGCTTCGCACAAATCTCGACGTTTAACGGCAGTGGCGGTGTGCGGTAGGAAATCCCACGCAATCCGGCTGCAGAACTGTTCATTCGAGGCGCGGCCATTGCGTCGCCATTCCTTGCCAGAAGAGCGGGCATGGCTTTGTTGGGCCGGTGTCGAACAAAGAATTCCTTTTCGAACTTCTCAACGCTCCAAGCCCCACCGGATTTGAACACCGCGGGCAATCGGTATGGCTGCGCGGTGCCGGTGTGCATGCCGACGAAATCGATTCGGATGCCTATGGCAATGCCTGGCTGACGTTGCGCGGCAAGGCCGCCGGGCTTGGCCCTCAGATCATGCTCGCTGCACACGCGGACGAGATCGGCATGACCGTCCGGTTCATTTCCGAAAAAGGGTTTTTGCATCTGGGACCCATCGGCGGTTCGGATGTCAGCATCGCCAAAGCACGCCGAATCCGTATTCTGGGCGACAATGGAGACGTCGCGGCGGTAATCGGGAACACCGCAGTGCATCTCCGTAAGAAGAGCGACGACAAAGCACCTGAATGGCATGAACTCTATTGCGACGCCGGGTTCTCCAGCCGTGAGGATGCGGCAAGCCACGGAGTGCGCGTGGGCCAGGCTGCCGTGTTCGACGATGCGCCCATGGAATTCGGTGAAGACCTCCTGTGCGCGCGGGCGTTGGACAACCGAATCGGCGGATGGATCCTTGCCGGTGTGTTGGAAACCCTCAAGGCCGGCGAACGGCCGGAAGCTGGGGTCACAGTCCTTAATGCCGTGCAGGAAGAAATTGGTGGCAATGGAGCGCGGATGGCTTCCTATCGGCTCAAGCCCGACATCGCCCTCGTTCTCGACGTCACACATGCCACCGATGTGCCCGGCATCGAAAGCGCCCGGCATGGCGAAGTCAAACTTGGCGGCGGACCGGTGCTTACTCACGGCACTTGCAACCATCCGGCGTTGGTGCGCAGGCTCATGGATTGCGCCGACGCGCTTAAGATCCCAGTCCAGCATGAAGCCAGCAATGCGCGTGGCACGAGCACCGATGCGGACGACATTTTCTGGTCGCGCGAAGGAATTCCCAGCGTGCTGGTCTCCGTACCGCTCCGCTCCATGCATTCTCCGGCGGAAGTCGTCTCGCTGGCGGACGCCGGGCGCACCCGCGATCTGATTGCGGCGTTGGTGCGGTCATTCCATGCGGGCGAACGCATTGGTCGCCCCGCGTAACGTCTCACCCTGCATCCCCGAACAGGTTGTCGGTCCGGTCATTATCCCGAAGCCGGTCGGCAAGCCCAGATGCGCGTGCGATTGGCGTGCGGAAACATTGCTCCAAAGCCCCGGCGGTAGCTGCGATTCGCACCGAACGCCGAGCCCGGCTTGCTGCGGTGTACAACAACTCGCGAGACAGGATGCGGTTCCCGGCTTCCGGGAGAATAATCAACACGTCGTCATACTCTGAGCCCTGGCTGCGATGGATGCTGATGGCAAAAGCCGGTTCGTGAGGTGGCAATCGCAGCGGTGAGATGCGCCGCACGCCGTCGGGCCCTTGAAAACAGGCTTCGACCCGGTCGCCTTCGTCTGCATGGAAGAAGACGCCGGTGTCGCCATTGTACAGGTGTTGCGCGGGATCGTTGCGGGTGACAATCACCGGATCGCCAGAGGCAAACCCCAGCTTGCCCGATCCCGCACTGACGCGCACGAGCGCAGCTGCCAGACGGTTGCATGCGCGCACTCCGGACGGGCCGGCGCGCACACCGCACAAAATGCGGCCCTTCCGCAATGCGTCGAGTGCGGCTTCCGGCGTTCGGGCCGCGGCCGCAGCGCGGAAATGCGACAGGACAAGCCCGTCCAGGTCTTCGCCCAGCGTTTCGCTCCAGCTCAATCCCTGAGCGCCTTCTGAAAGCAGTGCCCGCCCCCGCGGCCAGTCTCCGGAACGGACAGCTTCGCAAAATGCGTGGATTGCGCTCCCGGCTTCGAACCGATAGGTTCTGCCTAACACAGCTGTGCATTGGGCAAGCGGACCACCGGCCTGCCCGGCTTCGACGAGATCGGCGAACACTGTGCCAACCTCCACCGAGGCCAATTGCTGCGCGTCTCCAACTAGAACCAGCTGCGCGGATGGGCGCATGGCCGCCAGCAAGCGGGCCATCGCGGGGAGATCGATCATGGACGCTTCGTCAACCACCACCAGCTCGGCCCCAAGCGGATTGTCAGCATGAAAACACGGCGTCGGGGAACCGGACCCAATGCCAAGCAGCCGGTGCAACGTCATGGCTTCGCGCGGCAGAAGCCGTCGCACGGCTTCGCCTGCCCCACGTCGTTGGAATGCGGCCGAAAGGCTTTCGCCCATGCGATGAGCCGCCTTGCCGGTGGGTGCGGCCATTGCAACAGCAAGCGTGGCGTCGCCCGGCGTGCGCGCAGCGAGTTGAAGCATAAGCTCCGCGATGATCGTAGTTTTTCCCGTGCCGGGACCGCCGGACACAAGGGCGAAACGCCCGCCGAGCGCGATGCGCACAGCCTCCATCTGGCCTTCGTCGCAGTAGGCAGCTTCGTTGGCAGGACTGTTCACCACGGGCGAAGAGGTCTGCGTGCCGCCCGGATTGAGCGCGCGCAATCGAATGCTTGCCGCAATCTCGCGTTCATAAATCCAATAGCGGCGGAGATACAACCGACCGTTCTCCAATACCAACGGCAGAGCCGGGCCAGCCCCCCGCGAAACGAGGCGCGAAAGGTTTAGGGCGCGAACGACCGCATCGCGGTCCGGGGATGGCAACGCGTCGAGTTCCACGCAGGCATGGCCGTTCATCACTCCCTCGACCGCAAGGCGCGAAGCAGTTGCAAGACCGGCTCCGGCATCCGGGTCGAGCTTTGTCATAAGCCGCGCAAAAGCGTCACCGGCAGCCCGCGCTTCGTCGTCGCGCGGCGTTTCCAGTTCTCTTGCGCCTTTCATACTTTGGGCGTGCAGCGTGCAAGCCGTTTGCCCGCCACGCGAGGCATTGAGCGGCTGCGCTGCCGGGGCTGCGTCTTCACGCGGAAACGCCCAGCGCTCGGACACAAGGCCGCCACTTCGCATCCCGCACAATCGGGATTGCGCGCCATGCACCGTCGGCGTCCATGAAAAATCAGCCAGTGGCTGAACAGCGTCCAATCGTCCCGCGACACCGTTTTCATCAGGTCGCGTTCGATTTTCTCCGGATCGTTACGGCGGGATAAACCGAGTCGCTGTGACAACCGCGCGACATGCGTGTCCACGACAATGCCCTCATTTTTTCCGAATGCATTGCCAAGCACGACATTGGCGGTCTTGCGACCGACGCCTGGGAGCGCCTGCAACGCTTCCATTGTATCCGGTACCCGGCCGCCGTGTCCGGATACGATGGCTGCCGCCGTGGCTCTGATGTTCCTGGCTTTGCTGCGGAAGAACCCCGTCGTACGCACAAGATCTTCCAGCTCGGAGGGATCGGCCGCGGCAAGATCGGGCGCCGCGGGAAAACGCTCGAACAGAGCAGGAGTCACCATGTTTACACGTTTGTCTGTGCATTGCGCGCTCAGGATTGTGGCCACAAGCAGTTCGAGAGGGTTGCGATGGGAGAGTTCGCAGTGCGCATCCGGGTAGATGCGTCGGAACGCCTGCACCAAAGCCGTTGCCCGTTCGGCCCGGCGCAATGGCGTCGGGGCGGTTTTTCGGATGGCCGCAACGCGTGGCGACGGTTTTGCAGACTTCTTGAGCGGCTGCTTCAATTTGCGGGCGGCAGCTGGCCAAGCAATTCGCGACCCTCGGCGGCTTCCCGACGTGCTGCGTACTGCTCCACAAGCGGGTTGAGCGCCGCGCGGATGCGATCCTGCAGAGTCCGCTTTTCGTTTTCGGGTGCTGCGGCTGTCTGATCGATCAGCAACTTCGCGGCTTCAAGCAGGGCCGGGGCGGCAAACTCTTCTTCGCCCGGAAAGAACGACTGGCATTTTTCCATGAAATCGATGGCCAGATCGGTGTTGCCCATCGCTTTGTGAACCAACCCGCCGAGGTACAGCGCCTCGGCCCGTGCGGCACTCGCCGCGTTGGGCGCGCCGATGATCGGAGACAACAAATTGAGCGCATCCTCATGCTTGCCCGTCGCAGTCAGGCTTCGTGCGATGCCGATGGTAGCTTGGGAGGTTTTTGCCGATGACGGATAATCCTTTTTCAGTTGCTCAAACAGCGCCTGCGCGCGCTGTTGATCCCCTTCGTTCTGCGCGAGGATTGCGAGGCCGTACAACGATCCCGCCTGGGCATCCAGGATTTCCTGCGTGGGAGGTTGCCCCTCGCCAGGGGGGGGGTAATCCGCAGCCAGCTTCTCGAACACTTCGCGGGCTTGCGCATACGCTCCGGATTCCGCCAGCAACAGACCGAAACGGTCAAGGTCTGAAGGCGCATAAAGAAGCGCGGAATCGAACGCGTCCGTCATGATTTCGAGCGCGCGCTCCTCGTTGGATCGCGCAACATATCCGGCATAAGAAAACAGCACCTTGCTGCGCGTCGCCGGCGCCTCGGAGAAGCTTTCAGCCAGCGAAGTGAAGTACGTTTCCACCGTCTCGGGTTTCTGCAGTTCGGATTCCACGAGCAACTCCTGCAATTCCAGGAGGCGGGCGAGCGCCAGGGGCGCCTGTGCGCTGTCGGGATACTCGCGCACAACCCGCTCCGCAGCGGTGCGCGCGGCGTCCACCGCAGTGGTCCACCGCGATTTCTCGTCTTCGTTCAGGGCCACGTAACGTCCCAGCTGGCCGGCTATGGCGCGGCGGTAATCCGCCATTTTCAGCAGCGCCACGGGAGCTCCAGGTTCCTGGGAGCGACTTTCCACGTACCGCTCGTAGGCTTCCACGGCCCCGGGCACATCGCCTTGCGCGAAAAGCATATCGGCCATCATGGTCGTTGCGTCATAATGATTCGCGTGTTCGGGATATTTCTCCAGATAATTCCGCAGGGTTTGAACCATTCCGGCACGATCGTCCCTGGCAGCAAGAAGGCGCGCCACCTGAAAGTATGCGATCGGCGCGACATCGCTTTTGGGAAACGCTTCTGCGGCCTGCCTGAAGCCAGCGAGCGCTTCATCCGGTTTGTTCTGCATCTCCTTGGATTGCGCCAGCAGATACATGGCAGTGGGAGTCACTGGCCCGTCCGGATAGCGCTCCACGAACGCTGTAAACTCCCGCTCGGCACCGGCTGCATCCCCCTTCTGCAACGAGGTTGATGCATAACGATAAAAGGCTTCTTCAGCCTCGGCAGCATCGCTGTAGGTGGTGCGCACCTTGTCATAAATCTGCAGGGCTTCATCAAGCTTGCCTGTCTGCTCGCGGACAATGCCCAGCGCCAATTCGGCAGCGGGACGCAGCTCCGGTTGCAGCTCGCTTTTCAAGATGCCTTCCAGGACCTGTCCCGCTTCGTCGTATCGTTGCAGCACCACAAGCGCACGGGACTGCTGCACTCCGGCCGCCTTCGTGAAATCGCTGCCCGGATATAACTCCCGCGATTCGGCAAAATATTTCAGCGCCGATTCGGGATCGTTGAGCGAAGGATCGAGAAACATGTTGCCCATAAGCAACGGCAGATTTTCCGCGATCGGCGCCCCGCGATGTTGCGCATTGAATTCTTCATACGCGGTCACACCGCGGTCTTTCGCCAGCTGTGCTGCGTAACTTGCGGTTTTGTAGAACTTCACCGACGCCAACTCCTCGGCTGGCAACTCTTGGTCCTCCAGAAAGTTTGTCATCGTCCGGAGCCGATTCCATTCCTCGAGACGGTACTGGATTTCTGCGACCTTGAGAAATGCGCCGAGCTTTTGGTCGGGGCGCGCCTCGATTCCCGCCGTTTTCTGGGATTCCCGTTCGATTGCACGGCTGATGCTGGCGCGGAGGCGTTGATCGACCCCGGCGCTGCGGAGTTGTCCTCGCAACTGTTCAATTCTGGCATTCTGAGCGGCCAGCAGAACGTCTTTGGGTTTGACCTCACGGAAGATTTCCATGGCCTGCATGTACAAGGCCCGGCGCTCCTCTCCTTCGGCAATGGTGGCAGCCCGGTTCACCAGCGTCTGTCCGAGCTGGAAGGTGGCATCATTGGATACAGCGAGATTGTCTCCCTGCCCGCGCAGCTCTTCGAGGATTGCTTGTGCCTCGTCGAAACTCGGCGCCGCTTCCCCCCCCTCCATCGCGGCTACTCCCGCCTTGGCGGAGAGCGCAAGAGCCAGCAAGTACCGTGTGTCATCCCGCAGCCCGCTTTGCGGAAATTTCTCCAAACTTGTACGGAGATCGGCAATCGCGGCTTCGTAATTCTGAATCTGGAACGCCGCAAGAGCCCGCCCGTAAAAGGCCTGATCCGCGTCCTCCGCGGCGGGATGCTTCTCGAGATATTCTCCAAATTCCCCCATGGCTTTTTCGAAAAGGGTTGCACGCTCTGCGGAGCCGGGGTCCATCGCTCCGGCGCGCCCTGCCGTTATGCGGGGACGCAGCGCAAGGGTTTGTTGCCTCACCTCGTCGGGCACCGGCGCGTTCGGCACGAGCAATTGTTCGATCTGCGCCGTGGCGTTCTCGAAGTCGCCGGTCAGAAACAATGCAAACGCAAGGCGCAATCGCGCGGAAAAGATCAGAGCGCTGGTTGGGTAATTCTGCGTGAACTGTTCGAATTGCTCCGCTGCCTCTGCATAGTTGCCTTGGTCGAACGATTGGCTCGCCTGTTGAAACGCCGTTTCGGGCGGTTGCGCCAGCGCAGAGCGCGTGGTCGAAAACCAAATCGCAATACCAACCGCGACGGCGAATGCTGTGCCGAGATTGCACACGCGGAACGGGATGAACTTGCGGGAAAAGAATGGATCGTCCATGAACGGGGAAACGGTTTTGTTTAATTCAATCAAACCGCGACGTTATCGCGCAGGATTGACGGCGTCAAAGCTGGAAAGCGGGCTGTGCACAAAAGCCGCGCCTGACCAGCCCGATTTCGGATGGCGTTCAGCTCAAATCGCGGTAAACTGTATGATGATTTGCGCTCCCGGTTTTCTCGCATGGACTCTAGGTGGCCCTGAGATCTTTTTGATTTTTCTCGTCGTATTGCTGTTGTTCGGGGCAAAAAAACTTCCGGAACTGGCACGGGGACTCGGATCCAGTGTCAAAGAGTTCAAGAAGGCTAAGGACGAATTCGACGAGGAATTGCGCCGCACAAACGACGATCTGCGTGTGGACCCAGCCGTCGGCCGGTTGCCTGCGCAAAGCGGCAATTCCAGCGGCGCAACCAATCCTGCCGCAGCTTCAAAGCCTGCGGAGCCCGAACCCGCAGATTCCAATCGGGTATCCTGACAGCCCATCGCAACCTACCCTGAAGGGGAGGCCCCTGAAGCGG
>CAZZCL010000014.1:29139-45919 GCA_964652295.1 uncultured Chthoniobacterales bacterium
GGAGGCCCCTGAAGCGGGCATCGCTCAAGGAGTGGTTCGCCTTTTTAATGATGGATCAGCGCGAACATCACATCGTGCTGCCCGGCATTATTGCGGGGCCATGACCCGCCGCCATGATGGGCTTGCGCTGCCACCCAGCGCTGAATGGATCATCATCATCTCTCCCACATTCTCCGGAGTAATAAGGCCAACCAAACGTCCTTGCCCGTCCATGACGGGCAAGGCAGGGCATCCGCATTGTTGCATCAGACGGAATGCGTCGTCGAATGGCGAGTTGGCCTGCACGGAAGGAATATCGCGCTCCATCACGTCCGCGACGGGGGCGTCCACGCCGTGCTCACGCAGGGCTCGGATCAGACCCTGACGCGTCAGGATCCCGCGGATGGTGCCATCCCCAGCCACGATCGGAAACTCATGCTGAGAGGTGCCCAGTAGAACATCGACCGCGTCGTTCAGACGCGCCTCTTCGTTCAGGGTCCGGAAATGGCGAATCATAGCTGACTCCACGGGTAACCCACTGGCCACGTCGCGCATGTTTGCAAAAGCGGCTTCCTGCGAAGCCCCCATCCAGATGAATATCGCGATAAGGATTAGCATCGGCGAATAGAGAAATCCAAGAAACCCAAATACAAACGCCATCGCCTGTCCGACGGTCGCTGCGATCTCCGTGGCTTTCGCGTATGGCAGGCGCGTGGCCAGAAGCGCACGCAACACCCGTCCTCCGTCCATGGGAAAAGCCGGTATCAGATTGAATACTACGAGGATGAGATTCACCCGGAGCAGATCCACAAAGAGATTGCCGCTCGGTTCAGCAAAGGGATTTAACTGACGGGGATCGAGGTTGGAACCGATCGCAAGCCAAAGACCCAGCGCAATCGCCACGTTCACGGCCGGGCCCGCAAGCGCCACGACAAGTTCCTGACCCGGTTTGTCGGGCATTTTTTCGAGGCGCGCCACGCCACCGATCGGCAGTAAAGTAATGTCCGGCGTGCGAATACCATAGTTCCGCGCAGCCAGTGCGTGGCCGAACTCATGCAGGAGCACGCAGAAAAACAGCAGGAGAATAAAGACAAGGCCGTAAACCATCGCCGGCACCCCGCCGACGGAGTAGAAGATGAATCCGTAGAATGCGAGCAACAGGAAGAACGTGATATGAAGACGCACTTCCGTTCCCGCGTAAGTTCCGAGTTTGATGGACCAGCGCATGATTAAAATCTGCCGCTCCACTCGGAGCGTTTGAAGAGCCTACAAGCGATTATTCCGGTGAAAAGTCGGAACTCATGTTGTTCTCACAAATTCCACGGCGACAAACCGGCCACCGGCATCCGCAGCGTCCACGATCCGCCGGGCTGAACCTCCCTTGTCTGCCAACGCAGTCGATTCGCGCGGCGAATGCAACGCCACGAACTCCGCCTGCGTACCCGTCCATGCCAGTCTCCAACCGCACTCATTCGCCCACCGCGCCACATCTGCGAATCGGACGTCGGCGGTCAAATCCTGACGCCCGAAACGGTGCAACAACTCCGCTCCCCGCACGGGTTGATGCGCGAAATACCCGCGCAATGTCGGGGAGGACGATGTATTCCGCTGCCCTGGCGCCTGCCCGTAATCGACAAGCAGCATGCGCGTCCCGGTTGGTGCGGCATCCGACCATGAAGCCAGCCATTCGCGAAACGAAAGATGCACCTCTCCACTCCACCCCACCGGCGCATTCTTCAGTCCGGAGGCAGCAACGGCCTCATGGCCGCGGGCCGTGCATGTGCGCCAATCCAATCGGGCGCCGCCCGCGCATTCCATCACGCACAATTCTTCCCAACCTGCTTCGCAACATCGCAGCGCCACGCAGGGAAAAGCGTCGATAAGTTCATTGGCAAAAATGCAGGCGTCCGCCCCGGCCAGAGCGAGAGCCGCGCGCGGATCGGTCGCCCATTTCGCCTGCCGCAGCGCGCAGGCCTGCTGGCATTTTTTCAGAACCGGAGAGATCTCCACAAGCACGTGGCGCAACCGGAATGCCCGCCACCATGGCAGAGAGCGCCCGAACGCTTCGGCAAACGCTCCATTGCCCCCACCGATCTCAACAAATCCCGGCCCCAACCATCGGCCGCGGCAAGCCCATCGCGCCACAGCCGCCGCGAGCGAGGTCGAAAGCGTTGCGCATGTGGAAAAATCGCCTCGGGCACCCACTGTCCGGATGCCGGTCATGTAATACCCGGCTTCCGGATCGTACAACGCAGCGGCCATGAAATCTTCCCAGCGCACGACACCGGAATGCTCTTCAAACAACCGCCGAAGCGCTTGCCGCCGCACGTCACCGGGTTTCACTCCCGAAACCGGTCCTGAACTGATTGGCGTTGCCTTCCCCGGTTTCATGGGCATGATGCAGACCTGTTATGCAAACCACATTTCATCATCTGCGCACGCCTCGGAATCTGCGCTCCCGCTGCTTCAACTTGGCAACCGCTACACTGCTTGTCACAACCTTCGCCGTGCTTGCAACCGCGTCCCGTCTGAGCGCGCAGGATGCGGTGGTGTACGAATTCGACCCGGCCCATTCGAGTGTTAGTTTTCGCATTGGCCACTTCTTCGGAAAGGTCCCCGGGAAATTCACAGAGTTTTCCGGCCTCATCCGTATCGATGAGGCGAACCCCGAAAATTCGTCCGTCGAAGCGGAGATCGCCACAGCCAGCATCGACACCGCCAACACCGCGCGGGACGAGCATCTGCGCAATGAAGATTTCTTTCACGTGGAAACCAATCCCGTCATTGTTTTCAAGAGCAAATCCGTGAAGCGCACCGACGAGAACACCGCGGACGTGACGGGTGACTTCACCATGAACGGTGTAACGAAAGAAATCGTCCTGCCGGTGACGTTCCTCGGCAAACTGCCCGACATGTTCAAACCGGAACTTTCGCGAACCGCATGGGAAGCTGTCGTCACCCTGAAACGCAGCGATTATGGGCTGACATGGAACAAACTCGTCGAAGGCGTTTCGGCAGTTGGCGACACAGTGGAAGTCACGCTTAACATCGAAGGCATCCAGAAGAAATCCTGATTCGGTTCGCTGTCTCAGCGTCCGCGATCTTCTTCGTGTGCCCCGGGACGTTGCCGAGGCGCCCCTCCGGCTGGCACCCGACTGCGAGCATGCCATTGGCCCTGCCAGTCGTATTCTTGCGTCCCGGAAAACTGCAGTTTGTAGGTGTAGCACGACGGCCCGCGCGTTCCATAACCAAGATAATGCCATCGAAAGCCGCGTATGGCGGCGAATTCCAGCTCTTTGAGCAATGTAAAAATCCCGAGGCTCCGTCGGGCCAACGTCGGCTCATGCACCGCGTACACCGCAGACGATGCATGACGCCCAATGCCGATCCAGCTTGCGGCCACCAGCGCATCGCCACAACGCACCTGCAACTCCAGCAGCTCCGCCGGGCGTTGGTACTGATCGCTTCCCAACATGGATTCCAGGGCATCAGGAATGTTTTCGCGGAACCGTTCGCAATGCCTGGCAAACAACGCCCGATTTTCGTTGTCCACCACGACAGGCCGAATCGCCACTCGCAAATCGGCGTTGCGGCGCAGAATCCGCCGCTGGCTTGCGCTCGGACGGAAGTTCCCGATTTCAACGCGCAGAGCAACGATTTCCTGCAGGTGCCCGTCGAGCACGCTAAAGTTGTAGCGGTACCATTCCCTGCCGAAATGCCGCCAACCCTGAGCAAGCAGCGCATCGTACTCCGTCGGCTTCACCCGCTCCGATTCAAATGCATCCAGCACCAGCCTTTTGCCCGTTGGTTGTGATTCGCGCATCGCCATTGGCCCTGTCATAATCAACTTGGTTTGTCCTTTTACGACTTCAAATTATCCCGGTCGTCCCCATGAAGGTTTTGCTTACAGGCGCAGCCGGATATCTCGGCGCGACATGCCTTGCACGCCTCCGCAGGGCTGGTTGCGAGATCTTCGCCACAGACCTGCGCACGCCCTCCGAAGAGCCAACCATTCCGCACGCAGCATCGGCACACTGGACCGCGGCGGATCTTACCGATCCCGCGGCGGTGGGGCGGCTCATCGAACGCGCAAAACCTGATGCGGTGATTCATCTGGCCGGCGTCCTCGACGCCGGTGAAGCGCGCTTGAACCCGGCCAAATATTTTTTGATCAACACCGCCGCCTCTTTTCATTTGCTTGAGTCTGCCTGTCGTTTTGGCGTTTCCCACTTCGTTTTTGCTTCCTCCAACGCCGTCTACGGCCTGCCTCCATCTTCGCCTGTCGTGGAAGACATGCCGTTGGCGCCGCGAAATCCCTATGGAGAAAGCAAGGCGGTTGTGGACCGTGCGCTCAGCTGGTTTACCGTCGGGGGGCTGCCATCGTGCGCCGTCTTGCGGTTCTTTAATCTTGCCGGCGGCAACGAATTTTCCCGGCTGCGTGGATCATGGTCCGGCGCTCTGTCCACACGTCTTCTCTCGGCTGCCCTTGGAGAAATTCCCGAACTCAACGTGTTTGGCACCGATTATCCGACTCCCGACGGCTCGTGCCAGCGCGATTTTCTTCATGTCGACGATGCCGCCCGCGCTGTGGTTTGCGCGTTGGAACGGCGTGCAGTCGGCCCCTTCAACATCGCCGGAGGCCGACCCGTTTCGGTGCTTGAAGCCATCGCCGCTTTTCGCACAGCTACAGCTCGACCCATCCCGTGGCGGGATCAGGGGCGCCGACCGGGAGAGGTGCCCGTCCTTGTGGCATCCATCGCCCGAGCCCGCCTTGAGTTGGGTTGGACGCCGCAACTCTCCGCCATCAATGAGATCGCCCGTTCGGCATGGCAATCTGTTCCCTCCGCATGAAGCGTTGAGGCGGTTGACCCTGGCCAATGACGGAAAAAAGGGGCCAGCGCGTCCGCCAAGGAGCGAGCGGAAGGACGACGAGACGCGCTGGCCGTTGAAACGCCTTAACCGACATCAATAGACACCGGCTGTGGACGCACGTTCAAAAAAGACGCAAAAAAGCGCGCCTGCTGCGGCTTGTGGCCGTCAGCTTACGATTGGATAAAGCGCACGTCGTGCAATTCGTCGGGACACGGCGCGTTGGTGGGCACTCCTGCCGGACTGTCGCTGGCCTGAATCAACCCTTCCTTGACGAGATAATCCTCAACTTCATCGCCGCTCACATCGGCGAGCATGATGCCATTGACTTCCACGCACGGCGACAAGGGCTGGCCGCTGCGTTGCTCCATCTCGAAGCGATATTCCGGATTCTGAATGATGTCCTTTTCTTCGTAAGGAAGGTCGTACTTGGCAAGGATGGCGCGTACGCCGTTGCTCCATCCGCACTGCGTTTTTAGGTAGGCTGTGATTTTCGGCTTTTCCATGGGTAGTTCTGTATGCGGGTTGCGTTTGAGGTTTGAGATGCTCGGGAGGAGCGGGGGCCGACGCCGAACAGCGCGCGCGGCAGATTATTTCTTTTTCTCGCCGGGGCGATACTCTTCGACGGCAGCCTGGAATGCGCGTTCCAGACCGACCATATCCTCGCCGGGACGCATGCTCTCGAAGGCTTCCGTTTCGCGTTTGAGTTCTTCCTCGCTATAATTGGCGGCTTTGATGGAGAGCCCAATTCGGCGCTCGACCTTGTCGACCTTGATCACGCGCGCCTCGACTTCCTGACCAACTTTCACGGCGTCTTTCACCTTGGCGACATGCTCTTCGCTGATTTGCGAGATATGAACCAGGCCATCAATGTCGTCCTGCAGCTGCACGAACGCCCCAAAATTTGCCAGCTTCGAGATCTTGCCTTTAACGAGGTCGCCGATTTTGTATTTCTCATCGATGGTATGCCAGGGATCGTCCTCCAGCTGTTTGAGCCCAAGACTGATCCTCTGGTTGGTCTTGTCGATGGCGATGACGGAGGCCTCGATTTCGTCGCCCTTTTTGAGCAATTCGCTGGGATGATTGATCTTGCGGGTCCAGCTCATGTCCGAAACGTGAACCATGCCGTCAATACCATCCTCCAGTTCGACGAAGGCACCGTAAGCGGTCATGTTGCGCACTTTGCCTTTGACGGTATTGCCGATGGTGAAGCGCGTTTCGATTTCGTCCCACGGATTGGCTTCAAGCTGTCGCAATCCGAGGGAAATCTTCTGTTCGTCAGTGTTGATGCCAAGCACCACCGCCTCGACGACCTGATCCTGCTCGAGGATCTCGCTGGGTTTGGTAACGCGTCGCGTCCATGACATTTCCGAAACGTGAATGAGCCCCTCCACACCGTCCTCGATTTGGACGAACGCGCCGTAGGGCACAAGATTGATGACTTTGCCTTTGACGCGATCACCCACGGGGAACCGTTTCTCGATGTCCGCCCATGGGTTGCCCTGGGTTTGTTTGAGGCCGAGTGAGATGCGTTCGCGCTCTTTATTGATGTCGAGCACAACAACGTCGAGTTCCTGGCCGACTTTAAGCAATTCGCTGGGATGATTGATGCGGCCCCAGGAGATGTCCGTGATATGGAGGAGACCGTCCATACCGTCGAGATCGATAAACGCGCCGAAATCCGTGATATTTTTCACGCTGCCCGTGACGCGGTCTCCGGGTTTTACCGTGTCGAGAAAGCGGGAGCGTTTATCGGCGCGTTCCTGTTCGATCAATTCGCGGCGACTTAATACCACGTTCTTGCGGTCGTCATTGATCTTGACGATTTTAAAGTCGTAGATATTCCCGACGAACTGCTGCAGATCCTTCGGGGGCACAATGTCGATCTGGGAAGCAGGCAAAAAAGCTTCCACCCCGATGTTGACCGTAAGGCCACCTTTCACTACGGACCGGACCTTGCCTTTGATGAGTCCGTCACCCTGAAAGACGGTTACGATTTTCTCCCAGTTTTGTTTGTGGGCCGCCTTTTCCTTTGAAAGAACGACCATGCCTTCATCGTTCTCGAGGCGCTCTAAAAGGACTTCCACCTCATCGCCCACCTCGATTTCCGAGTCGTCAAACTCGGACAAGGGGATGACGCCTTCGGATTTGTAGCCGATGTCGACAAGCACTTCGTGCGGGCGAATTTCCAAAATGTGCCCTTGTACGATGCTGCCTTCGCGGTAGTTGCGGAAGGATTTTTCGACGAGGCTTTTATATTCCTGCTCCAGAACAGAGACCATGAGGTTGGGAGAATGCAGGCGGAGGGTTGAGGTTTATGTTTGTAAAAGTTGGATTGAATTGGTTTGAACCGACCAAGCCATGGGCTGAGTATGAGCATCAGGCATTGGTTGGAGCCAAACCGTGTCTGGCCGGTGGCGCTTGCGCGGATTTCCACTCGCTTTCCTTCCAGTTGGGGATGCGGACTGAGTTGGGACGCTTACAATTGCCGGTCCGCCTGCAATTGCAGCAACCGTTGGCATGATCCAATTCTGCCCGCACGCCACAACAGTCTGGCGGATTGCGAATCGGGAAAGTCCATCCTGACTACAAAAATGCAAGCAAAAAGCGCAGGCGACATGGGCGCGGTTTCCAGGCATACTCCATTTCCCTAGATTGCGTGGGCCAGCCTGCTGCGCCGATATTCTGTTTGCGGAATACCGTTGCGCTGTTACGACGAGTACAGGCAGCAACGTTTCCGTTGGGCGACCCCCAACGTCCAAACCCCGTCGCCACCGTCCGGCAGATGCCACGTCGCCAATCGAAATCTTCGCTTATCGCTGAAACAACACTGTCGGAGGCTGCGACCTCCGTCACGGCCGATAAGACAGCTCGAAAGGGGTCGCGGCAGGAAGCTTCGGTTTCCCCGTCGGCTCACGCCGCGAATAACCCGGAGTGCCGCGACGCACGTACTAAACGCATGAAGGAAGAAGCAACACCTTTTCCTACGCGCCGCAAAATGGTTCCAAGTCGGGCCAAGAAAACGCGGCGCGAGCCCGATGGATCTGTCATCGAGACAGCCTCGCTTAAAGAGGAGAACGGCCATGCCAACGGGCATGGCGGAGGAGCGCGCACGCGAAAAGCCGCTGCACACCGCCGGGATCCGAAGGTCTCAAGCAGGGCCGAAAGGCACGGAGCGTTGCGCAATCTCGTGCTTGTCTTTGGAGACCAACTCGATGCCGAGTCGTCCGCGTTCGACGGGTTCGACCCACAACGCGACGCCATCTGGATGGCGGAGGCGCACGAGGAAGCCGCTGCCGTTCCCGCACACAAGAAGCGGCTTGTCTTTTTCTTCAGCGCCATGCGCCATTTTCGCGAGGAATTGCGGGGGCGCGGCTGGACGGTGCATTATCATGAACTGGGTCCTGTCGCGTCCCGCGATACCGCGCGTTCTCTCGGTGCAATTCTAGCGGCGGATCTCCAACGGCTTTCACCCCAGGCTCTGGTGACCGTGCTGCCGGGCGATCACCGCGTGGATGCGGCCGTGACCCGTTGCGCGACGAAGGCGCAGCTCCCCCTGGATATCCGAGACGACAGACATTTCTATATTTCGCCCGCCGAGTTCGACGAATACATGGAAGGCAAGCGCAATTACCTTCTGGAGACGTTTTACCGGTGGATGCGACGCCGAGAAAACGTGTTGCTCGATGCCGATGGCAATCCCGAAGGCGGCCTGTGGAATTACGACATGGAGAATCGGGAAGCGTTCTCCGACGATGGGCCGGGCAGGATCAAAGGGCGGACCGCGTTCAGTCCTGACGCCATCACCCGGTCGGTCATGGAACTGGTTGAACACCGTTATGGATCGCATCCCGGGACTTTGGAAAGCTGGGATTTGCCTGTCGATCGAGACGGAGCGCTCGTGTGGCTGCAGGATTTTGTGCGCGATCATCTTCCCAATTTCGGGCGTTTTCAGGACGCCATGTGGATCGGGCAGCCATTCCTGCATCACGCCCGGCTTTCCGCCCTCCTCAACGTCAAACTGTTGAATCCGCGCGAGGTCGTGGCGGCCGTTGTCAGGGCGCATAAAAAAGGCAAGGCCCCCCTGCCTGCAGTCGAAGGGTTCGTCCGGCAGATTATAGGGTGGAGGGAGTATATCCGCGGGATTTATCATCGCGAAATGCCGGCCTATGCGAAACTGAACTATTTCGATGCGCAGAACGAGTTGCCCTCGTTTTATTGGGATGGGCAGACGGAGATGGCGTGCGTCCGCGATGCCATGCAGTCCGTCCTGAACCATGGGTACGCGCATCATATCCAGCGCCTGATGGTGCTTGGGTTGTATGCCTTGCTTGCCGGCGTGGAGCCCTACAAATTTCATCAATGGCATCTGGCCATGTATATTGATGGCATTGATTGGGTTTCGCTCCCGAACACCCTTGGGATGAGCCAGTACGCAGATGGCGGGATCGTTGGAACAAAACCCTACTGCGCAACCGGCAATTATCTGAAGCGCATGAGCAATTATTGCAAAAACTGCCGCTTCGATCCCGAGCGTACTGAAGGACCTGACGCGTGTCCGTTCACCACATTGTACTGGGATTTCCTCTCGCGGAACCGCGACAAGCTGAAAACCAATCTGCGCATGGGATTCCAATTGAAAAACCTTGAGCGCAAAACACCGATCGAGCTGGCTTTGATCCGGTCGAAAGCACGGCGGCTCACGGGAGCGCCCGCGGCGCCGGCTGGAGGTTGATGCCGTCCATCGCAGGACGGCAACGACCGCAGGAGATTGACGCACAGGTTTTTGCGGCGCAGCGACGGGCTCCATACAGCTTTGTGCGGCGTACAATCGGCAATGAGCGCGGATCGTATTGCCATCGGAAGCGCTACTGGCTGTCGTGCTGGAGCTGATGCTGTTCCTTCTGCAGAGTCGTTGTATCGCCCAGCTCGAGATGAGGACGCAGCGTGGGATGCGTTTCATCCTGGGCTGCGCGCATGGTTTGATTCCAAATATGGAACATTGACTGAGCCCCAGCGGCTTGCGCTGCCGTGTGTTGCAAGGGGCGAGAACGTGCTTGTGTGCGCTCCGACAGGCAGCGGCAAAACGTTTGCCGGATTTCTCGGAGTATTCGATGCGTTCCTTCGTGAGGCTGACGGGGGAGATATTGCACCCGGAGTGCAGGCTTTATATGTGTCGCCCTTGCGGGCGCTGGCCTACGATTTGGCAAAAAATGTGGCGGGCCCACTCGAAGCGCTTGGTCTTGCCGGGCGCGTGCGAGTCGGACGCCGCACTGGCGATACTTCTCCGGCGGAACGTGCCGCTCAGCGACGGCGTCCTCCGCATATTCTGCTGACGACCCCGGAAAGCCTGGCAATCCTCCTGGCACAACCGGCATGGCTGCCCGCGCTGGCCCGGTGCCGTTTCGCCATAGTGGATGAAGTGCATGCCTTCGCAGAAAGCAAACGCGGTGCGCAACTGGCGCTTGCTCTCGAACGGTTGCAGGAGCTGGCAGAACGGCGCCGCGGTGCGTTGTGCCGCATTGGACTTTCCGCCACGGTGGATCCTCCGAAAACGGCCGCCGGATTCCTGTGCGGCGTGGGGCGTCCGTGCCGCATTGCTGTGGCGCGCCGTGAACGCCAATCCGTGGTGGAAGTGTTTTCGCCGGTGCGCCGGAACCCCTATCCGCCGGCCGGGTTTTCCGCGCATCGGCTGCGAGAAGAACTCGCCGCGCTTGTGCGCCGTCATCGTTCCGTGCTGATATTTACGAACACAAGATCCGGTGCCGAAAGCCTTGGGCTGCAGTTAAAAAGCCAGTTGCCGGAGCTTGCAAAGGCAATCGAAGTGCATCACGCCTCGCTGGATCGTAGTCTTCGTCTGGCCGTGGAGGACAGGCTTAAGGCGGGCGAATTGCGCGCTGTCGTATGCTCCACCAGCCTGGAAATGGGTATCGACATCGGGGCGGTGGATCTTGTGGCAATGATTTCCGCTCCCAAAGGTGTAGCCCGGGCGTTGCAACGAATCGGACGTTCCGGACACAGCATGACGCAGACCGCCCGAGGCGTTCTTGTTGCGACGAACGTTGCCGATCTCGTTGAGTGCACGGTAACCGCGCACCTCGTGCGGGAACGTCATCTCGAAAGCCTGCGTGTCCTTGACGCCCCGGTGGACGTGCTCGCACAGCATCTGGTGGGAGTGGCCGCGTCCGAACCGCGTGCGCCCGACGAGTTGTTTGCGCTTGTGCGCCGGTGCTGGAACTATCGGGACATGGATCGCACGCGGTTCGATGCCGTGCTGCGTTATCTTGAAGGCGGCGGGACATCTTTGGAAACGCAGTATCGTGGGCAATTCGGCAAGATTGCTATCGAAGCTGGCTCCGGCCGTGTTGTGCCCGCTCATGGCCGGGTCGCGCGGGAGTTTCTGCTCAACGCGGGCACCATCGCCTCGGAAGGTATGGTCCACGTGGTGTTGGGTCGGCGGGTGTTGGGTGAAGTGGAAGAAAGCTTCGTACGCGGGCTGGCGCGCGGGGATGTCTTTGTGCTGGGGGGCAGAACTGTGCGGCTTATGGAAGCCGGCGTGCAGGAGATTCGTGTGCAGGATGCTGGCCGCGCCGCTCCCACCATTCCGCGTTGGAACGCAAACAAGATGCCGTTAAGCAATCGCATCGCGGAGGCGGTCGCCGCCTTTCGCACGGATCTGCACCGGAAGCTGGCGTCATTTGCCCCCAGCGAAGCGGCCGAATGGCTCGTCGAGACCTGGGAGATCTCGCGCGCCAACGCGGAGGCTGTCGTCGCTCTGTTTCTTGCGCAGGCGGCATGCTCCGAGGTGCCGGTCGCCGACACGTTTCTCGTGGAACGCTTCCATCGCGATGGTCTCCTGCATATGATGTTCCACGCGCTGATTGGCCGCAGCGCCAACGACGCGTTGTCGCGCATCGTGGCCCGGCGCGTGGAGCGGTTAAGGGGAGGCAACGCGCTGGTCACCATCGACGACTACGGTTTTCTGCTCACGTTGCAGCCGTTTCAGACAATGGACGAGGACGGATGGCGCGAATGTTTCAGGCGTGAGGGTGCCGGGCGCGATTTGCGGGATGCCATGCGCAGGTCGGAACTTGTACGCTGGCAGTTTCGTGGCGTGTCCCAGACCGCGCTTATGGTGCCCCGCCAGCTGCCAGGTCGGGAGCGGCGATTGAATCAGGTGCGGTGGAGTTCAGAGCTTCTGTTCCGAGTTCTTGAACAGCATGAGCCCGATCACCCCGTTCTTGAGGAGGCTTATCGGCAGGCCGAACAGACCTTCCTCGATTCGGCCGCCGCGATTGCGTTTCTTGAACGCGCCGGGACGTTGCGCTGGGTAATCCGGGATCTGGCTTCCCCCAGTCCATTTGCCTTCCCGATTTATGCCAGCCAGATCAAGGAAGCCATGACTCTCGAGGATCCGGCCGCCGCGATTGAACGTCTGCATCACGAGTGGTACCGCAATCTGGCCGAGGAAAATCCTGCGCTGGTCGCGCAGGGAGCGGATCAAGAAATCGCTTGATCGCGGTGCGGCTGCAAATACGTTGAACAAGCAAGATGCTCGCTAATCCTAATCTTTCCTCCCTATGAAACTAAAAACGCATATCGCACGGGCCGCCGGTTTCACTTTGATCGAGCTGCTCGTTGTCATCAGCATCATCGCGATTCTCGCGAGTCTCACCATCCCGGCTGTTACCGGTGCGATCACCAAGGCTCAACTGACCCAGGCTGTCAGCAATGCCCGCCAGATTTATCTCGCGTCTTTTAATATGGCTAACGACGGCAATACGACAGGCGACCCCAATCTTGGTTGGCCCGGTCAACTACTCGTGGCCACATCGGATCCTGTCACCACAGTCGCAGACTTCGTGGCACGGTTGGTCGACTTCGGCTATTTGAAAGAGGGCGATCTAAAGATTTTTGCGGCTGCCGGCGTCACGCCGTACACGACCGGCAACTTTGATGGAGAGACCAACTGCGCGTTCAAGATTTACGCCGCCACCGAGTCGGACGCTTCCAACGTGCTGTTCGCCGCCACAAAAAATTACACGTACAACACCGAGATTGATCCCACCGACCAGCCGTTTGGCGACAAAGGCTTCGTGGTCTTTCGGCGTGGTGGAGATGGCGCATCCTACAACGAAAAGCAGGCAGAAAGCATTGAGGTCATCGGGTTGCTGCCTGGCGACACCGATTTTGACAGCGTTAGCTCTGAATCGGAAGGCACAAACGTTCTGACACAGGCTGGGACTGCCACATTCGACGAAGATTGAGGCGCTCAAGCCTCCCGGATGAGGCCGGGTTGGGTGTGTGGACCCTTCGCCCGTTCGTTTTCCTTCCGAAAATCATTCAACCCCGCCGGGCGGTAACCCGGCGGGGTTTTTTCTTCAAGTGCAAGTCTTGCGCCGGATCTTGATTCCTGCATGCCAACCTTAATAAGGTGGTCCCGCCCGTCATGAGCAGTCTCCTGCAGAATACGATCGCCCTGGTGTTCGACTACGATCAGACGCTAAGCCCGCATTACATGCAGGACGACGTCATCTTTCCGGAATTCGGGATCGATGCGGGAAAATTCTGGAGTCGTTGCGCCGAGTTGGTCGGTTCCGAGGGGTACGACAACGAACTCGCGTACATGAAGGCTTTGCTGGATTGCCTCGCGTTTGATCGTCCTACCAACGCTGAGCTGCGGGCTCTCGGAGCGAAAATGCGCTTTTATCCCGGGCTTCCTGAAATGTTCGAGGAGTTCGGCCCTGGCGGAATCCATCTTCTTGACGAAGAAGCGAGGGCGCTCGGACTGCGTGTGGAGCATTATATCATATCCTCGGGCCTGAAAGTTCTGCTCGACGGCAGCCGACTCGCTCCATACCTGCGCGCGTCGTTCGGGTGCGAATTTGCCGAGGATGAAAGCGGGCGCATCGGATTTCCGCGCCGCGTCATCAGCCACACGCAGAAAACGCAGTATCTGTTTCGGATCAACAAGGGCTTGTTGGATATGACGCAGGACGTCAATGATCACATGCCACCGGAGCTGCGTCCGGTGCCGTTTCCTAACATGATCTATGTCGGCGACGGGCCGACGGACGTACCATGTTTTACCGTGATGCGCAAAGCCGGGGGCAACGCCATCGCCGTTTACAATGCCGAAGACGCTACACGAACCAGCTTTCGCAAATGTTTTCAGCTGTCTAATCATGCCGACCGTGTGCGGCACATCGCGCCGAGCGATTATCGTGCGGGCAGCCATCTCCGTTTGCTCATTGAAGAAATGGTGCGCGAAAGTGCGGAGCGCATCGTGCGCGAGCAACGCGAGCGCGCTGACGCCGCTACTGTGCGTGCGCCCCGCCATTGATTTGGCTCCGGGGGGCGCGTTACGACACGGGCGGTAAAATTCGCCATTGCGATTTGCCAAAAAGAGAGGAGAAGGGAGCCATGAGCCGCCTTTTTCCACATTGGTGCCAGTGCACCCGCGTTGTGGGGTCATCGGCGCGCAGCCTTGCCTGTCAGGAGCGGGCTGGCGCCGTGTTGTCCGGTGTGGTCGGCGCGGTGTTGTGCTGGCTGGCTCTGGTTCTGGTTCTGGCTGTCGCACCGCCGAGAGCTGACGCTGCGTCCAACGAAGCGGTCGTGCGGGTAACGCCTGTTCCGGAATGGGTGGTCGTTGAGCCGCTCGATTTCAATCTTCAACCCCCCGAAGGAGAAACGCGCGATGGCATTTATTATCTGCTGACGGACGAGCAGCGCAACGCTGCCGAGCAGGCCGTTTATGGACGTTACGCGCGGAAATTCTTTCGTGGCACCGGCATTGAGGCCGGTTCCAGCGTGGAGATTGTTTACGATCCCGATTATCAGACGCTGGAAGTTCATCATGTGGACATAGTACGCGACGGACGCCGTATCCCGAAGCTGGATGCCGGAGAGTTCCGCCTTGTCCAGCGCGAAACCGGGCTGCGCAGCAACGTGTACAACGGTTCGGTGTCTGCCGTGCTCTTTGTCGGCGATGTGCGGATCGGCGATGCCATTGAATACAGCTTCACGGTACGCGGGGCCAACCCCGTGTTTGGCGGGCGATTCATCGACTCGTTTTCCTGCGGCTGGCCCGATCCGCTCGCGCGCCTGCACCAGCGGGTGCTGCTCCCACCTGGCCGACGTATCTTTTCCCGAAACCACGGCGGGACGACGCTTAAACCGGTGTCGCGTCAGCTGGAGAACGGCTGGACGGAAGTTGTGTGGCGTGCGGACGATATCCCCGGCATTCTTGCGGATGATGATGTGCCTGATTGGTGCGACGTATTTCCATGGGTTGAACTCAGCGAGTTTGCAGACTGGACGGAAGTGGCCGTGTGGGGATTCGAGATTTACAACTCTGTTCTGGGAGAAAGCGGAGAGGGTGAGGTCAGCACGCTCGCTGCACAATTTCGCGCCGCGTCGAACGATCCCGTGGAACAGGCTCTCGCTGCGGTCCGCTTCATCCAGGATGAAGTGCGTTATCTCGGCCTGCACAACGGCATGGGATCGCACCGGCCGGAGCGACCGGATGTGGTGCTCGATCGGCGTTATGGCGATTGCAAAGACAAATCGCTCACGCTTTGTGCGCTGCTGCGGGAAATGGATATCCCCGCGTGGCCAGCGCTTGTCGACACCGAATGGCGCGGGCGCGTCGACAGGCGGCATCCGTCTCCCTACGCGTTCGATCATGTCATTGTGTGTCTTGAAGTGGCTGGGCGGAGGGTGTGGATCGATCCCACCGCGAGCGATCAGGGCGGGGGATTGTTCGATGCGGACCTGCCCGATTTCGGCAGGGCGCTGCTGCTCAAACCCGGTACGGTCGCATTGAGCGAGATCGGGCGCAGCCAGGTGCATGCCGATCGGACGCAGATTCTTGAAGAATTCACGGTGCCACCGTCGCGGTTTCCTGTGGAGTTCGTGTCATCCACCCGGTACAGCGGCAAGGCAGCCGACCGGATACGTGCCTATTTTAAGGATACCCCACGCACGTCCGTTGAGCGCGGTTGTTTAAACTTTTATGCGTCGCTGTATCCCGATATCGATATGACGCATCCCATGGAAATCTCGGACGATCGCAAAGCAAACCGGATTTTCGTGGTGGAACGCTATCGCATCGGCGCGTTCTGGAGCGTGCGCGACGGATGGCGGTTTGCCGAGTTTTATCCCAAGAGCCTCGGGAGCGAGCTGGACCGCCCCGAACTGATCCGACGCAGATTTCCTTATGCCGTGGCGCACCCGCGTTTTGTCCAGCAGACCATCGTGGTAAATCTTCCGGGGCCCTGGGAGCTTGAACCCGGAGAGTTAAATGTGCGCAATGGCACATTCCGTTTCGATTACAGTGCGCGAGTCGAGGGCAGCCGCCTGATCCTCTCGCATGAATACGAAACCTTCTCCGATCATGTCCCGGTGAACAGCGTTGCGGGATTTGTCCGCGATATCGAAGCTGTCTACGACGCGATCGGTTACGAAATCGCCGAGCCAATGCCGCCCGCGTTAAACGCCATCGGACAAATCCTCGATGCGGTAAGCCGGAGCGGAAAGACCGAATCGGGCGCCACGCCGGACGTGCAGCCCCCGGCTTTGTCCGAGCGCAACTGAATCGGGCTTCGCGCTGCAGAGCCGGCTGTTCGCAGCCAATCCGGGCGGCCGGTTGGCTGCGCGGGATCACAATTCTTCTGTAGAGTCGGCTGTTCGCAGCCGATCCGATGGCAGGATGGCTGCGCTGCAATCATCCCTATGAGCTGAGACAGCCCACAGGAAGAAACGCTACGAAACAGATTCTGTAGAACAGGGCCGTGACCTGTTCCGGCACAGCCCACGGGACTGTGCTACAGAAGAAGCACTCCGAAGCGCACGCGCCACTCGGCACTACACAAATCCCTGTAGAGTCGGCTGTTCGCAGCCGATCCGATGGCAGGATGGCTGCGCTGCAATC
>CAZZCL010000015.1:0-44963 GCA_964652295.1 uncultured Chthoniobacterales bacterium
AACTACGAATGCACCCGTTCACTGACTGTTGAGTAAGGAACGAGAAGTGACTTTGCGTTGAGTTTTGGGAATGAACCTTTCGGGCCTGAGCACGGATGCCCACAGGCTTTGTTGCTCCTCGGTCATGCATCTCGATTCATTCCTTCCTCGTCGGCACGTCTGTGAACATCAGTGCTCAAGCGGCAACATCCCTGCTTTTGGGATAGCTTCCAGCCACGGAGCAAATGTCTTCGAGAAATCTTTGAAACTCAGAAATGGAGAATCCTGGGATCTTATCCTTACGAAGAAGGGCATGCTCGCATTCCAGAAGTGCTGCTACTGAAAGCGACCTGGAAGGAGAGCCCAGCGCGATGAGCGGCAGCATGTTGTTGGAAGCACCACGCTTGGAGCGAAGTGCTGCCACAATGACGCTGGTGTCGACGACGAAATGCGCTTCCGGTATCGGATATGCAAGAAGCTAGAGGGCAAGGACTATATTTTGCAAACGTTTTCCAGGCATGCTAGAGGAGAGGATTTTGTGCGGGGGGAAAAACGAAGTGGTTTCTCTATTGAGGTTGCTGATGCCTTTCTGGCAGGGAAGGCAGTGGTTCCTGGAGTGGTTGGGGCGGATTGCGGTCTGGCGATCAGCAATTAATTACTCGGAAGCGGTGGTACACTGAGGAGCAGCTTTTGGTGCGGGTAAAACGGTTTCAGTGGGGTGAGGGACAGCGAGAGTCTGGCGAGATCCCATGTGGTCTGCGATGCAGGGCGACGAGTATTGCTGAGGCTGTCGGTAATGGTCGCACTGGAGATGACAAGGAGGGAATGAACCGAGGTTCCTGAATGACGAGCCTCTCAGCGCTGAGCGCGAGGCCCAAGGACACAACCATTTCTGAAGATCTGCCGTCCACGGTACGAGCTTCACCCCTAAACGGACCACAAAGCCACTTCTACTGTCCTGGCCACCATCCAACGAACAGGGATTGTCCGGCTTTTCGCCTGCCCTTCCGACACTCAGAGGGTTTTGGATCGTGAAGCCATCCCGAGAAATGCGGCGTCAAGAGCCAGCGTTTCGTTGACGTTGCGCTGCAGAATGTCGCGCAAACGGTCCAGACGTTCAAAGGCGTCGAAGGCCGCTTCTGCAGGCAGCCGGGTGGAGGCGTTTTCCGCCGCCGCGTCCGGGAGGATTGGCAGCGCGCGGCGGGTGGATCCATGCACCGCTTTGAGCGCGTCGCCCCACCATTGGCAGAGCAGGTCGAGGATGCGTTCCCGTTGGGCGCGATAGCGCGCCTCGCCAACGGCGGCATAATGCTTCTCCCGATCTTCAAGCCAGCCTCGGTCGGCATTGTCCCCCCAGGCCTTTTTTTCAGAGTCAAACTCTGCGTCGGCGGTCCTGACCGCGCTCGCTTTGGCTTCAGCTAGAAACTCGGCGACGCTGCGCGCAAGGCGGAGCAGGTCTGGAACGGTACGCGGCTCGCTGCGAAACACGCGGTCCGCCTCCGTGAGCAGTTTCTCCTCGCGCTCTGAAAGCCGGATGAGTTCAGCCGTGTGCAGTCCGATGCGCAGGCATCGTGAGATGATGGTTTCGAGCATCGTCTCCGGGTTTTCGCTTAGCAACAGCAGATGCGTGTCCCGGGGAGGTTCTTCCAATGTTTTCAGGAAGGCGTTGGCAGCCTGCGGTTGAAGGCGGTCGGCATCTACGAGGATCGCGACCTTGCGTGGGGCGGCGGCGGGACGCAGGCGCAGGTTATGCTCAAGTGCGCGGATTTGTTCGATGAGAATGCGGCGGGTCTTTGATTCCGGTTCGACGATGTACAGATCGGGATGCGGAGCGGGCGGCCAGCTGGCCCGCGGCTCTCCGAGAATCGCTCCTGCAGCGATTGCAGCCAGCCTGCGGGTGGACGCAGGTATTCCGGTGACGAGATAGGCATGCGCGAGACGGCCCGCTGTGGCGGCTCGCTCAAGCACGGCGACAACATCTTCTACGGTGCGGCTCATCGGCAGACCTGCAACGCATGCAGGCGTTCGGGAAAACGTCCGGATACCACCCGCAGGATCTCGCCCGAAACATCGGCCTCAGGGCGGCTCGCATCGAGCACGGCAAAGCGTGTGGGGTCGTCGGCGGCAAGGGCGAGGTAAGCCGCGCGGATGCGTTCGTAGAAGTCCAGCGGCTCGTTCTCCATGCGGTCCTGCGGAGAATTGACCGGCCGCGGCCGTCTGAGGAGTCTCACACGCGCCGCAGCTGCCGGCATGTCGAGGAGGAAGGTGAGATCCGGCAAGCGCCCGTCCGTAACGAAATGATTGATTGCCGCAACCGCTTCCGGATCGAGGCCGCGCCCTGCGCCCTGGTACACGGTCGTGGAATCTACGTATCGATCGGAAATCACTACGGCACCGGCTTTCAACGCAGGCAGGATCTGCGTGCGAACCAGCTGGGCGCGGCTTGCCGCAAAGAGAAGCAACTCGGCTTCCGGAGTCATGCCGCTGGCTTCAGGCGCATACTTCAGCAGTCTGCGGATGTTTTCTCCGACAGGGGTGCCGCCCGGCTCGCGAAACACAAGGACATCCACACCGATATTCTGGCAGGCGGCCACCAGACGTTCGATCTGGGTCGATTTGCCGCATCCTTCCCCTCCTTCAAACGAGAGAAAAATTCCATGAACTGCGCCGTCGGACATTGGATCAAGTTCCATGGCGCGGGCGGCCATGCAAGCGCCGGACCAGTGGGCAGGACGCATTTGACAATATGGAATCGAGCCATGAATATATTATCTTACCCGTAATTTTCGCACAGCCTCGTTTCATGGCCAGCAAGCAAGTCATTCTTACTGAAAATATCCCCGGACTCGGAGCCGAGGCAGATGTCGTCACCGTTCGCGCCGGGTTTGCACGAAATTTTCTGCTTCCGCAGAAAAAAGCCTGCGAAGTGACTCCCGCCACATTGCGCCAGATCAATTTTCTCAAGGCCAAACGCGCCGAGCGCGAGGCTCGTGAACTGGCGGAGGCGCAGGAACTCGCCCGGAAAATCAACAAGCTCAACCTGCAGTTCACGCTGGAAACAGGCGAGACCGGCAAAGCGTTTGGATCCATCACAAACCAGGATCTTGCCGAACGGCTTAAGGGTGAGCTCGGCGGTCTCGTTTTCGACCGTCACAAAATTGCGCTTGAGCGGCCAATCAAAGAGAGCGGCGCGTTCGAGATTCCGGTGAAGTTGCATGGCGACGTCACGGCCACGCTGAAGATCGCCATTTCCGCAGGCGGCGCGGAATTGGACGAAGACGATTCCGGCGCTGACGAAAACACCGCGGCGAAAGAACCGCCGGCCCGCGCGAAGCGGAAGAAGTAGTCGCACACCGCCCCGATCGCTCGCCAAAAGCGGCGCTGGGAGGTGCCGCCTGTCCAGATTCCGACTGGGGCGTCGGCATAAGGGCAGCTGTACGCATTGACAACGTTTTTAGCGCCCCACAACGCTTTTCCGCTACATGGCAAGAAACGCCGACCGATCCAATGGAGAGGGACAAAAGGCCTCCGGTAATAGCGATTCCGGACCGGAACGCCGCAGTCCGAATGGTCCCCCGGCTGAACACCGGCCTGCGCAATCGCCAGGGGGCGTTGCGACGGGTCCGCGCCCCCTTCCTCACAGTGCGGAAGCGGAAAAAGCGTTGTTGTGCTCGATCCTGCACGATCCGCGCGAACTTGCGCCGTTGTGCATTGATCGCCTTGGCAAAGAGCCGTTCTACAGCCTTGCCCATCAAACTGTTTACGAAGTCATTGTCGAACTCTGGGATGCCGGCAGGCCCATTGACATGGTCACGCTTGGGCAGGAAATCACTGACCGAGGATTACTCGAAAAAACGGGTGGAACGGCCGAACTCAGCCGCCTTTTTGATTATGTGCCGTCGGCGGCGAACGCGAGTTATTATCTTGAGATTGTCCGGGATAAAGCCGTCCTGCGAAACCTGATCCGAACCTGCAACGAATGCGTGCGCGATGCGCATGCCGAGGATGGCGCAGATGTGGCCGTGCTGCTGGACGAAGCCGAGAGCCGGATCTTCAGCATCCGCGAGGGGCGCGAGGCGCGCGATGTCGTCACCATGGAACAGCATGTGGTCGAGGCCATGGCTGAGATCGAGGAATGTTATGAGAATCGCGGGCGGCTCAACGGGCTTGCCTCCGGATTTACAGACCTCGATGAAATGACCAGTGGCCTTCATCCTGGCGAGATGGTGATTATCGCTGCGCGTCCGAGCATGGGGAAAACAGCTCTTGCCATGACAATTGCGGAGCATGTGAGCGTGGATCTGCAGAAACCCGTGGCTGTGTTCAGTCTGGAAATGAGCAGTAAACAGCTTGTGCAACGGCTGCTATGTTCGAGGGCGCGCGTCGACCTCAAACGTGTGCGCAGCGGCCAGTTGCATGACCGCGATTTTCCGCGGCTGACGAACGCGATGTCGCAGTTGCATGGTGCCCGGATGTATATCGACGACAGCGCGGGTCTGACTGTGCTTGAGCTGCGTGCGCGTGCGCGGCGGCTCATGTCCCGTTTTGGACTCAAGCTGATTGTGATCGACTACATGCAATTGCTCCGTTCGCAAAGCCGACGTGCGCAGGAGAATCGTCAGATCGAAATTTCGGAAATCTCCGCCGGCGTCAAAGCGCTTGCCAAGGAGTTGAGTATTCCAATCATCGTCTTGTCACAGTTGAACCGTGAACCGGATAAACGCGGTGGTGGCAAGCCGCGTCTAAGCGATCTGCGTGAGTCCGGATCGATTGAGCAGGACGCCGACGTTGTGATGCTGTTGATGCGTCCGGAGATGTATGCAGAAGAGGAGGATAAGCGCGAGGAAGACACCGGCAAAGCTGAGATCATCGTGGCCAAGCAGCGCAACGGCCCCACTGGCGAGGTGAAACTGACCTTTCTCAAGGAGTTTACCCGCTTCGAAAATATGGCGAAGGTTGCGGAGGATTGACGTTCCCTCCACCAACCCCATCGTTTCAACAATGCCCCGCCGTTATTCCGAGCGCCACACGCCATCCACGCTGGCTGAGTTGAACGTCACGCCGCTGCTCGACCTCGCTTTTGTATTGCTCATAATTTTTGTGATCACAACACCGCTCCTGGAGAATACGGTGGACCTGATCGTTCCGACCAGCGGCGTGGAACGGGATCCGGCAGATCCGGATGCCGTCGCGGTTCTCAGCATCGACCGTTTCGACGTGATGAAACTAAACGAGGCGGTCATTACGCTTGAGGAGTTGCCATCCCGCCTGCTTGAACTCCGGGCACGAAAGCCGGATGTGGGCGTCGTGGTGCGTGCGCATCGGGAGCTGCCTGTGCAACGGCTGGTCGATGTGATGGACGCCATGAAGAACGCGGAGATCACTCGCGTGGGTGTGCTCACGCAGCAAGAGGAATGAGACGCGCCGCTACGTGAGCAGGTGACGCCGGTGCCAACGTGGGTGGGGTCAGATGCCGAGTGTGGCAAGCACCTTGGGTGGGTCGCCAAGATCGTCGAAAAGATGGTCGGGGGTATGCGCTGCGAGATCTTCACGGGTGTATCCACCCGTCGCAACGGCGACAGCCACCGCCCCGATTGCACGTGCGCAGGCGATGTCGTGCGGGGTGTCTCCAACGATAAATATGTTGGCCGGCTCAAAGGGGTGGCCGCGGGCGGTGCGCGCGCGTTCCATGGCGACCGGCCCGAGCTGGTTCCGCTCGTGATGATCGTCTGCAAAGGCGCCAAACTCGAAAAAGTGCCACAAACGGTAGTGCTCGAGTTTCAGCTCGGCGCCGCGCAGGAGATTGCCTGTGAGGAGCCCGAGCGTGACACCCTCGCGCCCTTGCAGGGTTGTGAGGAGGGGGAGGATGCCGGGTAGCACGCGGCCGGGTCTCTCAGGCAGTCGCGCTTTGAGGTTGGCAAGATAGGTATCGAGGAAGCGGGCGATATTCTCGCTGGACACCGGTTGTGCGAGGGCTTCAAGCACGTTGCGCGCAATGGCGGCGTCGGTACGTCCTGCGATTTCGATGCCGCGCAGGTCGAAGGGCGCGCCGAAAGCGAGCTGGCAGGCGTCGCGCAAAGCCTGTTCGCCTGCGCCGCCGGATACGATGAGTGTGCCGTCGATATCGAACAGGAGAAGACGCGGGTGCGATGGCGAAGTCACTCGGCCGTGTCCTCCGAATCGTTGTCCTCCTCGGGATCACCATCTGCGTCGGTCTCCTCGTCGTCCGGCGGCAAATGGTCTGGGGGCGCAAACTTGCGTTTGCGTTTCCCGGCTGGAAGCGGCGAGATGACCATTGTGATCATGCGCCCCATGTGTTTGGGCTCCATCTCAACGACGCCAACCCCGTTCAGATCCTCCCGCACCCGAGCCATGAGGACGTCGCCCAGTTCTTTGTGCGCGTTTTCGCGTCCGCGAAACTGTAGTTGCACGCGGACTTTGTTGCCTTTGACCAGGAACTCTTCCCCATGGCGGATTTTCGTCAGGTAATCGTGCTCATTGATGTTGACGCGGAACTTGATCTCTTTGAGCCGCGACGTGTTCGTCTTTTTATCTTTTTCCTGCTTGGCCAGTTCGTAGCGGTACTTGCCGAAGTCGACAATGCGACACACGGGCGGATTGGCGTTGGGAGCAACCTCGACGAGATCGAGGCCGTAAGATTGGGCCTGTTTGAGCGCGTCGGACAGCTTCATGACGCCGAGCTGCTCGTTGGTCGCGGCTACAATAACCCGGACTTCACGCGCGCGAATGCGGCCGTTAACCCGTGTAAAATCGTGGGGAGAGCTACTCCTGTGACGCAAGCGACGGGGGCCTCCAAGGATCCACAGGGTCCACGGAGTTTTGTGGATGATGCAGAAGTGTCAAAAGCGGAAAAAACGTCAACCGAAAGGCTGTCAGACGAAAAGGGTCGGCGTGGGCAAAGGAAGAGCGCGACGTGCAACGCCACCGGGGCAAAACCGGGGGACCGGGGAATTGATGGTTTATAAAATTAAAGAGATGCAAAAGTCAGATGCGAACCGGGCAATCTTATAAAGCGGGGCGCATCAGGGCGCAAGCCGGTTTTTGCAGGGCACAAATTGCTATCGAGCGTCACACGAGGGGTTCACGCAACCTCAGGATGACTAATCCCACGTCGCCTTTTTATCGAGTGTGCTGGGGTTCATGAGTTCTGCGACGAGATTTCCGCTGTCGTCATAGAGGCGGAACCAGTATCCGAGGACGCGGTCTTTGGACTTGTTGCGAGCCCCGCTTGTGTAATACCAGCCGCTATCCAGTTGGGTTTCCTCAAGTGTGATGGGTTTGGTTTCAAGGCTTGTGTCGCGCATGGACTCGATCGTCCCGACGGTCTCGCTTCCTTTGACGCTCTTAAGCTTGGGATCTCCGGAATTGCCTGCGCCGGTGTCCTCGTAGAACACGCGGTATTGAAGTTCGAGAGGTGGGGAGTCGGCGAAGCGACGGTTTTGGATGTTCACTTCGTAAACGATTTCCTTTTGGCGAACGGTGGTGTTGCCACCATCGCGGCTTTTGTCCTGGCCGAGCAGTTTTCTGGTGGCTTTGATGTTGTAATCGCTGAGCTGTGCGGAGGCCGGGGAAGTAAGGGCGAGAAGGATGGCGAGCGGTGCGAAGGCAAGAAAGCAGCGTTTCATAAGGCAAGAGTTGATGCTTAATGGTATAAATTTCCTGAAAAGGTCGACCGCCGTCAAGATCGTTCGGTTGGTCGATGTGACCGGCTGAAACGATGAACCGGTTGAATTTTCTGAGCTGGTCGGGGTGGCCGGATTTGAACCGACGGCCTCCTGCTCCCAAAGCAGGCGCTCTACCAAGCTAAGCTACACCCCGCACAAACTTCATCCTCGCTGTCCGTGCGTCGGAGGAGACGCATGATCTCACGTATAGGAAGAGTACCATCGATCAAGCGTCGGTCCAGTCTGTATGAAAAGACCCGGGTTTGTCGACCCGTTCGTAGGTGTGCGCCCCGAAATAGTCGCGCTGGGCCTGGAGAAGATTCGCGGGGAGACGGTCGGAGCGGGCGCTGTCGAAGTAAGCAAGCGAAGCGGAGAACGCGGGGACGGGGATGCCGGCTTCGATTGCGCGAGCGACCGCATAACGCCAGTTGGCTTCGGTTTTCTCGAGGACATTGGTGAAGAAGGGGGCGAGGAGCAGATTTTTGAGTGTCGGATCTGCTTCGTACGCCTCTGCGATGCGATGCAAAAACACGGCTCGGATAATGCAGCCACCACGCCAGATGGTTGCGATATCCGCGAAATTCAGGTTCCAACCGTTTTCTTTCGAGGCGGCGTCCATGAGACTGAGTCCCTGGGCGTAGGAGACGATTTTGGATGCGTATAACGCGTCGCGCACCGAATCAATGAGGTGCTGACGGTTGCCTTCGAATGTGGAGGGCGCGCGTTTAGGCAGAATTTTGGAGGCGGCCACACGGTCGTCCTTCAGGGATGAAACGATGCGGGCATCGACTGCGGCAGCCATGGTGGATGCGACCACGCCGAGTTCCAGCGCGGATTGCAGCGTCCATTTTCCGGTGCCCTTTTGACCGGCTTTGTCGAGGATGATATCGACAAGGGGTTGGCCTGTTTCCGGGTCGGTTTTTGTGAAGATGTCAGCGGTGATTTCGATGAGATAACTGTTGAGTTCACCGCGATTCCAGTCGGCGAAGACTCCGGCAAACTCCTGCGGCTTCAGGCCGAGCACTTTGCTGAGGATGGCATAGACTTCGCAGATCAGCTGCATATCGCCATACTCGATCCCGTTATGCACCATTTTGACGTAGTGCCCGCTGCCGCCCGGCCCGATGTAGCGGCAACAGGGTTCGCCATCCACCTCGGCGGCGATTTTTGTAAAGATGGGCTCGACAAGATCCCATGCGGCGCGGGTGCCGCCAGGCATGATCGACGGTCCGTTGAGGGCACCTTCTTCACCACCGGATACGCCTGTGCCGAGATAGTTGAGACCGCGGGCTTCCAGGGCGGCAGCACGACGCTGGGTGTCCGTATAAAGCGAGTTGCCGCCGTCGACAATCAGATCGCCCGGATCGAGCAGTGGGAGGAGAGAATCGATGACCGCATCCACGGGCGCGCCCGCTTTGACCATGATCATGATTTTGCGCGGCGACTTGAGGCGCTTTACGAAATCTTCCACCGTGGACGCGCCACGAAGATTTTTGCCGGGGTTGGCCGCCAGAAACTTTTCGGTGGTTTCAGCAGTGCGATTGTAGACCGCGACGGTGAACCCATTGCGCTCCATGTTGAGGACGAGATTCTGGCCCATGACGGCAAGGCCGATCAAACCGATATCGCTGTCTGTATCGCTCATAAACGCATGAAGTGTGGATTGCGGGCGGAACAGAGTTGCCGCTGTGTGGGCAAGACGATTGCCTGGAAAAGCTGCTTTACGACGACGATCCTAGACGCCTCGCGAGAAATCGCAAGCGTCGGGAAATGATGCAGTGGCGCGGGCTTGGACGTCGGGCCATGCTGCGCCCCGTATGAAGCTGGCAACAACCGCGGAGGCTGCTCGTCGGGCGGATTTCTCGCGAATCCGTTATGCGCAGGTTTGGGAGGACGCCGACGTGTTGTTGGAGGCATTAAGCCCCGGGCCTCAGGATGTGTGCGTGAGTGTGGCATCCGCTGGAGACAACGTCTTTTCGCTGTTGAGCCGTGGGCCGCGGCGTGTGATTGCCGTGGATTTGAATCCGGCGCAGCTGGCGTGTGTGATGCTGCGTGAAGCGGCCTATCGGGCTCTTGACCATGGGGAATTGCTGGAGCTTATCGGCTCGCGTCCTTCTGCGCGGCGTCTGGCATTGTATGAACGCTGTCGGTCTTTGATGACGGGGCAGGCGCGGGATTTCTGGGATCGCCACCCGCGGGCGATTCGCGGCGGAGCCGGGGCCGCCGGGAAGTTCGAACGGTATTTCGCGATCTTTCGCCGCTTTGTACTGCCGCTGGTGCATTGCCGCCGCAGGGTGCAGGAGCTGTTGGAAAGCCGGTCGGCAGCTGGGCGGCTTGAGTTTTACGAGAATCGATGGAACACCCGGCGGTGGCGCGCGTTGTTCCACGTCTTTTTCTCGCGGCGCGTCATGGGTGCGCTGGGGCGGGATCCGTCGTTTTTTCGGTACGTGGACGGCATCGTTTCCTCGCGGATCTTGGAGCGGACGCGGCACGCACTGGTCGAACTCGATCCATCGTGCAATCCTTACCTGCAATGGGTTCTCACCGGACGGCATGTGTCGGCGCTGCCACACGCGTTGCGGGAAGAAAATTTCGACGCGATCAGGACGAATCTCGGGCGTCTGGAATTGCGGCAGGAAAGTCTTGAACGGTTTACGAGCGACGAGCGAGGCAGAGGCAGTGCCGTGGCAAAATGGAATCTGAGCGATGTTTTCGAATACATGAGCGAAGAGTCTGCCGGGAGGCTTTTGGAACGGATTGCGGCGGCATCAGTCCCCGAAGCGCGCCTAGCCTATTGGAACATGCTTGCGCCGCGGCGGCGGCCCGAAAGGTTGTCGGAAGTGTTACGTCCATTGTCTGAGCTGGCGGAGCGATTGCACTGGAGGGATAAGGCGTTTTTTTACAGCGCGTTCGTTGTGGAAGAGCGCACGGAGGCGGCTTTGCGTGGGGCGGATTGAAGCGGCAAATGGCAAGGGTCGGCGAGGGTGGCCGCCTCCGATTTGCGACGGAAACTCAGACGGGGAGTTCGCCTGCCGGCAGACGGCTGCGTAACGCGTTCTCGACTCGCAGACGTTCAAGCTCGAAAGCCTCGGGGCGCGGGGTTTGAGGAATGGAAATCGGGCCGCCGAAAGCGATGGAGACCCTGCTGAACGGATGGGGTATGTGAAAGCGATCCCAACTGCGCAGCCGCCAAGAGCGGGTGTATGCAAAGTGGACGGGATGAATGGGGCAGCTGGAGAGCTGGGCGAGAGCAAGGGCTCCCGGGCCGAGGACATAGCGCGGTCCGCGCGGTCCGTCCGGAGTGATGGCCACGTTCCATCCCTCGCGCAAGCATTCGAGCAATTCCCGCAGTGCGCGGGAGCCGCGCCGGGAGCTGGATCCGCGGACGCTGTGGAGGCCAAAGCGGGCGATCGCTGCGGCGATCCATGCGCCGTCGCGGCTGGCACTTGTGAGGACGCATCCCGGTCTCGCGGGGAAATGGCGAATCATTCGCGGCGCGGCAAAGATGCAGTTGTGCCACAAGAGAAAGATACCCGGGGATGCGTTGTTTTCGCTGCGGACGACATCCGGAATCTCAACGCGGATGCGCAGGGTGGCCAGCCACGCTTTCTGGACGCTGACACCCGCGGTGAGAAGAGCGCGCCCCGTGAGAGGAAGCGTGTGGATCTCGGCGGGCGACCCGTTTGGCTTGGCGGGGGGCGGCGGCGTCAGATTTTCACTCCGGCTTTTTCGAGAGACCGAATCACAATGCGCAGCGTTTGGAGGCGTGCGTACCACTTGGAATTGGAGGGAACCACGTGCCATGGAGCTTCAGGCGTGGAGGTTTTCGCAAACATATCTTCAGCCGCAGCGATGTGTTCGTCCCATTTGCGGCGGTTGCGCCAATCTTCAGCACTGATCTTCCAGTGCTTGAGAGGGTCGGCGGAGCGGCGTTTAAAACGCATCAGTTGTTCGTCCTTGGAGATCTGAAGCCAGAGCTTGATAACAACGGTGCCATCGTCGGTAAGCTGGCGTTCAAACTCGTTAATTTCGTTGTAGGCACGTTTCCATTCCTGTTCGGTCGCGAATCCCTCGACACGCTCGACGAGCACGCGCCCGTACCAGGAACGGTCGAAGATCGCGAACTCGCCGTAGCGGGGGATCTTGGTCCAAAACCGCCACATGTAGTGGCGGGCATATTCTTCGGCAGTTGGTTTGATGGTGGAATAAACGCGCAACGTGCGGGGATCGAGCTTTTCGGTGGCGCGTTTGATGACTCCGCCTTTCCCGGCGGCGTCGGGCCCTTCGACGACCATGATAAGCCCGCGTTTTTTGTCTTCGCCAAACGCACGTTGAAGGCAGAGCAGCCGCATCTGACAATCGCGCAGGGTCTCCTTATAGATGCGTTCGTCGAGATCCTGTGCCTGATCGAGGCGGGATAAAAGATCTTTGGGAGTGCCTTGCGAGCCGTCCAGCATAAGAACGGCTTTGGCTGAGTTTGAGGATACAGCTTTCCCTTCGGTGGCTCCTGACGCCGCGCCGATTTTGCGTTTGGCAGTCCGGGCAGGTTTGCCGGAGGCATCAGCAAATCTTGGAGCGCTCATGAACGAATGCTATTGTGAACAAAACCGGGATTGCGTCAACCTGCAAGGTGACGCTTGACGCCGCATTGTCCCGCCCGTTGTATGCGTTCGCGAATGAAAGCGATCCGGCAGCGTCTTGTTATCTGGGTGAAAAAACCGCTGTTCTGGGTAATGTGCGCCGTTGTCGCGGCAGTGGGATTGGCCGGGCTGTATGCCGCGTGGAAGATGGGCGTTACGCCGGCCATGCTCCGGGCGCAGCTCGACCTGCTGCTGGATGGCATCCGCGACAAACCGATCCTTTTGTGGCTGGCAATCGTTGTGCTTCCTACGTTTCCCGTTCCCGTAAGCCCCATGCTGCTGGCCGTTGGCGCCGTGTTCAAGCCGTTGTGGGGGGCAGCCCCTGCATTTTTCTATGCGCTCTCCGCCACGCTGGCGAACATGGCCGCCATGTGGTGGCTCGCTGCGTACCCAGGACATCGCTTTGCTCAATGGCTATTGGCGAAGTTCGATGTGCGTCTTCCCAGGGTTGAAGACCGGGCGGCCCTGATCCCGCTGACCGTGGTGTGCCGCATTACGCCGGGGTTTCCGCTGTTTTTGCAAAACATCATCCTCGGGTTTTTGCGTGTGCCATTCCTGCCGTACATACTAATCTCGACTGCTTCGAGCGCCGTGTTCACGTTTGGGTTTGTTGTGTTGGGAGGGGCATTGCTTGAAGGGCAAATGGGGGTGGCGCTTGCCGCAGTTGGCCTGATTCTGCTTGCGATGATTGTGATGCGGTTCTTACGGAGGAAAAAATCGCGCGAAGTGGTTGGAGAAGGGCTGTTGGAACCGCCGTCCCCCGCTCATCCCGAGAATCCACCTGCCCCGTAGAACGAGCTATGATTCTTCACAATAAGCGCGTGGTGGTGGTAGGGGGCAGTGCGGGCATGGGTCTTAGCATCGCGCGGATGGCTGCCGGGGAGGGCGCGGCAGTAACGCTTACCTCAAGGAGCGAGGAAACTGCGCAGAGAGTCGCCTCGGAAATTGGTGAAAACGTGGTTGCACGGGCGTTGGATTCTTCCGACGAACAGGCGGTGGCGGCATTTTTTGAATTTGTTGGATCGGTAGATCACGTCGCTATACCGGGCAGTAGCGTGAAAACCGGCCCCGTGAAAACCACTACGGAGGAAGACTTGTTATATTCGATTCGGAGCAAATTCCTCGGTCCGGTGGCGTGCGCGAAATACGCCCGCATTGCGGCGGGCGGGTCGCTCACGCTGTTCAGCGGCGTACTGAGCCGCAAGCCGGGCAGCAGCAGCCTGCTTGGCGCCATTAATGCCGCCGTGGAAACGCTTGCGAAAGGTCTTGCCACAGAGTTGGCGCCTGTGCGTGTAAACGTCATTTCTCCAGGATTGACGCGAGGCACGGCCGCTTACCTGTCGATGCCCGAAGAAGCGCGGGAAGGTATGTTTACTGCGGCGGCAGCAAAGTTGCCGGCAGGCCGGGTCGGTACTCCGGAAGATATCGCTGCAGCCACACGCTTTGTCATGACATGCGGATGGGTGACCGGATCGGTCATCGACGTGGACGGTGGCGCGTTGCTGATTTGATGGGCGGGTGTGCGGATCGCACGACGGATTTTAGGACCGGCGCGATTTCCGGCAGGTTTTGCAGGTGCCATAGAGTGTGATCTCGTGGGTATCGACGGCGAATCCACGGGGCGCGAGTGAGTCGACGCCGTGCACGCATGCGTGCAGTTCGAAGACGCGGTCGCATTTGCGGCAGTAAAAGTGGTGGTGATGCCCCTGAGCTATTTCGTAGCGGGGAGGGTGTTCGGGAATGTGAACGATGCGCGCGCGGCCGTCTTCGACAAGGCGTGCCAGAGCCCTATAGACGGTGGCGATCCCCAAGCCGGGCACATAGCGTTGTGCAACTTTGTGAAGTGCAGGCGGAGTGAGCGGTCCCTCAGCAGTGTGAAGCGCCTCCAGGACGGCGTCTTTCTGGCGCGTTTTTCGTGTTGCCACATCCGCCGGCGGTTCAGGGTTTTGGCGATGGGACGAAGGGGTTAAGGAACGGCTTGCCATAACAGAGTAATAATGAGATTAGTGTATCATCAATTTACCGCCGTGCTCGGCGGGAGTCTTGCCGGTTAAATCGTTCAAATCTTATGAAAGCGTCTTCCATCGCACTGTCCAGCGCCGTTGCCTTCTTTGGCGTCGCCATTTTTGCCGGGTTCCCGGCTTCAACCGTCGCCGAGGAGGAGGCGCATGAGCAGTCGCCGCTACAGGTGACTGCATCGTTTTCCGTCGTGGCCGATCTGGCGGCCAAGATCGGAGCCGATCGTGTCCAAGTGGCCTCTCTTATTCCTGCAGGCAGCGATCCGCATACTTTCGATCCTGCTCCCGCAGCAGCGACCGCAGTTGCGCGGGCCAGCGTCATTCTGGAAATTGGCGCCGGGTTCGAGCCGTGGTTGGACGATCTGGTGAAAGGATCCGGCAGCGAGGCCGTGCGCATCGATCTCAGCGAGGGAATCGATCTCATCCGGCCTGAGCACGATCACGATCACGGGCACGATCATGACGGCGAACACGATCATGGGCACGGGCATCATCATCATGAGTTCGACCCGCATTTTTGGAACGATCCACTGATCGGCGCGCAGCTTGCGCGGCGGATTGGGGAGGCTTTTGCAAAGGCCGATCCCACCGGCGCGGATAGCCATCGCGAACGCGCTTCCAAGGTCGCGGCACGGCTTGAGGCTTTGCATGCAGAGCTGGAGAAGGAATTCGCTTCCATCCCGGCTGAGCGTCGCCGCATTGTTACCTATCACGACAGCATGACCTATTTTGCACGGCGCTATGAGCTGGAGGTGATCGGGACGTTGTTGGAATCGATGACCACCGAGGCGCATGATCCGAGTGCGGCGCAGGTTGCGCGTCTTGCGCAGACGATGCGGGAGAACAATGTCCGGGCGGTTTTTCCGGAGTTTGGAGAAAACCGCAAGCTGGCCGAGCAGGTGGCGCGTGAAGCCGGGGTGAGCCTTGGCGTGGAGTTGTATCCCGGTACGTTGAGCGCAGCGGACGGACCGGCTCCGGATTACGAAAGCTTGTTGAAACACAACGCCGCAGCGATATTAAGTTCCTTGCGCTGAGAGTTCCCAGGAGGAACGGCGCAATATTCGGGATGCCACGCTCTCCATTTCTGCCGTACAGCGGTCGCCGCCACAAGGAGCCTGTGGGTGGTGCGTCGGCATTGGAGTTTCGCGACGTAACCTTCCGTTATCCGGGGGCGGAGAGCGACGCGTTAAGCGGTGTGAATTTGACTGTTGAACCCGGAGTACGCGTGGCGCTGGTGGGGCCGAACGGTGCCGGGAAATCGACGCTGCTCAAGGTGGCGGCGGGATTGCTTCCAGCTTACGCAGGGACGGTGCGCATCTACGGAAATCCGCCTGGGGCGTGCCATCATCGCGTTGCGTATTTGGAACAGCGCGCAGATGTGGATTGGACGTTTCCAATGTCAGTCCGGCGTATGGCGCTTACGGGACGTTACGTGCATCGTGGATGGTTCCGGGGGCCGCGGGGAGAGGATTCGTGTGCGGCGGATGCGAGCTTGGAGCGGCTCGGCATCGGGCATCTTGCGCGGCGGCGGATTGGAGAGCTGTCGGGCGGGCAACAACAGCGCGCGTTACTTGCCCGCGCGCTTGCGCAGGAAGCGGATCTCCTGTTGTTCGACGAGCCGCTGAACGCTGTGGATGCTGCGACGCGCGATGCCGTGTTCGACGTGCTTGAGGAGTTGCGCGCAATGGGGCGGACAGTTTTGATGGCGACGCATGAGCTTGGCCGTCTCGCTGCGGGGTACGATTCGGTTGTGCACTTCGACGGGGGCCGCGTGACTCATGCGGCGCACAGCGGCGGGGATCCGGCGTGCGACGAATGCGCGCCACTGCCTGCTCAAAGTGTGCACGGCGACACGAGGACCCCGAATATCCATGTCCTGGCTGACTGAACCGTTCGAGCTGCAATTCATGCGGCACGCAGCGATTGCCGTCGTTTTGATCGGGCTGAGCTGCGCCACAGTGGGAGTGTATGTTGTGTTCCGACGCATGGCGTTTATTGGCGATGCCATGGCGCACACGATGTTGCCGGGGATTGTTCTGGCGTATTTCGCGGGGTGGCATCTGGCGGCAGGAGCGCTCGGAGCGGGCATGGTCACCGCTCTGGCCATCGGCTGGCTTTCACAGCGCGGAGAGATCCGCGAGGACGCCGCCATTGGGGTCGTCTTCACAGGCATGTTTGCATTTGGGATCTTGTTGATGCATCAGCGGTCTTCGTTTCGCGATTTTTCGCACATGCTCTTCGGAAACGTACTTGGGGTGGGGGTTGGCGATCTTTGGATGATGGGAGGCGTCGCGGCTGTTGTTCTGTTGTGTCTCGTCCTGTTCCATAAGGAGTTGGAGCTGACAACGTTCGATCCGCGCTACGCGGGCGTCATCGGTCTGAAACCTGCCAGCATGCGATATCTGCTTCTTTTTCTGCTCGCGCTTGCGATTGTCGCAGGGATTCAGGCGGTGGGCGTCATCCTGACAATGGCGCTACTGATCACACCGCCTGTCACTGCGTGCCTTGTGTCGTCGTCGCTCCCGGCGATCATGGCGATTGCGTTTGCTTTTGCCGCGCTTGGAAGCCTCCTCGGATTGCTGGTGTCATATCATGCGGACACCCCAGCCGGCGCGAGCATCGTCGTTTGCTGCACGGCAACCATGTTGCTGGTCTGGATGGGGCGCGGTCTGGTGCGCGCCGCACAACGGGGCGGTGACTAAGGGGGCGGAAGCGGGTGTGGGGGGAGGATGCAGGCAGCAGAGCGCCGCGTTATCAAGCCTCAGGCAGAGAAATCCGGATGGGGTTTCCGGTGAACCGTTGTCTTTGTGGTTGCCTGCAGTTCCCGAATTGCGGCTTCAGCGGCTTCGACAGCTTCCCGGGTGTCGACTGTCGCGATGGCGATTGTGGTCTTGCGCGATTCGCCGCCGGCAAGGGATATGACACGCCCTTTTTCCCGCTCGAATGACCGGGGGTTGGGGTAGGCTGTGCCGGGTTCCAGCCCGGTGACGCAGCCGTCCGCCCTGCCGGCTGTGTTCTTCCAGAGGGTGAAACAGGGAAAATCTTTCAGGGTGAAGCGAAGCACGGAGGCCTGATCGCCTGCGGCGTTGCGAAGCAGCGCAAGGGTTTCTCCGGCGTCCCCTTTTCCAACGAGCTGATACTTGTAGACCTGCTCGACAAATCCAACCTGCGGGGCGCCGTATCGATCGTAGGTGTCGATTCCCTCAACGGACCGGGCATCGCGGGGGGCAACCTGAATGAAAGGCGCCAGCACGCGGGAGCCTTCTTCAAGGAGCGTTGGGCCATAGTTGATGTGGTAGAGCATTTCATGCTCCTGCGGGTTATTCCCGAGATTGGTGACGGTATCGGTGATGGTCATGGTGTCCGAGCCGAATTCCGTGCGGATTTCTGTTGTCAGGCGGAGTGCGGGGCCAAACATCATGGCTTCATCGACTTCTCCACTTAAAACAATTGTTCCTCCGGTGACTTTCAAGGACACTGAACGGGCTGGAATATTGGCAATCTTGCCGTGGAGAGTGAGCGCCACTCTGACTTCATTGCCGCTGTTATTTGAAACGGCATCGATTCCAGGGGCTCCCATGCTGTTCAGGCCGCAGCGAACGAACCATTCGTTGAATCCCTTGAGCCAGCCGAGACCGCCGCGTTCCTGTTCGTTGATGAAGGCAGGGTGGACCGGATCTTTGACCGGGGAATCCCAGCCGAGGGAAACTTTGCCGCAATGGCCCTTCCAGATGCTCATGCCGCGGGTCGGGAGGACGGAGAACGCAAGCCTGCCGTTGTCGATCTCGACGACCTGAACGCCCTCCCGAAGGCCGCCGCGCAGCACGTACGAGCGGACCGACCATGGCTGTTTGCCGTCGCTGTCTTTGAGGTTCACCACCTGGAAGCCTTCGGTGGAAGCGGGATGCAGCAGAGCGAGGTTATGATGTGCACTCATGGTCGATCGTGATTGGGGGGTGTTGTCCCGTCGGTCGTGCCGTTATTTGTCCGAAGCCGTTTGCAACTGAGCCACGAGCTGGTTCTTGTCCGGTCCGGTGCCGTGGGTTACGAAGAATGCGGTCGTCGCGTTGCCCATCGCCAGACGCTGCTTCAGCGGCAGAGCGCCGAGCGATGCGCAGATGAAGCCTCCGTTGAAGCTGTCCCCCGCGCCAGCCAGACGGATGACCTCGGTCTGGCGCTCCTGCATTGCGCAGGCTTCGCCCTCGCTGGCACTGGATGCCACCGCGAAATCCGCGGTATGAATGATTAATTCATCGAAACCCATTGTTTCGCGGGCTTTGGCCAGCGCCTCGGCCATTGCCTGCGGTGTAACCCCGGTGCATGGGACGTCAAGACGCGAGAAGAGTTCCATGCCTTCATGCTCGTTCATGCTGAGCGACATTGGAATCCTACTGTTGTACGGCCGGATCAGCTCAAGCGATTTGGTGAAGGATTCCCTCGACTTCTTCCTGATGTCCGCAAAATCGAAGAACATTCGGCGCGGCGGCCTGCGTGTCTTGTATTGCGCCATAAAGCCATTGAACAAGCCGTCAAAGTTGGCGGTGAGCGACCAGTAACCGAGGCCGATGATATCGACGTCGGAGAACAGAGCGTCGATTTTTTCCCCGCCGAAGTGGGTCTCAAAATCCTCCCATTTCAGGTTGGAAACCGCTCCGAGATCGCTCATCAGGAGTTTTCCGTTGGCGAATTCGAAAGCGAGAGTCAGGGCGGGATCGCCAAGGGAGATGAGTTCGCAAATCGCGGTAAACTCCTCGTAGGCTGAGTCGATCTCCTTCGCGCCATACAGGCCGGGAAGGACCGACTTGAGTCCGAGACACCCTGCAATGCGGCCGGTATTGATTGCAAATCCTCCTTCGCAGCGGCGTTTGGGAACGATTTCCACACCAACTCCACCCCCAGCGCGGGAAACGATCAATTCCCCGAAGTCCCTGAGATCTTTTATAGTGCTGAAATCGGCTAGGCTTTTTCGCTCCTCGACGATCTCGTAAACTTCATCCACAAAACCGTCGCATCCGAGGAGGATCTTTCCGCTCATTCCAGCCAGATAATCCGCGTAGGGTTCAATATTGGTCTTCATGGTGTTCAGGGAGGTCTGCAGTTCTTTATGGTTTGATGTATGCGGGATTGCGTTGCGGAGTCAATCCCTGGCCGCGGGCTGGCAATGCCGGGGGGTGAGGCGGTCTGGGCGGGAAATGGCGGGGGCAAGGCCTTCCGATCCCGTTGGGTCCGAAACCGCGCGCCTTGCACGCAAAGCTGCGGAGGCTTGGTTGCCGCGGATTTGCGGGTATTTGGCGGCTTGGGGAGGAGGGGTGGCTGGAGAGGGAATCGAACCCACGACACGAGGATTTTCAGTCCTCTGCTCTACCAACTGAGCTATCCAGCCTTTAAAGCGCTTCAGACGGGTGAATCGTGATGCAGTCCGTCACGGCCCGAGGTTGATGGATTATCAAATTAAACCAGCGCGTATCGCAGTGCAAGTTGCAAGAGACCGAAACCGAATTTTGTTTGCTTATACGCGGTGCTGATGTACTCTCTTTGCTCTTTATGCCCAAGTCAGTTGCAAGAAACAAGACGAGGAAAGCGTTGATCGGTCGGTTCAAAATTACCGGGTCGGGAAAGGTCTTGCGCACCGCGCCGGGTAGACGCCATTTGCTCGCAGCCAAGAATGCAAAAAAAAAGCGCCAGCTGGCCAAGGCCCGTTTGGTGCATGATACAGATCTCAAACGCATCAAGGAGAACCTTCCATTTGCCTGATGGTCAATGGTCTGCGGTGTCGTCATAGGTAGACCGTTTTAAATCCTCAGCTATCCCGCAGGAAACACATTCCAACTCAACGCGCACCACTTTCCTTCAGGTTTAACCCTCCACATTTCTCCCATCTCCCATGCCACGCGCCACGAATTCTCCCGCCAGCCGCAAGCGCCGCAAGCGCATGATTAAAGCCGCGAAAGGATATCGCGGCCGCCGGTCCAAACTGTTTCGCTATGCCAAAGACGCCCGGTACAAGGCCATGTATTGGTCGTATCGCGACCGGAAGACGCGGAAGCGCACATTTCGGTACCTTTGGATCCAGCGCATCAACGCCGCGTGCCGCGAGGCCGGATTAAGTTACAGCCGTTTCATGGAAGGGCTTGTCGCTGCGAAGATCGGTGTCGACCGAAAAATGCTGGCTGAGTTGGCTGTCAACGACGAGACCGCATTTCGTGCCGTGTTCGACAAAGCCGCGTCTGCGTTAAAAGACAAGCACGCTAAGTTGTCGAAAGCGGCCTGAGCCGATAATGACGCGATCGCGCGCCGCGCATTTCGGCGGCTTCATACAGGGCTTGGTGCTGTAATTCGGCAGGTGGGAAAGGCGGTTGTCAATCAGTACCCCAAAGGGCAGGCCCTGCCGTAGGTGTATGGATGGGCCCCACCCCCGCTGGCCGCCGCACTACGCCTCGTAGCCGATTGCTCCGACGACCTCTTCAAGCATGCCGACGAATTCGTCGAGTCCCGTGCTCGGAATAATCACATGATTCCTGCGGCCGTGCGATTCTTCGGTGACCCTGAGGAAACGGCCTCTCTCGTTTTCGCAGTAATCGATAAAGAAATGCTTCCGCTCGACGTGAACTTCTCGTGACGCAATGATGTTTTCCATTGGCTGGCCCGTGATACGGACGTAGCGAGTTTGCCACAAGGGTATGACGTGGCAATGCTAAAGTATGTTTGCGGACAATCCCGGGCGGTCAGCGTCTGTCTGGTCCGTTCCCGCGAAGTTTGGCAGGATTAGTTGGCCTGGATGCCCGAGCGCAGTTCCCCGCCAGGTGGCATGTAGCGGATTGAAAACCGCACATCGGCACCTTCGGGTCCAAGCTGGAATTGCAATTCAGACGGTTCGATGGAAACCGGCTCCGAGCCGCGCGGCATTGGCCGGAGAATGTAGGAACGGCCTGAGCGAACGCGGAACCGGGCTGCACCCTCGCGGTCGGTGCGTTCGGCGTCGATAACTCGCTCACGCTCTATGTCGTAAAGTTCAAGGCGCAAGCCACGCTCTGGCAACCCCCCTGGCTGAACCAGTGTGGTAACGAAAATTGTGGCATCCGTGGAAGGTTCCGCCACGGGAACCACTGCTGGGAGCGGAGCCTGCAAAACGTCGTCGGGAGCGGCATCGGGGGTCCCTGCGGGGGTCGTTTCCTCGCCGGGGATTTCCTCGGAGGCAGGTTGCTCGGAGAGGGGTTCTTCGATGGCGCCGCTGTTGTCGCGGCCTCCGAATGGCCAGAGGACTCGAGCGAGCAAGGGCCGACGGGAAGGCTGAGGGTCTTCGTCCTCTGCAGTGAGCGCTTGTTCGTTGGTGCGTTCGAGAGGGGCGACCTCAGGTTGTTGGGCCGGTTGCTGCGGTACTGGCGGCTCTGATGCCGCTGGATCTGGTTCATCGCCGGATGGCGAGTCCGGTCCGGGTTGATCTTCGTCCGATGCGTTGGAATTGCCCCCAAATGGCCAAAGAATACGGCCGATCAACGGGCGTCGGCGCGGCTCATCTGTCGGCTGTGCGGCGGGGACAGCGCCATCGGCGGGAGGAGGCGGGTTCAACTGCGCGGCAGCAGGCGGCTCAGGCGCTGGCGGCGGTGAGATGGAAACATCGGGGGGTGCGGGTTGCGCGTCGGGCTGCCGGTCGAAAATGGCGCGCCCTGATCGGGCACGATCAAAGGTGGCGCCATCCAGATTGGCACCGCGAAAGTCTGTTCCATCGAGTTTTGCGCGGTTGAAGTTCGCGCCGGTCAGATCCGCATTGGCGAAGGACGCTTCTGCGAGGTCTGCGCCGGAAAAATCTGCCGCGCGGGCACGGGCGTCGCTGAACTGAGCACGCTGCAGTTGAGCGCCGGAGAGGTCTGCCCCGGAGAGGTCGGCGCCGCGAAAGAGGGTCCGCCGTCCTTCTGCGCCGGAGAGGTTTGCATTGCTCAGATTGGCCTGGTCGAATCCGGCATCGGTGAGATCCGCTCCTGCGAGGTTTGCCCCCGGCATGCTGGTGCCGCGGAAATCGCGCTGGCGATAGGGGAGCGAGTCCTCGGCAGGGAGGAGTGGAACAGAACAGGTCGTGATCGCGAGGGCGGTGAAGAGGAGCGGAATACGCTTTGACATAGCTCTAATCGGGCATGCTTACGCCTTTGCGCTACGTCGTCAAGAACTGTGGGATGGCGGTTGTGATTATGATTGCCTGAGGAGGCGTCTTTTCTCCCTTGCTGAAAATTGGAAGGTTTTGCTATCTTTAGATATCGAGTGCGATTAACGCCCTCGCGTCCTTTTGCCTGTTAACCCTGAATACTGTATGGCAGCGCTGCGTTTGCTCATCCCCACCGCCGCCGGCCTGGCGGCTGCGGCTGTTATGCTGCTGGATTTTCGCCCGCGTGCTGAGCGCGCGCTGGAGGACGATTTGTTGGCCGGACGCATCGCGCAGCTTCTGGATGAAGCGCATGAGACGCTTGAGAGTGCGCCCTCAGACCGGTTTGCGCACGAGAAACGTGTCCTTGCAAATCTTGCTCTGCCGACACCGGATGCCCCTTCGCTGGCTGCATCGGCCGTACGCGACATGGAGAAGGCGGGTGTGCCGACCGAGATACTCAATCGGGCGTTGGGCTACGCGATGGGGCGGGTCCGGCGGAATGCGGCCTATTGCATTGGTCTGCTTGGGGCGAGCGAGGCTCGCACGGCTTTGGAGCGCCGGGTGCAGGATCCCTCGCCGGATGTGCGGGTGGCGGTTGTCGAAGCGTTGGGTCGGCTTGGCGAACCGCAGTCGTTTTTCTCGTTGGCGCTCGCGTTGCGGGATGGCGAATGGCAGGTGCGCGCCGAGGCGGCCGCAGCGCTTGGTCGGCTGGGTGAGGCGGCGGCAGTGCCTCATCTGCTGCATACCGTTGCAGATCCGGATGGCTACGTGCGTTATCAATCAATGCAGGCGTTGTTGAAGTTCGCCGAGGAACGTCGTGCGGGGTTGTTTCGGAGTCAGCTGGACCACACCGCGGGGACACCCGCAGAGCTGGTTTTGCAGCTTGCCTTGGCAAAATGCGGTGAGCCCGGTGCGTTTGATCGTGTTGCAACGCTGCTGGAAAAGGCGCCTGCAGTCGACCGCGCGGATGTGCTCCGGATGCTGGCGCAAATCGATGCAAGCCGGGCGCGGGCGTTGTTTGAAAAGCTGATTTCGAACGAGGCCGATCAGGAAGCCCTTGCATTTATGGAAACGCATCTCGGGGCCAGCTCGCCAAACGTGGAATAACAGCGCTGACCCTTGACGGCATGCAGACCGTCCTCTAGCCTCGGCTTCATGATTTCGATGGTGCGTCCACCCAAGGCGATCCAATGCGTTGCAGCGGGAATTGTGGCCGCTGTGTTTTTTCCCTTGTCGGCCTCAGCCCAGCTGTTTGGCAGTCGGAATGAAACGTCTGCCCCGCCCGGGCCCGAAATTCAGGCGCAGGCCGCTGCGGCGTTTGATTCGATCCGGAGTCGCGAAAGCGCCGAGCCTGCCGCAGCTGCGGCAGCTTACCGGGATGTATCGAAGCAATTTCAAAGAACCGAGGCTGCCGGGCGCGCTCTTTTCCGCCTTGCCACGCTCGAGTTTTCCGGCGACGACCTGCAAGCCGCATTCAAATCTGCGCAGAAAATTGTGGATGATTATCCGAGGAGCGCAGATTTCGAAGGTGCGATCGAGTTGCAGTACAAAATCGCATCCCAATTTCTCGATGGGCGTCGTGTGCGCGTGTTGGGTATGCCGACTATGCCTTCGCAAAACAAGGCGAAAGAGATGTTCGAGCAGATCATCGAGAACGGGCCGTTCACCCGCTGGGCTCCGCTCGCCCAGTACGGACTTGGGCAGGCACTCGAAAAGCTTGGCAAAAAGGAGGAAGCCATCGCTGCCTACCAGGCTGTGGTGGACAAGTTCCCAGCCAGCGATGTCGCTGACGATGCGCTTTACCAGATTGGCTACGTGTACCAGACCGTTTCGCGCACAGGCGATTATGACCAGTCCGCCACGGAAAAAGCTCAGGATGTGTTCACTGATTTTTCGATTCGTTATCCGGAGAGCGAGAAAATCGAGCAGGCCCGCGAAAACGTGAGCGAACTGGACGAACAGCAAACGGAGAGTTCTTACAACATCGCGCGTTTCTATGACCGGCAGAAAAATTATCGTGCCGCAGCAATTTATTATCGTGCCGTGATTGATGAGGGGCCCGGTACAGACTTGGCGCAGCGTTCGCAAGAGCGGCTTGCCGAACTGGAGGAGTCCGTTGGTGCGGAGACGTTGAATGTGCCCGAGCCGCCTGGTCCTGGTGAGGGGGCGCTGGCGGCCCGGCCAAAGACGCCGGCGAGGCAGAACGTGAAAAGCCGACCTGATTACGTGGGGCCGCCTGCCCCGAAACTTGCTGCCAAGGATTCACCGGGTCGTCCACAGCCGCGGACTTCTCTTGACGACGTGCGCCCCAGCGAGATACCAGAACCTCCTCTTCCACAATGAAAAAGCCGTTTAACCTTTCTTCTTCCCACTGGGCCTGTGTCCTTTCGGTCGCCGCCCTTTCCGTTGTCTTTGTCGGATGCGCCGGCTACCGCTTGGGTTCCCCCGCTCCGAAATATATGGATGGCGTGGAACGCATTGCCGTTCCGACCTTCCGCAACTCGACCCTGCTTCCGCGGGTTGAGGTGCTTGTGACGAATACGGTGATCAAGCAGCTGCAACAGGATGGCACCTACAGCATTGGACGCGAAGGCGATTCCGATGTGGTTTTGGAAGGCACCATTGTCTCTGTTGACCGCGATCCGTCTCGCTCCGTTGCGGACAACGTTCGTGCCACGGAAGAATTCGAACTCACGCTCACGATTGAGTACGTGGTGCGAAGCCTTGTGAGCAACGAGGAATTGACACAAGGCAGTGTGAGCGGCACCACTTCGTTCTTCGTGGGCAACGATATTAACCAGGAGGAACGCATCGCCATCCCCAAAGCCGCCGAAATTGCTGCCGTCCGTTTGGCGAGCGAAATCAGCGAGGGGTGGTAGATCCCGCGTGGCATTCCAGAATCCAGTGGCGCGCCGATCACGACGGGTGGTGCCCTGCATCTTGTTGCCACGCCGATCGGAAACCTTCGCGATATTACATACCGCGCGGTGGACGTGTTGCATTCAGTAAGCGTGATCGCTGCTGAAGACACACGGCATGCGCAACGGTTGCTGGCGCACTATGAAATTCAGACGCCGCTCCTGAGTTTTCACGAGCACAACGAAGCGGCCCGGACTGCGCAGCTGCTGCCACGGCTCCAGGGTGGAGAAAGCGTGGCCTGCATCAGTGACGCTGGGATGCCCGGAATTTCCGACCCCGGACGAAGGTTGGTTGAGGCCTGCCACCAGGTCGGCGTGCCAGTGTTGGTCGCACCCGGACCGAGCGCAGCGACGGCAGCCGTTGCCTGTGCCGGATTCGGCGGCAGCCAATGGTTTTTCGGCGGGTTTCTTCCGCCGAAAAGCGGCGGAAGAGAAAACGCGCTGCGTGGGGCGCTTGAGGCGGAAGTTCCCAGCGTGTTTTTCGAGTCGCCGCATCGGCTGGTGAAAACTCTCGCGTTGCTCGCACAGATGGAACCCGGAAGGCTGGTGTGCGTGTGCAGGGAGCTGACAAAGATCCATGAGGAATCGCGGAGGGCTACCGCGCAAATGTTGGCTGCGCATTTCGACTCGCATCCTCCACGCGGGGAGATCGCTCTCGTTGTCGCGCCGGCCGACTACCGACCTTTTGCGTTGCGAACGGATTGCGACCCGGAGGACTGAGAAGGACGCAGTGCCAGCGGCATGCCGTCGTGGTCCCGGCGGTGTGCGTCGGTTGCTCAGGCTGCCGCGCGAGGTCGGGCAGAAGCAGGAAGGATTTTTTGCGTCACAATCGTGAGCCGGTTTGCGCGAATGGACGCGAAGCCTTCCCCGATGCGCAATGTGCTGCGGCGTCCATCCTTGATAAACGTCAGGACACCGCGCCCAAAGGACGTCATACATCCTTCCGAATTGCATCCGCATCCGAACTCAGACACAGCCTGAGCAAGACGAATGGTGGCAGAACGCACGGGCCCTTTGTGAACAACTCCCTCCGGGCCGGTGAGTTCGAGCGTTACGGGGTGGGGACCATCAGAGCCCATCGCGCTGTCTTGCAGCGCCGACCGGCCGATGGCGCTGCGGCCGGTTCTGTTTTTGTGCAATTCCACGGTGAGTTCGATTTGAACCATCGTGCCCGAATGTGCGCCGGGTTTCTCGGCGGAAATTGCTTAAGGCTGCTCATTTTTTTGCCGCGGGTCGGAGGCATTGTTCTGCAGCCAGGCGGTCTTGCATCCGGACTCGGACGCAGGCACCGTTGGGAGGGTTGTCCCTTTCATGAGCCGCCACGGACCAAGGAATCTCGCTGTCGCATTCGCATTTGTGTTGCTGTGCCTTTTCGGCGCGTCGATCTGGATTGAGATGAGCGATGCCGGGCGCCGCGAATTGCGCGCAGGCCGGGCAACACCGCAGCCTGCACAGCAGGTGGAAGCAGCTCCCGAAGCGGAGGAGACGGAATTTATTGCAGCGCTGCGGGCCGGAGGTTTGAAGGGCGCATTCGAGGGCGACGGCGTCCGGCGTCTTGGCGTGCGATTACAGAACTCGGCGCCCCAGCCGGTTCGGACGGCAATCCATGCCGGCACAATATTCACCACACCCGACTCGGTGGTGCAGATGGTCACCACCCGGACTGTGCCGGTCGAACTTGATGCGGGAGAATCGCGGGCAATTACGATTCCCAGCTCCGCGTTGCGGTTATCCAATGCGCCCGGAGCATATGCTTTACTGCCTTCTGAAACCCGGTTGCCGGTTCTCGAACGGTTGTGGCCTGCGTTGGACAAATATTCCGATGCCAGCCCCGAGACCATCCAGACAGCGGTCCTGCTTTTGGTGGAAGATCCGCCGCTTGCCCATCTCGCGCGATTCAAGCTCAGTCCCTCCGAACGTTTGGACCCCGCACCGCCGAAGACGTTCAAGGTGGATACGCAGGATCTGATGGTCGCCCTGATCGTTGTCACGGATGTCGTGCCCGAGAAGGCATTAACCCTTTTCGATTCGGCCCAGCTGCGTCTTGAGTCACTGATCGATCCGCGATCTCACGATGCGGCGCTGATGTTTTATAATATCGACAGCGATCGGGAATGGGACTTCTGGAAAACCGAACTGCTGCATGGCGATCCGGCGACTCGGCACTACGCGCTTTACGGCATCGCACGGTATTTCCCGGAGACGGCCTTCGATATGTTGCCCCGCTGGATCATGGAGCCGCAGGCACCTTTGCTCTTTCGCCAGCACGCGGCGTACGCGCTTGCGGAAATCCCGCGTGAAGAAGTCGTGCGCACCCTCGTGCAGCTGGAGTCAAGGCTGGGCGCAGAGCCGAAATTGCGCACGGTTGTCGGCCGTGCGGCGGATCTTGCCCGGCAGCGGATGGCGCGGCTGTAACTGGTGGCCGAAAGGAAAAAGCGGTTGAGTCCCGCCGATGACGCTGCATGGTTTTCTCAAACGCGCATTGTCCAACTCCGGCAGGGCGCGTTTCACCGCAACGCACCCATGATCTCCCCAGTCCGCTACCCAAAGGTCCATTCCGCAGCTTTTCGTTTTGCTCTGGGCGCGATATTCAGTGCATCGCTACAGCTGTCGGCTGACGCTCAGAACCGACCTGCACAGCCGCGAAATTTGATTCCGGGAGGCACTTTCGAGCGGGCATTCACCCGCGATAACCTTTACGACGGCGTCGCTACCGGCGACTTTCTGTCTGTAAACAGACATAGCGTCCAGGCCCTGACGGAACGTTCCGCCATCGGTCCTGTGGGAATGCCGCCCTCCGTTCAGGCCGCCGATTTGAACGGCGACCAGACCATCGATCTGCTTGTCGGAGATCCAACCGGTTACATCTATTTCTATCCCAACAGCGGAACACCTGCGGAGCCCATGTTCACATCCGCTGAGATTCTGCCTTTGTACCTGTCCATGCCCGACAGTCTCGAACAGACTCGAAATCCGCAGAGTTTTGCTCAACGCGACGCGCCGCGCCTTGCGCTTGCCGACTGGCGTCGCACAGGCGCACTGGACCTGTTCGTCGGTGTCTTTTCCGGAGAGCTGTTTTACCTTCAGAATTTTGGCAACTCGCGAACCATCGACTTCCGCCAGCCGCAACCGCTGTCAAAAGGCGTTGTGCAGATCGCCGACCAGAGCCGGTTATGGGCCAACCTCATTGCTCCTGCAATTATAGATCTGAACGGCGATAACCGTCTGGATGTGCTTCTCGGCGAGGGGACGTATTCCGCAAACAATATCCATCTCCTTCTCAACAATCAGCCGGGTGCCGCCCCGAAATTTACCACTGCGGACAGGTATTACCTTGCTTATGGGGATGGCAAAGAGCATCTCATTCCGGCGCTGGCGGATTACAACGGCGACGGGTATCCGGACGTTATCGCAGGAGACCGCGAAGGATCGCTTTCCCTGTATCTTCATCCTGGTCCGGCATGGGAGCCCGGCGAGGAATTCAAATTTTCGTCGGTGATCAACATTGGCGCGCAGCAACGCCAAAGCGGTCTGATATCTCTGGCAGCCGCAGATTTTAATGGGGACGGACTGTTCGATCTTGTTATTGGAAGAAACACGGGGCGCATGGCCCTCGCCCTGAACACGGGCACGCGGTCGGAACCGAAATTCGCTGCGCTCACCGAGTTAAAGGGGAAGGATGTGTGGGGACGCAGCATGAAGGTGCCGTCCGGATGGATGATTGATCTCTCTGACCGGGTGGGCAATGTGTTTTGCGTCGCCACGACGGTGACGGCTGAGGAGGACCCTGCCATGGGTCAGCCTCCGGAAGGAAAATCGGCACTTAAAGTGCATTACGTCCGTCCGGAAACCCGATACATCAAGTTCCCGGACAGCGGCATACCCGGGGCGCTTTCCACCGTCAAACTTGGTGTCAGCGGTTCCGTTGAACCCAGCAAGACGTACAGCTTCCAGATACGCAGCCGCGGCGCGTCGGTGCGGACTGCGACTTACAGTCTTCAGATCAAGGCGTCGAAGGTGCTTGCGCGTCGTGAGCGGAAGCTCGAGCGCGGAGTCGAGATTATGGAAGACAGGGCCGAGGAGACAATTACTGAAGATGGAACGCTAAGCACCGGCGGTTCATGGTCTACCGTATCAAAAAGTGTGAACGTCCGCTTGCGGAACAAGGATCTGCAGGATTTGAAGCGGGTTCCGTTCACGCTGGAGATCGAGGCGGATCTGACCCCGTTACGCGGGGAATTCTATCTCGACGACATCCAGCTTGTCGAGAAGCTGTAAAAGAGGGGTTGTTTTGCGATGACCGGTACGCTGCTCCATGCTCTTCAGCGCAATCCCGCTGCCACGCGCGAGGATTTGGCGGCGCACTTGGATGCGACACCTGCGGAGATCGATGCGCAGCTCGCCGAGTTGCAGGCGGAAGGAATTCTGCTGGGCTATCAGGCCATGCTGAACACCGACCGATGCGAGGAGCGGGAAGTCACGGCAACCATTGAAGTTCGGATTCGCCCGGAGCGGGGTGGGGGATTCGATCGGATTGCGCATCGCATTGCAAAATTCGAACAGGTACTAAGCTGCTACCTGATGAGTGGCGGTTACGATCTGCTGGTCGTGGTGCGCGGAGATAATCTGCGGGAAGTCTCCCGTTTCGTGGCGGAACGGCTCAGCACCATGGAAGGTGTGTTGTCCACTTCCACCCATTTTCGGCTAAAGATTTACAAAGAGAACGGGATGCTGCTCGCAGGCGACGACGATCCGGATCGTCTTGCCGTATCGCCGTGAGGCCTTATGCACCCTTCGAAAAGCGCGCGTTGCGCCGGGAGATGCGCAGGCGGCTTGCAGGGATGACCCCCGGGGAAGTCTGCGCAGCGTCGGAGACAATCTGCAGCGCGCTCCGCCAGACGCCGGTATTTGTCACGGCACACAATGCGGCTGCGTTTGCTGCGCTTGCGGGAGAGCCTGACCTTGGCGCGTTATGGCGCGTAAGTCGCTCATCGGGAATCGTTGGCCCTGACATTCATCTGCCGCGTGTTGATGGGGAACGCCTTGTATTTTCCGCTGTGTCGCACGGGACGACTGTCAGTGGGCGGTTCGGCATTCTCGAGCCCGAGCCAGGAGCGCCCGAAACAGATCCCTGCCGGCTCGACTTTATCCTCGTGCCCGGACTCGCCTTCACGCGGGAGGGAGGGCGCCTTGGGCGGGGCGGCGGCTACTACGACCGTTGGCTGTGTTCCCTGGCGCGACGAGCGCCTGCGGTCGGTGTAGCCTTCGATTGTCAGATTGTGCCGGAGCTGCCCGTTGAAGAGCATGACGTCATCCTGGATGCCGTTCTGACGGAGAGCGGATGGGTAAAACCGCTCCATCTGCAGTCGCGACGCAGTTAAAGCGGGTCTACAACGATATCGACCGCAGCAGTAGCGCCGGTTGCAGGGTTGCGCGCCATGATGCGATGTCGGCCGACAACGAGTTTTGCCATGGGCGGAGTGGCCTGGTCGCCCGGAGAGAGAGTCAGAGTCTCGCAGGACCACGATATGGGGGCGGAACGCGGAGCATTGCTCCGAAGCGGCACGAGCTGGGCGGCTGAGGGCAGATCGGGATCGAAGATGTAAGCAGCGTCGTGGACGGGTTCGAGGATGGCAAAATCCACCGCGTCGGCAGCGGTGATGCGAGCGGTTTGCGCCGCCACGCGATGGCCCATCGGATTGTCGGGGCTTTGCAGCCACCCCGCGTACTCCGGGCTGAGCAGGATGCGTCCATCGCTGTCACGTGCCCCTCGCGGTTCCGCAGGCGGGGTATGGAGACAGAGTTCCTCCCGGGCATCCGCATCGTCGGGGGGTGCGAGGCAGCCGGTTAGAGGATGAATACGATGGCGACTCAGTCCGGGGGGCGGCTTGAACCATGGTGTGCCACGCGTCGCATGCAGATGAGTCAGGACTTGATGCATCAACGGAGCGGCGCCCGTCACGCCGGTGATATTCTTCATGGGCCGTCCGTCCGGGTTGCCCACCCAGACTGCCACAGTGAATTCCGGTGTGTAGCCGACGCACCAGTTGTCGCGATAATTGGAGCTGGTGCCGGTTTTGCATGCGGCGGGGAAATCGAAGCGCAACCATGAGCGAAGGCCGAAGGACGCAACGCGCGCTGTGTTGTCGGACAGCATGTCAGTGGTAAGATACGCGGCGCGCGGATCGAAGACTTTGCGTCCTGCGTCGTGTTCCGTGTTTCGCTTGGGAAGCAAAAGACGGAAGGGTTTGTGACGACCCATGCGCCCGAGCGTGGCGTAGGCGTTGGCCAACTCGAGAAGACGAACCTCGCCATTGCCCAGCGTAAGACCAAGACCGTAATGAGACGCCGGATGGCCCAATGTGGAAATGCCGAGTTGGCGCAGGGTGCGATGGAGGGTTTCCTCACCGCCTGCCAGTTGCAAAGCGCGGATGGCTGCCACGTTTAACGAATTGCCGAGAGCAGTCCGCAGGCTTGTTGGGCCGTAGTAGCGATGATTATAGTTGTTCGGGCGATATAATCCTGTGGGCGTCGGGAACTCGGTGGGCACGTCAGCCACGATGGTTGAGGGGTTGGCCCCGGCTTCGAGTGCAAGGATGTAAGTGAACGGTTTGATGGCCGACCCCGGCGAGCGAATTGCCCAGGCGCAGTTGAATTGTCCGCCGCGTTCTGCGTCGTAATAATCTCCCGAACCTGCCAGAGCGAGCACTTCACCAGTCGGATTATGAATGACGACCGCCGCGCCTGCGTTTGCATCGTGCTGGGCGATGGAATGCAGCTGTGAGGTCAACGCCTGTTCCACATGCCGTTGGAGTGGGAGATCGAGTGTGGTGTTCACCGACCCGCCGTGCGGCGGGATGGCGCCTTCGCGCCGCAATAGAAGGTCGACAAAGTGCGGCGCCTCGAATGCAAATGTGCGTCCGGTAAAACGCAGCTCCTCGATTGTTGCCCGGCGATGTGCAGCAGCGTCGATGGCACCGCGGGTAGTCATGCGGGCGAGAACGCTGCGCTGGCGTTTCATGGCGGCCTGCCGATGCCGCAGCGGATCGAGTCTTGCCGGTGCCTGTGGCAGTCCCGCAAGCAAAGCCGCCTCCGCCGGACTGAGGTCGCACGGCGGTTTCCCAAAATAAAACCGGCTGGCTGCGGCAACGCCAGTCCGCAGATTTCCGTAGTGCACACGGTTGAGATAGGCCGTGAGAATGCGTTCCTTCGACCAGCGGCGTTCCAGGACCAGTGCAAGCCACATCTCACGGAACTTGCGGAGGACGGTGCGCGGACCGGGATCTGTCAGCTTCACCACCTGCTGGGTAATGGTCGATGCGCCAGACTGTGGCGAGCCCGATATCAGAATCTCCGTTGCCACGCGGGCAAGTGCGATCCAATCAATGCCGTTGTGGGAGTAAAAACGGTGGTCTTCCACGGCAACGGTTGCGACGGCAATCCATGGCCCGGCTTCTTCCAGCGTGGGGATTGGTGTGCTGAAATGCGTGTCGCCGACAAGCAATGCGCGCAAGGGATTGCCGTGGCGGTCGAAAATTTCGGCACTTGGAATGGCACCGGTCAGCAACGCTCCGGGGAGCGGGGTAAGGCGCAGAGCTGTTTCGAACGCAACGACCGCGAGCGCGCCAAGCGCTGCAACGGCGAGGGCCACGGTTTTTATGCGTCTTGATCGCCGGATCGCAGGAGGCATCATGTGAGAGTCTCCGGGGTCAGGATTCCCTGCGCCACGCAATCCCGCCCGCGAGGGGGATGCTGAATGGCGGTTCCCCGCTCATTCCGCCTTCGATTCGATCCACGCCGTTTCGCCCAGGCCGAAACGTTCTGGCCGATACATTTCCTCGGCCTTGGTTTGTGGCGCGATCGCGCGGCCCGCGCTGCGTACTCGTGCGAGATATGTGAATGTGTGTTCGCCAGCCGGGAGATGGTCGCAGAAATACAGCACGCGATCGTCGCGGATCTCGGTGTGGTCGGCCGTGTAATCGGATGTCAGATTGTCCGCCCCGCTGACGGCCTTGCTTGTAAACGCCGGGTTCACCGCTTCGAACATCGCAGGAAGCGGATCGTCGATTGCAACGAAATGCGCCGGACGCTGGGCGGACACGCGCAGTTGCACCAGCACACGATCTCCCACGCGCAGATCCTGAGCGGGTTCCGGGTTACCACCGGAATCAAGTTTAAAATAGCTGCGGCTGACGGCGAATCCGCGGTCCTGGCGTGGCTGATCGCCGGAAGGCGGTTGCGCTTCGAAACGCACTTCTCCAAACAGCTGGGCGCCTTTGGGGTTCAATACCTCCAACCGGGAGAGCGGGGCCTCGGCATCGAAGGATGCGTTCATGGCTTTTGTGAACGTTTTCTGGTCGAGCGCGAACGCATTTTCGACGCCGTTGACAACAAGCGTTCCGGAAACAGGGACGCGCTTCGACTCGCGCGCAGCGGCGTATCGGCTCAGGGCGAGAAGCGCCCATGCCGTATCATGCGTCGTTTGCCACGCCCCGTTGGAGCGCAGGCTGAGCAGCTCCGCCACGAGCGCCCCGGTTTTGTCAGAGCCTTGATCGATTGCGACGGTCGCAAGCAATGCCAGAGCGCGCTCGCGGGCGGCTCCGCCATACCATGTGCCTTCTTCGGGAGCCGGTTGCCTGGAGTCCAGCAATTTGCGGATGACACCTGGATCGCCATTGGACGCCTGCATGGCGAGGGCGAGAAACGCCCTTGCTGCCGGGTTCAATTCGTTGCGGCGTTCGAACAACCGTTCGTGATAAGCCGGTTCGGCGCGGTCGTGGAGCGCGAGGCCGTAGGCTGCAAGTGTGAGTTCCTCCAACCCGGCAGGATGCCGTACGCGATCCATATTGCGCAATGAGTTGGATAACAGCGTCATCAGCGATTCGGTTGCGGGCGCGGGCAGAGCGGCTGCGGCTGGGCTGTCCTTGGCCAGTTTCAGGACTACAACGGCATAAGCGCTTGCATAAAGAGATGGCGTGGATCCGCCCGGCCAGAACGCCATGCCGCCAGAGGGGGTCTGGAACCGTGCAAGGTCGGCAACTGATTTTGCCACCGTCGCAGCGGCCTCCTCATCGGTTACAGCAAGCGATGGCATGACTTCGCGCAAGTCGGATGCAAGCGTCCACGGCAGTAGCGCAGAGAGTGTCTGCTCTGCGCAGCCGTACGGATACTCGAGCAGGAGGCGCGCCGCAGAATCCAGCGAGGCAAGGCGCGTATTGGACAAGGTCACACGCAAACGGCCTTCGCCTTCCACGATCTGGGGATTGACATTGTGAAGGAGATCCGTGCGTACCGTATCGAGATCGCGGATAAAGACTTCGCGCAGAGCCACGCCCGGGTAGCCGATGCGGATTCGCGTTTCGACAGCATCGGCTCCGGCGGCCCCTTGCAGATTTGCATCCACCGGAGCCGCCTGCCAACGCCACAACGCCTCGCCGGATTTTATGAATCGCACGGGAAACTCGATCGCTGCGCTTGCCCCGTCATCGATCTCGACGGCCAGCGACGCCAGTTGGCCGCCGTCTTCGATCTGTGCGGTGTCATCCAGCTGCAGCGTGACATCGAACTTTCCGCGTGCCCCGGTCTGATTACGCAGCACGGCGCGCGCGGCGATCTCATCGCCCACCCGCGCAATGGGGCCGTTGGACGGCAGGAGCATAAGGGGTTTGCGGATGACAAACGCGCTTTCCCCGGAACCAAACTGTCCGGCACCCCGATGAGCCGCCGCGACAACACGATATCGCGTCAACGCATCTGGCGCCGTGAGCCGCGCCAGCAGCATGCCCTGCTTGTCTGTGCGCAACGCAGGTTGCCACAGCGGAGTGGCGGGGAAATCCGTCCGCACCTTCAACCCCGGCACTTCAAGCCCGCCTCCCCCAATGAGGTAGCCCTTGTTGGAAAACGCCAGTTCGGCCGGATCTTCGGCAAGCAGTGTGAGAAGCGTGACACCGCGTCTGACCGACAACGGCACCGCGTCATAAAACTTCGCGAGGGGAGAAGGACGTTCATAACCTGTCAGGGCCAGAATCCCGTCGTCCACCGCCCACAGCGCAACCTCCGCATCCGCTGCGGGCGCTCCGGCCCCGTCGCGGACCGCAACTTCGATCTCCACGGGCTGACCAGGCTCAACTTCCATCGTGCGGGGCAAAACGTCGACGCGCAACGGTGCTGCCGGATCGCGCACGGGCAGGTTGCACAACCCAAAGCGGTATTCTGGCTCCGGATGGTGGCGCGGGCTGTCCCTGGCCCCCCGTAGCACGACCATGGCTACGGACACGTTCGGCGTATCGCCGTGCTCAAGAGGGATTTCGATTGCCGGCGTATTGCCTTCAAGCAGCGTTTCCATGGTGCGCAAGACGCGTCCGCCACGCTCAACACTGACGAGAGCCCGGCCCCCGAACGGTGTCTTCACCAGCACTTTTGCGACGTCTTCCGGGGCGTACAACGCGCGGTCCGGTTCGAGATCGATTTGGGCTGGGTTCCGATAATCCCATGCCATGTCGGCGTTGCCGGAAACGAAAAGCGTCTGTTCCGTAACAGCTTCGCGGCCCGCGTCGTCGCGCGCGCTCACACGCAGCGTGTATTGCCCGGGTTGTTCTGGTGTAAACTGTGCTGCCGACTCCGCGGGCGCCATCCATTCGCCATTGGCGAACTGCGGTGTCATGGTACGTCCAGCCGTGGTCGCCACGGTTTCGGACGTTTTGTCGGTGCGGAAACTCACGGCTCCCCCTGCGCTTTTGACGCGCACCGCGCGAAATGTGTTGCGCAACAATTCCGCCGTGAACTCGCGCGGCTGCCCGAGCGGGCGACCGTTGGGACCGACTGCAGCAGGCCGGACTGGCAAAGGCTGTCCAGCGACGCGTACACGGCTTTCCAGCCATGGCAGTCCGAGCTGAAAATCCTGCGCCGCCTTGCGGACAAACGGAATGGTGCGGGTGACGGTCTGTTGGTTGATGTCCGTGACTTCCACAGTCAGAACGCCTCGGCCGGGTTGCGTGTCGGCAGGCGGGAGTTCCGCTTCAATCCGGGCTGCACGCCCGTTCTCGACTGCGCTCTCGCCGGACAGGGTCAGTTTGCGCGTTTCATCGGACGATTCGCCTGCCCCGAACGACCACTCTTCAAAGCCTTCCGGGGAGAAAGAAGTCGGCACGTACTCAAGCGTCCATCGAATTGTGGCGGTCGTGATTTGGCCGCCGAACAGATAGCTTCCCGAGATGTCCGCTGTGAACGGCTCATTGCCGGAGACAGTCTTTGGGGCGCTGACTGCCACTTCGAAGGCGTCCGGTTCAAAATCGGCCACAAGGATTTCGGCGGTAAAACCCGGATCCCACACGCGTTCGCCGTTCAACTCCAGGACAATGTTGTGCCTCCCCCGTCGGCTTGGCGGTAGCACCAGAGCCGCGTCGAGCGCCCCGCGTTCGCTTGCGATTACGGGCGTTGCGACAAGCCGTTCGCCCTCAGGATCAGAAAGAACAAGTTCACCCTGCACGCCGCCTGCGACAGCCAACCCCTCCGCATCAGCGCGTCTGAGCAAGCCTTTGGCGTAAACGGTATCCCCGGGCCTGTACAACGGGCGGTCAGTGAACAGAAACGCGCGGTACGGTTGCTCCTCGGACTCCAGCGTGCCCCATTCGCGATAGCCGGTGCGCACGCCCATGCCGTAGGATGGCAATTCTGATGCGCGCGAATCTCCAAGTGGAATTGTGTGGCTGTCACCGTCCGAACCGAGAACGATCCACGCAAGACCGGGACTTGCGGGCAGGCTGACCGCCCCGCCGGCGTTGGTCGTTTCGGCACCCAGTTCCGCGAACGCTTTGTCCAACGCGCGAACTGAGACGCCACTCAATGGCGCAGCTGTGGCCATGGAAAAAACGTCCAGATGAATGCGATCGCCGGTTTCTTTCCACAACGCCCCGAGATCAGTGACCTGCACGAGAGCTTGCGCTCCGCACGCCTGCGGGGAGTGCGCCGAGGAGGTGGGCACGCCGTCCACAGTCAGAAAAACCGCTCCGACTGCATCGTCGCCCAGCCAGTCGTCCCAATTTAGGGACACGGTCTGCGTCTCATCCACAGGACGATCGGGCAGGTCGATCTCGCGGGCTGCGAGTCGTTTTCCGGGAAGATTTTCCGGCGTGAGCGGTTGATAGGGATCTTCCGGCTCAATCCAGCCGTGTTCGTTGCGCTTGTTATAGTTCTCGAACGCCGCGATTGCGGCGGGGACATCCTCGCGGGATACAGCGCGCGCTTGCACCGTCACGCGGCTGAGATTGACAGTCAGCACATCGAATGTCCGCCGTCCGCCCCCGAATTGGTGTTCGGCGATCGTGGGCAGATACAGACGCGGTTTTACCGGTTCAAAAACGAACTCCCGCGGGCCGCCGGGGGCGAGCGGCAGTCCGTATCGCGAGATGGTTTCCGGGTCGAACTCCACGCGGTACGTGCGTCCGAGTTCAAAATTGCCCCGCACCACGAGCCGGTCCCAGCCTTCTTCGAACGACAGATTATCCACTGGCGGCTCGAAGCGGACGAATTTCGCGGCACTTTCCGCGTCGATATCCGGCGCGATCGGTTCGGAGAATCGGATGGTCAGGCTGCGTCCGCTGCGGATCAATGCCTGCGGCAGAAGCTCCTCCACGGTAAACGGCGCTACGCGCCCTACAGATACTGTGAGCGCTTCGGCAAGGCGCAGATCGGCAGCACCCGCGGCAGTTGCACCTGCCGGAATCTCCAGTTGCCATGATGCGCCGGGCGCAAGAATGCCGTCCGGAACGAAAACCAGCCGCGCGGGGAATGTTTGGGTCTCGGCGTCCGCATTTTTGCTTTCATCCTGTTCTAAACTGACGGCGCTGCCGGGCGGTTGACCGCCCGTTGCGCGGTCCCAACGGGTTTGCCAGTCGTGATCTTCGGGTTGTAAAGGAAAATAGTCTGCGGGTGTGGCGTAACGCACCTTGGCGGGCACAGCTCCGCCGTGTTCGGAGCGGAAATAGGCCCGCCCCGAGACTGATTCGAGGTCAATCGGCGCATTCCAAGCCACCGACACCTCAGGTTGAGGTAGGCCATTGTCGCCGGGAGCGCGCTTTCCATTGATGCGTGTGGGGCCAAAAGCCGGGGTGGAAACGGTTCGCGTGAAGCCGACGGTATTCAACGGTTTGCCTGCCGCATCACGAAGATCTTCGTGTAAGGACAGCGAATACATTGTGCTGAGGGTCGTCGGCGTTGAAGGCGTGAAAACGCCGCTTCGTGTGCTCAGCCATGTAAATTCGCCGGGCAGCGGCGGATCGAACAGCAATGGCGAGGGCGAAGCCACGGAGCCAACCAGATCGCGTGAGACCATGGGTTGCGAAAAGCGCAGTTCGAACGTTGTCGACGGCGCAATCGGATCGGAATCGACGAGCAACTCCACATCGACGGTAGCGCAAACTGCCGTGGAAAAAGACACGGCGGCTGCGGCTGCGAGAGCAAGGCGCGCGAATCGCACGCAGGATGAGCGGGGTGAGGACGGCATCGGGAAATTGAGACGGTGAACATCGTCAGCATATTCAAACCGATGTGAAAAAGGCGAGCATGGAAAGCGCCGTAACGCGATGAGGCTGCGCGCTCCGGGCGCCGGCTCCCGAACGTCGACGCCCCGGTCAACGGGCAATTTCCGGTTGACCGGGGCGGCAGCCGCCCGAAATTCGCCCTTCTCATGCGCCATACGTTGTCAGTCCTTGTGGAAAACCGCTTCGGCGTGCTTGCGCGCGTGGCCGGTTTGTTCAGCGGCCGCGGCTACAATATCGATACCCTGAACGTCGGGCCTACGGGCGACCCGGCTCATTCGCGCATGACCATCGTCGTGCGGGGAGACGACAAGGTGCTCGAACAGGTTACCAAACAGCTGGACAAGCTGGTGGACGTCATTGAGATCAGCGATCTTGCAGAAGGGGAGTTTGTCGACCGCGAACTTGTTCTTGTTAAAGTCAAAGCCTCCAGCAAGACCCGACCTGAACTCATGCAGATCTGCGATATCTTCCGCGGAAAAATCGTCGACGTGCATCCGGAACGCCTCACGATCGAGTTAACCGGCGACGAAGGCAAGGTGGACAAGTTCCTTCGCCTGATGGAACCATTTGGCGTGGTCGATCTTGCAAGAACGGGCAAGATCGCGTTGCGCCGGTGAGCGGTCTGGTGCAAGGAAGGGGAATTCCGACCGGTTTCTGTCGCAGTGTAACTCCGCCGCAGTTCTCAAAGTTTTATGCCAGTAAAAATTCATACAGATAAAGACGCCACGCTTGATCCCCTCAAAGGCAGGATTTGCGCGGTAATCGGGTTCGGCTCCCAGGGCCACGCGCATGCATTGAACCTCAAGGATAGCGGGGTGAAGGTGATCATCGGCCTTTATAAAGGGAGCAAAAGCTGGCCCGCGGCCGAGTCCATGGGCTTTAAAGTTTTGGAAACGGCGGAAGCCGTTCAAGCCGCCGACATCATCATGGTGGCTGCGCCTGACACAAAACAGCCTGCCATTTTCAGGAAGGATATCGAACCGCATCTGGCTAAGGGAAAAACGCTCCTGTTTTCGCATGGATTCTCAATTCACTACGGTACGGTGACCCCTCCGGAAGTCGTTAATGTCATTATGGTCGCTCCCAAAGGACCTGGACACATCGTGCGTCGCCAGTTTCAGGAAGGCAAAGGCGTTCCGGCTTTGGTTGCCGTGCATCAAAACCCGGGCAAAGACGCGAAGCGCCTCGCTCTTGCGTGGGCAAAAGGCATTGGCAGCACGCGTGCCGGCGTGTTGGAAACCAGTTTCAAAGAGGAAACGGAAACCGATCTGTTTGGCGAACAGGCCGTGTTGTGCGGAGGATGTTCGGCGCTGGTCCAGGCTGGGTTCGAAACGCTTGTCGAGGCCGGGTACTCCCCCGAGATGGCCTACTTCGAATGTCTTCATGAACTCAAGCTGATCGTCGATCTCATGAACGAAAGTGGTATCGCCGGGATGCGTTTTTCCATTTCTGAAACGGCCAAATGGGGTGACGTGGCCGTTGGACCGAAAATTGTGGATGCCAGCGTGAAAGCGCGAATGAAACGCGCTCTGAAAGACATTCAGACCGGAAAATTTGCGAAGGGCTGGGTCGCCGAATACGAAGGCGGCTACAAGACATATAAAGCGCTGCTCAAAGCAGGAGAAAAACACCCCATTGAAAAAGTCGGCGCCAAACTTCGCGGATTGATGCCGTGGATCGCGAAAAAAAATCTTAAAGGCGCGCAGGCTGCTTACTCCGGTTGAAGTTAGACCCATGCCTGGCCGGTGAATACGAAATCGTCATCGGGATATAAGGAGCGAACGCACTGCCGCGGCAGGCTGCGCAAATTCGGGTTTTTTCTCCTCTCAACTATTCTTGTGGGATTGCTCGCGGCACCACACCTCGCGCAAAGCCGTCCGCTTGAAGTGCGCGCCGAGACTGGCGTGGCGTTTCCGATCGACGAAGCGTTTCTGCGCAAAGGGGGCGTTCAGCATTTCTTTGCGCTCACAGACCCGGGCGGCCTCTGTGCGACAGGGGACTCCATTTCCGGCGGGGCCGACCGCGCCGCGGAAGCCCTCATAGCGCTACGAGTCCTTGATCGTGACGGCATCTGGAGCGCCATGCATCGCGAAGATCTTCATGCGATGATTTCTCGTGTGGCCTACATCGCCGAGGTTCCAATCCAGTTCTTCAGCGAAGCCCGGGTTCGCGACGTCGACTATATCAACAGTGTCATGCCGGGCATGAACGTCGAGTGCGGTGGAGACGGATCCTTCCATGCGAAAGGATCGCTGCTGCGGTTCATGCCCAGCACCCGTTTTACACTCGATTATCGCCGGGGAGCGGCGGCTGCACGTCTGCCCACACCGCTTCTCACAGGGGTCGCATCCGACATTAGTCCGGCAATTTTGCTTACTCAGCGAAACACCGAGTTTGGACGCATCGGCGGGATGCGCACGTCGCGGGCCAGCTACGCGGCAACGGCGCATTACGCCGTCGGTACGGGGCAAACGCTCATCGTGAACTGCACGCTGGGATATTTGCACAGCCTGCCACCCGTTGGGGGTGCCCGTCTTATCCGCGACAAAGCCCGCGATTACACCGCCCAAGTGGTTGCCAATATCAAAGCCTGCAGCAGCAGTGAAGAAGCGCGCTTGCGCTGAGGGGGTCTCCGGCATCGCGCTGATTACTGGAGGGAATACGCGTCCGGACCTCAGGCTTTGGACGCCGCTTCCAACCTTTCCTCGAGAGCCCCGGAATGCGATGCGGCCTCGCGGGGCGGTGTATGCCCTGCTTCTACCAGCTTCGGTCGCGTCCAGTTCAATACCATGGTCAGCAGTGCCGGGAGAAAGGTCAGCGCCACCACGGTCGAAAACAGCAGGCCGAACAGCACGATCGCGCCCACGCCGCGATAAAGCTCGGCGCCGGCTCCCGGGATAAAAACAAGGGGTGACAACCCGCAGATGGTCGTAATCGTCGTCATCATGATTGGACGGATGCGCGATTCGACCGCTTCCTCCACGGCTTTGAGCACGGGCAACCCAGCTTCACGCCGGTTGTGCAGCGCTTTGTCGACGATGAGGATCGGATTGTTGACAACAGTGCCAAGCAAGATCAGAAATCCGAGCATCGTAATCATGTCGAACGGCTGATTCAATGGCGGTAAACCTGCGAGCGGAAGCACATTCCCTCCGACCAAATTCATCAGCCATAATCCCACGATCCCGCCGGCAATCCCAAGCGGCACTGTCGCCATAATAATCCATGGATAACCCCAGTGGCGATAAATCACGACGAGTAACAAATAACATAGCGCGATCGACACAGCGAAATTGCCTGCAAGCGCCTCTTTGGTTGCGGAAAGCTGGTCGCTGGCCCCAGAGAGATCGATTGATACACCCTGCGGGATCTCGCCATCAAGCCGCATCCGTTCGATGACCTGCCCGCGCACCAGTGCCACGGCAGTTTCCAGCGCCACATCCCGCGGAGGGATGACGTAAAGCGTCGCTGTGCGTTTGCCGTTCACGCGCCGGATGGCGTCGGCGTCGACGGTGTCCACCGGTTCGGCAAGCGCCCCAAGTGGAACGACCCCCCCGGCCGGAGCGTACACGGGCAACTCCTCGATGTTATCCATCTCGGCTGCCGCGCGGTCGGTGCTGAAGAGGAATACATCGATTTTGTCGTCATCGAGAAAGAATTCATCGACGTAGGCACCATCGGTTAGCGCGGCGATCGTGTAGCCGAGATCCTGTGCGGTGAATCCGAGTTCCGCGGCGCGCTCCCAGCGGGGGCGCAATTCCACAAGCGGCTGGCCGAGGACAAGCGATGAGGGATCGGAATCGATCTGTGCGTTGGGGAAGATGTCGCGCGCGCGATTATAGGCGGCAAGCGTTGTCCTGAAGATCGATTCCAGATCCGGCCCGCCGATGTCGACGTTGACGCTGCGCGTTCCGCCGTCGTTGCTTGTTATGATTGATCCCTTGGAACTGAAGGAGCGCATGCCCGGATAGCTCCGGAAGAGAAAGTCCAACGCATCCATCAATGCCTGAATGTGGGAGGGATTTTTCGGCATGGAAATGATGCGCAATCCAGACGGTGCAACGCGCATCACCAGCGTTTCCAGCGGAGGCACCGGAGTTTCGCCCCGCTCGAATGGCCCCGGATCGGCGTTCAAATGGGGAACGAGCTGGGCCTGAAGCTCGCGTCCGATGTCATCCATTGCCGCAAGGCTGTAGCCCGGCGGCGGGATCATTGACGAGAAGGTCTTCGGTTCCTCGCCCTCGGGAAGATATTCGGCGGGAGGCGTGAGGAACGCGATTGCGCCGACAGTCGCCCCCACGGTGAGGGCAACGCAGGCCGCGCGCCGGACGGGGCTGCCAACGACCCACCGCACGCTCGCGAGGATCTGCGCGCGGAACGGTGCCCACGCCTCGTGGCTTTTTTCCGAGCGTCCCACGTTGAAATGGGCGCAGGCTGCGGGAACGATAGTCACCGCGACCAGCATGGACATCAGGATCGCCGCCGAGATTGCGATTGCGATGTCGGAGTACAATTGCCCCGCCTCCTGCTGAATGAACAGAATCGGCGCGAAGACGAAGACGGTCGTCATCGTGGACGCCAGGACAGCGGGCCACACTGCCATCACGCCGTCCAGCGCAGCGTGAAACCGCTTTTTCCCCTTCCGGCGTTCCTGCTCGATGTTCTCGAGTACGACGATCGTGTTGTCCAACGTCATGCCGATGGCAAAGGCAATTCCTGCCAGCGAGATCACGTTAACGGTACGGCCTGCGGCCAGCAGCCCGATGAATGCCGCGATTGTGCATACGGGGATGCCGGCCATGCCGATGGCTGTGCTCGACACCGAGCGCAGGAAGAGGAACATGACCGCACTGGCAAGCAGTGCGCCGAGAGCAAGATTCTGCCACACATTGGCGATGGAATTTTCGACGTACAGAACGTCGTCTGTCACCAGTAACATGCGCATGCCGGCGGGTTCGACGACATCTCGCCGCAGCTCCTCCACAAGTGGGACCATGGCATCGCGGATGGCGATAACGTTGGAACCCGTTTCACGCCGCACGGCCAGAAGGATGGATTGTTCCCCTGCCGAGTATGACGTGGATCGGATCTCAAAATGGTCGAGCTGCACCTCGGCGACATCACGCAGCCGTGTTACTGCATCGCCGTCCCGCTTTACGATCAGGTTTTCAAACGCTTCCACCGAATCGAAACGGCCTATGGTCCGCAGCAGATAACGGCGCTTGCCAGTCTCAAGATCGCCTGCAGAGACGTCCCGATTGCGCTCGCGGATTGCCGTGCGCACCTCGGTGAGCGTCAAACCGCGTTGCGCCAGCTTTGAAGGATCCACAGAGATCTGCACCTGCCGCTCTGCGCCCCCACGCAGTTCCACCTGCGAGACGCCCGGCACCCGTTCCATGCGGGTGCGGACATTGTCGTCGATGAAATCCCGCATCATGTTCATATTCAGGCTGCGCGGATTCCCGGGCTGGGGTGTGAGGGTGTAATAAAGAAACGCGTTGGCCGAAAAGGATTCGGTGAACAAAACAGGTTCATCCACGTTCTCTGGGTAGGACGGCACCTGGCTTAGCGCGTTGTTCACGCGGATCAATGCGTCGTTAATGTTCGTGCCAAACGGAAACTCCAGTTCAATGGTTGCCTCGCCGGTGGAGGCGTTGGAGATCATCCGCTGCAGGTTAGGCAGGTTCCGGAGGTATTCCTCCTGCTCAATCAGAATCTCCTGTTCCACATCCTGGGGCGTTGCACCGGGCCAACTCGTCTGAATGGCGATGGTCCGCACTTCCAGATCCGGAATCATCTGCACGGGAATCCGTAGCGCGGCCAGGATGCCAAAAATCAGCACGATGAATACCGCGACCGATAGCAAGGTCCCGCGACGAAGCAGATATTCGATCACGATCCGGCGGCGGTTGCGGCGGAGCGCTCCGGAGCGATCCGCACGGGTTGCCCTTCGCTCAGGGCTTCATACCCGGCCACAATAGCGCGGTCGCCCGCAGCGAGGCCTTCAAGAATCGCCACGCGCCCGTCTGCGGTCGCCCCTGG